>JAZPZJ010000017.1:0-40637 GCA_045544635.1 Oscillospiraceae bacterium
AACTCCTTGGCTCACAGAACGACATGGCTACGATCCGACTTATAAACAGGACTGGAACGATAGGTCTCGATTTGTTCCAAACTAAGAAGATTTTTATGACCAAATTGACTGCCATTTGACAACATCAGCCAGTCTTTGTACGCCCTCGGGAGTACAGCGTTGTGTTTCATTTCCCATTCAGCAATTTCAATTTCCGTTGCTGGGGGACAAAAGGTCACAATGTTCTGATCCTGCTGGTGTATAGAAAGCAGCTGATCATAGTATTTACGGTACGGATTTTGCTGCTGGTTCGCAATAAGTTGATCACGCCGCATCACCTGCATAAGTGCATTTTTCATTTTCAATAAGACCGTTTGCAGAATCTCTGTATGAAAATCTTCGGTTTCGTCATATTGATAACGCTTATGCTCAATTAGAATTTTTCCAGTGGTACGGTGAAAATACATCTCGTAGCCGGCGTTACCGAAGTAGATACACTCCTTTTTGGGATCGTCTGCCATCCGGCAGATAGCTTCCAGACTGTAAAGAGTAAGAACGGAATATGGATAATCATAACGGATTTCGATGCCATTGGAAATTCGCAGACATTCCTTCAGTTCCTTTGGAAGCTTTATCTGTGACTGATATTCGCAATCACGTATTTCTTTCAATGCAGCTGGCGGAGATTTCCGGAAATGCCACCAGAGATCCTGTTCCTGAAGCAGTTCAGCTAGATTGCAAATTTCAGCTAATGTCTCTGTGATGTCAGACATGTGTCCCACCTCGTCTACAAACTCGTTTTACCGCTTATAACGCGGGTTTTTTACGGATCAGACAAAGTATCGTCTAAATCAAAGGATACAATCACTTTGTATACTTGTTGATGATCTTGGAAGTCGCCTTGCCTGTTTCGATGTCGATGTAGCGAACGAACAGGGAAACCTTGTTGTCCTCGTTCAGTGCATCCCAGAGGTTTGCAGCGAATTCATCCATATTGTTCGGGATGGTCACCTTCTTCGGCTCACCCTCGAAGCTCGGCAGCGGATTGCCGTCGCCCATATATGTGTGGATGAAATGACCGAAGCCGTTGATCGGGTTTGTGTAGGAATAGGTGAAGCGCTCGCAGCAGTCGGGGTTGCCGTCTGCGGACTTCAGAATGGACATTGCATAGTTGTATGTGCCGTTTTCAACGTGCATGATACCGGAAATACGAGGTGTGTAGTTGGGCGCATCGTCCTCATACTCACGGGTGCGCAGGGACTGTTCAAAGGTCTGCTGCTTGTCCATCAGTTCATAGATGGTATCGGTCTGGTCGCCGTTGGTAACGATAGTCTTGTTGCCCAGCACTCTGACCGGTGCATAGATGATGAGGTGGGGATCAGTCAGCTTGGACGGATCAGCCGCCTCGGTTCTGATGCCGTCAGCGGTTTCGGTGAACACACGGTTACGGGAATTCACACTTCTGCCCATGATGAAATACGCCGTAACAGCGGACTTACCGTCCTCGGACTTGCCGATGACAATACCTCTGCCGGGATAGGAATTGCTTTTCAGTTCTTCATAAATATCCAGTTTTTTCATAATATTGACTCCTTACTTTGTAATAAAGGCTTTACCATCCACAATTTTAATTCTTTCCTCACAAAAGAGAGATACTGCTTCAGGCAGGATCTTCCATTCCGCCTGTTCCATGACACGCTTCTGCAGAATTTCGGGAGTATCGTCATTCTGCACCTCCACTGCTTTCTGGAGGATGATCGGTCCGCCGTCACAGATCTCGTTTACAAAATGGACAGTCGCACCGGTCAGCTTCACGCCCTTTTCCAGTGCCTTTTCATGTACGTGCAGTCCATAGAATCCATCGCCGCAGAAGGACGGGATCAAGGAGGGATGTACATTAATGATTTTATTCTTATATGCCTGAATGATGGTCTTGTCGAGAATGGTCATGAATCCGGCAAGCACAATCAGATCAGCATATTCCTGATAAAGCGCCTCGTGAAGTGCTTCACTGTAAGCGGCATTATCAGCATAGTCTTTGCGTGGGATGACTCTTGTGGGGATGTCGTTTTCCCTTGCACGGACAAGTGCATAAGCGTCGGATCGTGAGGAAATGACGCAGCTGATCTTGCCGCCACGGATTTCGCCACGCTTTTGTGCGTCGATCAAGGCCTGGAGATTTGTGCCGCCTCCTGAGACCAGAACTACGATGTTTTTCATAATATCACGCTCCTGATTTATATCTATTAAGACATCCGACCTGCATAAGAATTGATGCAGGTCGAATAAAGGATCATCAGCAGAGAATTACGCCATCCTCAGACTCAACGAGTTCGCCAAGAATGTACGCATCTTCACCGGCAGCCTTGAGAATCTCCACAGCCTTGTCTGCATCTTCCTTTGCGACAGAAACGATCATACCAACACCCATATTGAAGGTATTGTACATGTCACGCTCCGGAATATGACCGGTTCTTGCCAGCAGATCAAAAATGGGGAGAACCTGTACGTTCTTCTTTTCGATCTTAGCGGACAGTCCCTTCGGGAGGGATCTCGGAATATTCTCATAGAAGCCGCCGCCAGTAATGTGGGATACAGCCTTAACGGTTACAGATTCCATCAGCTTCAGGACGGACTTTACATAGATCTTGGTGGGGGTCAACAGGCATTCACCGAGTGTCATGCCCAGCTCATCGAAATAGGTCATCAGATTTGCCTGATTAACATCGAATACCTTACGTACAAGAGAGAAGCCGTTGGAATGAACGCCGCTGGATTTCAGTGCGATCAGAACGTCGCCAGCTTTCTGAGAATCGGGATTCACAATTTTTTTCTTATCTACAACACCAACAGAGAAGCCTGCCAGATCATATTCGTCAATCGGATAGAAACCGGGCATTTCTGCTGTTTCACCGCCTACGAGCGCACAACCGGACTGTACACAGCCTTCTGCGATACCGGAAACAATGGTTGCTACCTTATCCGGATAGTTCTTGCCAACTGCAATGTAGTCAAGGAAGAACAGGGGCTTTGCGCCGCAGCAGATAATGTCATTCACGCACATTGCAACGCAGTCGATGCCTACGGTATCATGCTTGTCCATGAGGAATGCGATCTTGAGTTTGGTGCCGACACCATCAGTACCGGATACAAATACAGGCTTTTCAATACCTGTCAGATCGGGTTCGAACAAACCGCCAAAACCGCCGATACCGGAAAGAACACCTGCAGTGTTGGTCTTGGCGATATGCTCACGCATGAGCTTGACTGCTTCGTAACCGGCAGTAACGTCAACGCCGGCTTCCTTGTAGCTTTCAGAAAAACTTTTCATGAGTTACCTCCTGTAATGCTTTTGCATCATTTTAATGATTTATCCATGAACGCCTTCAAAGAATAAAAGAAAATACCATATTCCTTGAAACATCAACAAAGTTATTTGCCTGTCCAGCAATAGGTGCACAGGCTGTTTTCAGGAAGACCGATGGCTTTGACGGTTCCTTCAAGAGTCTGAAATTCTAGTGATGTAAGTTTGAGCTGACGGCATATCTCATCACGCAGACGCTTACCTCGCTCTGTGTTAGTATCACAATATTCATGCAGATACTTCATACCATTTGCACCTTCAAATCTGTCAATGACCTGCCGGGCAATGAGTTCCATCTCTGATGTGCTGCGGGAAAAATTAAGATACTTACAGCCAAACATGATCGGCGGACATGCAGATCGCATATGGACTTCTTTCGCGCCGTTTTCATAAAGAAATTCGACGGTTTCACGCATTTGTGTACCACGGACAATACTGTCATCGACAAACAGGAGCTTTTTCCCCTCAATCAGTTCATGTACGGGAATCATTTTCATTTTTGCAACATGATTACGCATTTTCTGGTTAGAAGGCATAAAGCTTCTGGACCATGTCGGCGTATATTTGATAAAGGGTCTTGCGAACGGAATTCCGCTGCGATTTGCATAGCCAATTGCATGTGGTGTTCCGGAATCCGGTACGCCGCATATATAATCAACATCCGGAAGACGTCCGGCCTTGATATCATTTTCTGCAAGAAGCTCTCCATTGCGGGTACGCATTGTCTCAACTGTAACGCCTTCATATACAGCTGTCGGATAGCCATAGTAAGTCCAAAGAAAAGAGCAGATGTTAAGTTGTCCGGTTCCCGGATGGAGAACTTCGCAGCCATTTGCTGTAACTTTTACAATTTCACCGGCTTTCAATTCCTTATAGAGAGCATATCCAAGCTTTTGGAACGCAAAAGACTCTAGCGACAAGCAGTAACCATCCTCACGCCGTCCAATTACGATCGGAAGTTTACCATGTTTGTCACGCGCGGCGATGATGCCATCTTTTGTGAGAATCAAGAGCGACATGGTACCTTCGATTTTTTCCTGCGCATAACGAATTCCTTCAGCAAAGGATGACTTTTGTGCAATCAATGCACCGATCAAATCACCTGAATTGATCTTACCGCTACTCATCGTTTCAAAACAAGCGCAGCCATTTTCCATCAGCTCACTTGTCAGTTCTTTTTCATTATGAATGATACCAACACTGCAGATTGCGTATAATCCAAGTTTAGAACGTACAAGGATCGGCTGCGGGTCAGTATCACTGATGCAACCAATGCAGAGATTTCCTTGCATCCCAGCTACATCATGCTCAAATTTAGTGCGGAACGGAGAGCTTTCAATACTATGAATATTACGCTGGAACCCAGCTGTATCCGAATAAGAAGTCATACCGCCGCGACGTGTTCCCAGATGGGAATGAAAATCAGTTCCGAAAAAGACATCTACAACACAGTCATTTTCAGAAGCAGCTCCGAAGAATCCACCCATACTACTCTCCCATTTACTTAAAGGCTATTTACCAGTTCAGCGAGTGCTGCGTCCTTTTTACGGACTCCGTCTGCCATATCCGATTTCATGTTATGCAGCTTTTCTGCAAATTCCGGATCGGAAAGTGCAAGCATCTGTACAGCAAGAATACCGGCGTTTGCAGCATTATTAATTCCAACGGTAGCAACGGGAATTCCCGGAGGCATCTGTACCGTTGCAAGCAGTGCATCCATTCCATCAAGCGCAGTGGACTTAATCGGGATTCCAATTACAGGAAGGATAGTGTGTGCTGCAAGTACGCCGCCAAGATGCGCAGCCATACCTGCTGCTGCAATGATGACACCGAAACCGTTAGCCTCCGCATTTTTGGAAAACTCGGCTGCATCATCAGGGGTGCGGTGTGCGGACATTACATGCACCTCAACCGGAACACCAAAGGACTTCAGTTTTTCTACAGCACCTTTCACGACCGGAAAATCGCTGTCACTGCCCATGATAACTGCAACTTTTTTTGACATAAGACGCCTCATTTCTCCGTGCGGGTAATTGTGCTGCATCCGATCGCACGGACATACGGGTGCAGCAAATGATTTATTGTTCAGCATCCGGTGGTGCAGTCTGAACCTTGCGATAGTCCAGAGCCACGGATGTCAGAATGAGCTGATGGGATGTATCCCTTTGCAAATATAAATGTACCTGTACCGAACCGCTTGTTTCAGAATAAGCCTCTGCA
Source organism: Oscillospiraceae bacterium (assembly GCA_045544635.1). Classification (GTDB taxonomy): domain Bacteria; phylum Bacillota; class Clostridia; order Oscillospirales; family Ruminococcaceae; genus UBA3855. The sequence goes on from JAZPZJ010000017.1 coordinate 5,564, forward strand.
GGTTCAGCAAACACTTCCGTTCCGGTTTCAACCGGAGCTTCAGAATGGTATTGTATTGTAAACGTAAAATCATAGACCTTTTTTTCTCGATCGAGTGACGAAAACGAGAAACCGTTGATCTCGTCAAAGACGAAACCTTTGAACAAATCAGTTTTGCTCAGTGCACCGGTGTATTCCGGTGCAGATATTTCCGGGAGATGTTCGAAATCATTCGTGATAAGCATCTCAAGATAATCTGCTACACATCGATTGATCCGGATCAGTTCCTGCGGATCAAGCTCAGAAAGGTAGATGCGATTTGAAACATTCCAGTTCAGCGGCTTGTCCCCGATCAGACATGTCATCTGTGCCCTGCGAAAGATCGGTTCTTCGTCCGCAATATAAAATGCAAATGTACATCCATCCTTTTCCAATGTCAGCATTCCGCTGTCATAAGCTGCTTTCTCCCAGCTGTACTGAAACATTGGCTCAAATGCGTCATTATAGATAACGTATCGGTCGTCTTCTGCAACCTGCGCAAGATAACAATGATCTGTCAGTGTTTCAAATGAGCGGAATGTGAACGGAAGGATCACATTTCCTTCAAAATCAATACCGCCGATTAACGGTTCATTCTGCACAGTGCGTGAAACCAATGCCATGTGATCGGTGACTGTCAGAATCTCACGCCACTCTGCGTCAATAATGATCGCACCTTCTGCATCCAGCAGACCAAAGAAGCCATTCGTACTTTTAAAAACGCACATACCATTTGGATAGCTGTGCACAAGCGCTGCGATTTTATCCTGTTCATCCGTGTGATCGGTATTTTTCGTCACATCGAAATAAAAACGGGTCAATCCTGCCGCTAGAATGATTGCTACAATAAAGAGCAGCGAGATCAAAAATTTTGCCTGATTACTCACATATGCCTCCGTCAGGATTTCTGCTGCTGACGGGAACGATAGATTTCTTCATTCTCACGCATCAGATAGATCGGTCGCTGCTTGCTTTCAAGATAAGTCTTTGACAGATACTGACCGAGGATACCGATGCAGAACAGCTGAAGACCGCCAAGAAAGAACATCACGCACATAATCGTCGGGAAGCCGGCAACCGGCTCACCAAAGATAAGCGTCTTAATGATGATGACGATGCACATAATGAATGCAACCAGACAGCTGAAAATACCAAGCAAGGATGCAAGTGCCAGCGGCGCTGTCGAGAATGCAAAAATACCTTCCAATGAGTATCGGAACAATCCCCAGAAGGACCATGCAGTTGTACCTGCGGCACGTTCCACATTTTCATATTCAATGTACTGTGTCTTGAAGCCGACCCAGCTGAAAATGCCCTTGGAGAAACGGTTGTACTCCTTCATAGAGAGAATGGAATCGACCATCTGCCTTGTCATGAAGCGGAAATCCTGTGCGCCGTCTACAATTTCTGTCTGGGAAATTTTATTCATGATCTTATAAAAGGATCGTGCAAATGCAGAACGGATCTTGGATTCGCCCTTACGGCTGACACGTCTAGTGGTTGCACAGTCAAACTCGCCATCTTTAACGTAGTTGTACATCTTCGGCAAAAATGCCGGCGGATGCTGCAGATCCGCATCCATCACGACGCAGTAATCGCCCTTAGCATTTTCAAGTCCGGCAAACATGCCAGCCTCTTTTCCGAAGTTGCGAGAGAACGAGATATAGCGAACTCTCTCGTCCTGCAGTGACATTTCACGCAGAAGCGTGAGCGTTTTATCCTTTGAACCGTCATCAATAAATAAAAGCTCAAACGTCAGATGAGAATGCTCTTCCTTCATCTGCTGCATGATCTTCTGGATTTCTTCATAAAATAAGGGCAATACTGCCTCTTCATTGTAGCATGGTACAATAATTGAAATCAGACTCATTCAATGTACCTCCTTTGTCCATACCTATACAATTATATGATACTACATATTTGCAAATATTGCAAGTGTTTTTTTGCACTTATTTCTGAAAAAAATGCTGTTTGTTACATGCTTCTGAAATTACTGCGGAAAATAGGGAAATTTTTTTCAACATTGATTTTGTAATTTTTCACAAAATTCTACTATTACTTTTGGCGAGCGTTCAGTTTTACAATTCAGGAAAATTGCAGATCATCATTGCGCTCTGTTCCTCTGCCTGCTTCCAGCCTGCGGACGTATAAAAACGGATCCGTTTGTTCGGACATACTAGAATTTTTCGGCAATAAGCGCTATATCGTTCAAGCATCATTTTTACGAGTGTTCTACCGATCTCGGCACCCTGCGCCTGCGGATGAACTAACAGATAAGGAAAATAGACGTTCATGCCGCCATCTGAGATAGCGGACATCAGACCGGCAAGCGGTAGTTCATCAGTTTGCGCAGTAAGCACAGTTTCGGAAGAAAGCAGCGAATGATATAATTTCTCCGGGTACTTTCCGGATTCCCAATCCACCGCCAGAAAAAGAGCCTGCACCTGTTCTTTTGTAAAAGTCTTTTCACCACTATATTGAATCATATGATCCTCTCCGAAATAAAGAATTACCGCCCGTTCTGATGGGCGGTAATTCTAGTATATCAGATTTTGTGATATTCTATGCGCAGTTATTCGCCGAGAATTTTGGCAACGGCACAATCAATTTCTGCACACTCATGCAGCTCGATCACACCCATATCCACCTGCTTTGCAAGGTCAGGACTGAACGGGATCTGTGCCAGCAGCGGAATGCCATATTCCTTTGCAACTTCGGCTGTATGACTCTCACCGTAAACATAGATCTTCTTTCCGCAGTCGGGACATACGGCATAGCTCATATTCTCCACGATGCCAAGAATCGGAATATTCATCATTTTTGCCATTTTTACTGCCTTCTGCACGATCATGGAAACCAGCTCCTGCGGAGAAGTAACAATAATGATGCCGTCCACCGGAATGCTCTGGAATACAGTCAGCGGTACATCGCCGGTTCCGGGGGGCATATCCACAAACAGGTAATCCACATCATTCCAGATCACATCGGTCCAGAACTGCTTGACTACACCTGCAATGACGGGACCTCTCCAGACTACAGGATCGGTATCATTGTCGAGCATCAGATTGACGGACATGATATCCACGCCCATCTTGGACTTGACTGGGATCATGCCCATTTCGGTTGCGGCAACACGTTCCTTGATGCCGAACGCCTTCGGAATGGAAGGACCGGTGATATCAGCGTCGAGGATGCCAGCGTGCTTTCCGGCTCTCTGTGTGCCGACTGCCAGCATGGAGGAAACGAGGGACTTACCCACGCCGCCCTTACCGCTGACGATGCCAATCACCTTGCCGACATTGCTCAATGCATTGGGCTTTTCGAGAAGGCTCTGCGGTTCCTGACGAGAACTGCAATTGCTGCTGCATGTGCTGCAGTCATGTGTACATTCACTCATAGTAAATACTTCCTTTCTATATACAATGCCGGAAGAAGCGGAAGATCATCCGATTCTGCGGCAAGTTTTTACAACATTGGGGCAAATATGCGGAGCATCCAACCGACCAATCGATGAAAGATCGGACGTTTGGCGCAGTCTGAAAGTGTGATTTCCTGGGAAACTTTCAGTGTATTCTCAAAATCCTCCCGAATAGAGGGGATTTCTTTAGAACCATACAGGAGCGCCGCACATTCAAAATGAAGATAGAGACTGCGGTAGTCAAGATTGATCGTACCGATTACGCCGATGGTATCATCGGAGACAAAATTTTTCGCATGAATAAACCCTGGAGTATATTCATAAATCCGGACTTTTGTTTCCAGTAATTCCCGGTAATAACTCCAGGCGATGTTGTATGCGTACCATTTATCCGGAATATGGGGGGTGATGATGCGGACATCGACGCCTTTTTTTGCTGCAAGTCCTAAAGCGGTGACCATTTCATGATCCAGGATGAGATAGGGAGTCATGATATAGACATAACGCTTGGCGTTATTGATGATATCCAGATAAACACATTTTCCGACATATTCTTCATCCGTCGGAGAGTCACTGTACGGCTGGATGTACCCGTCATAATTACCAGGCGGCGGTGACGTCGGACGATAACGGTCAAGCGTTCCATCATCCTTCTGCTCAAGTTCCCAGAGCTGTAAAAACATCACCGTAAAGCTCCAGGCTGCTTCTCCCCGGCACAGCATGCCACCATCCTTCCAGTGACCGAACCGCTCTCGGCGATTGATATACTCATCAGCAAGATTCACACCGCCTGTAAAAGCAGTATGCCCGTCGATGACCAGAATTTTGCGGTGGTCACGATTATTCTGAGAAGCAGAAAGAAGTGGTTTGAAGCCGTTAAAGACTTTGCAGTGAATCCCATATTGCTTCAGATCGTCAAAGTAATGATGCGGCATCTGCAGCTGTGTTCCAAAGCCATCGTAAAAGATGCGGACATCCACCCCTTCCTTTGCCTTGGCGGTGAGAAGAGACAATACTTCATTCCACATTTCTCCTTTGGAGATAATAAAGAATTCCAGGAATATATAACGTTTGGCATTGAGGATCTCAGCTTTCATCGCTTCAAACATGTGGGTGCCATCAGAAAAATACTGTACTTCCCTGTTTCGATAAACCGGAAAACCACCGTATTTCTGGAGATAATTGGACAGATTGTAATGCCCCTCGTTTTGAGCACGAAGCTGCTGAACGATGTGCGTGTTCTGGGGAAGATATTTTTTTGTCTCCACAACCTTATCCGCATAGGCTTTTTTGAACAAGCGGTGTCCCAGATCTGTTTTGATCAGAATATAGGCAAGACCACTGAACAACGGAAAGACCAGCATCGACATGATCCAGGGGAGCTTATAGGACGGATTCTCGGAGGTATTGGTAATATACACCACGAGGACCAGATCCAACAGAAGCAGGCAGAAATAGACGAAGAGGTAGTGCTCACTGAGCATGAGGATTGCCGAAACGAGGAATGCGATCTGCAGGAGCAGCAGAATCACAAAGAGCGTGTTTCGGTTGAATAAAATTTTGACTAGTTTTCGCAATGCGACTGCCCCCTTTCAGATCATTTCAGATAGGGTTTGAGATATTTCCCGGTATAGGATCCGGGCGTTTCTGCGACTTCTTCAGGCGTACCCTGTGCAACGATCGTGCCGCCGCCATCGCCGCCCTCGGGTCCAAGATCAATGATATGATCGGCAACCTTAATTACATGGAGGTTATGCTCAATGACGATTACTGTATTCCCTGCATCCGCAAGACGCTGCAGGACTTCAATAAGACGGTGTACATCCGCTGTATGCAGACCGGTCGTTGGCTCATCAAGAATATAAACTGTCTGACCGGTGGCACGCTTTGCAAGTTCTGTAGAAAGCTTGACACGCTGTGCTTCACCGCCGGAGAGCGTGGTTGCAGGCTGTCCGATTTTGACATAGCCAAGCCCGACTTCCTGGAGTGTTTTAAGTTTTCTCGCAATTTTCGGCAGATGTTCGAAGAACATCACACCCTCATCAACGGTCATTTCAAGCACATCATGGATGGACTTACCCTTGTAATGCACCTCAAGTGTTTCACGGTTATAACGCTTTCCTTTGCAGACTTCACAGGGAACGTAAACATCAGGAAGAAAGTGCATTTCGATTTTCAGAATGCCATCGCCCTCGCAGGCTTCGCAGCGTCCGCCTTTGACATTGAAAGAAAATCTGCCGGCCTGATAGCCACGTCTCTTTGCGTCATTCGTCTGTGCAAAGAGTGTACGGATATCCGTAAATACGCCGGTATAGGTTGCAGGATTGGAACGGGGCGTTCTGCCGATGGGCGACTGGTCGATGCAGATCACTTTATCGAGATGTTCAACCCCCTCAATACGTTTACAATGACCGCCCTTGATTTTAGCACGGTTGAGCTTGGCAGCCAGATGCTTGTACAGAATTTCATTGACCAGTGAGGATTTGCCGGAACCGGAAACACCTGTGACGCAGATCAGCTTGCCAAGCGGGAATTCGACATCCAGATTCTGTAAATTGTGCTCGGCAGCGCCGATGACACGCAGCACTTTACCGCTGCCTTCCCGACGCTGCAGCGGAATCGGGATCTGTTTTCTGCCGCTGAGGTATTGTCCTGTGATGGAATCCTTGCATTTAAGGAGCTTTTCAGGCGTACCAGCAAAGACAATATTGCCGCCATGAACGCCTGCGCCGGGACCGATATCTACAATATAATCCGCAGCAAGCATGGTGTCGTCGTCGTGTTCCACAACGATGAGGGTATTGCCAAGGTCACGAAGCCGTTTCATGGTCGCAATCAGCATATCATTGTCCCGCTGGTGCAGACCAATGCTCGGTTCATCAAGAATATAAAGAACGCCGACCAAAGAAGATCCGATCTGTGTTGCAAGCCGGATACGCTGGCTTTCACCGCCGGAAAGTGTGCCGGAGGAACGGGATAATGTAAGATATTCCAGTCCCACGCTTGTCAGAAATCCCAGACGATCACAGATTTCTTTTATGATCCGCTCGCCGATAAAGCGTTCATGTTCTGTCAGATCAAGATCCTGTAAAAATTGCAGGGATCTTTTTACGGGCATTTCCGTCAATTCAAAGATATTGACGCCGCCCACTGTCACGGAAAGAATTTCCGGACGAAGCCTTGCGCCATTGCAAGCCTGACAAAGCACTTCGCCCATATAATCCTCCAGATCAGCACGGGCATAGACGCTGGTAGTCTCCTGGTAACGACGTTCCAGATTCGGAATAATTCCTTCAAAAGCTGCATAGTAGGTTCCGCCGCCCAGATCACGGTTGCGATGCAGCAGCAGCTTTTCGCCGTTTGTACCATAAAGAAACGCTTTGACTGCTTCTTTGGGCAGTTCGCCAATGGGGGTATCAAGTGAAATGCCATACTTATCTGCAAGAGCATTGTAATACATCATTGCAATGGAACCATCATCCAGGTTATTCCATCCGGATGCATGGATCGCACCGCCACGGATACTCAGCTCCGGATTCGGTACGATCAATTCCGGATCAATACGCTGGAACATGCCAAGCCCCGTACATTTCTCGCATGCTGCATAGGGGTTATTGAACGAAAACATGCGTGGTGTCAGTTCTTCCATACTGATGTTGTGTTCAGGGCAGGCATAGTTCTGGGAAAACGACAGCATTTCGCCGCCGATAACATCCACATGGACAATACCGCCCGTCAGCGCAAAGACTGTCTCCAGACTATCGGTCAGACGGGAGATGATGCCATCCTTGATGACCAGACGATCGACAACGATCTCGACCGTGTGTTTGTTATTTTTCTCAAGACGGATCTCCTCGGATAGGTCATACAGGATTCCGTCGATCCGTACACGAACATAACCACTTTTGCGTGCACGTTCCAGCTCTTTGAGATGCTGTCCCTTCTTCCCACGGATAATGGGAGCAAGCAGCTGGATTTTGGTTCCTTCCGGGAGCGACATGATCTGATCGACGATTTCATCAACGGACTGCTGGGTGATCTCTCTGCCGCAGACCGGACAGTGCGGAATCCCGATTCTGGCGTATAGCAGACGAAGATAATCATAAATCTCTGTGACTGTTCCGACTGTGGAACGGGGATTCTTTGAGGTTGTTTTCTGGTCGATTGAAATTGCCGGTGAAAGTCCCTCGATACTATCTACATCGGGCTTTTCCATCTGACCGAGGAATTGTCTTGCGTAGGAGGAAAGACTTTCGACATAGCGTCTCTGTCCATCCGCATAAAGCGTATCAAACGCAAGGGACGATTTACCGGAACCGGAAAGACCGGTCATCACAACCAGCTGATCACGAGGGATCGTGATATCAATATTTTTCAGATTGTGAACCCGTGCGCCTTTAATGACGATTTCATTTCTTTGCATCCTATCCACATCCTTTTCTCTGTATCATACGGGGAATCACTTCTCCCCTTTGAGTTTGGCGATCTCATCACGCAGGAATGCTGCGTGCTCGAATTCAAGCATCTTTGCTGCTTCCTTCATTTGTGCAGTCAGGTTCTTGATCAGTTCGTCCCGTTCCTGTCTGGAAAGTTTCTTCTTGGTTGTCTTCTGCTCAACTTCTTCCTTACTGCTGATTTCCAGGATCTCATAAACATCCTTACGGATGGTTTGCGGTATGATTCCATGTTCTTCATTGAATGCCATCTGCAGCGCACGGCGGCGGTTTGTTTCACGAATCGCACGCTCCATAGAGCCTGTAACACTGTCCGCATACATGATGACCTGTCCCTGTGCATTACGTGCAGCACGGCCAATGGTCTGAATCATGGATGTTTCACTGCGCAGGAAACCTTCTTTGTCCGCATCAAGGATTGCCACGAGGGAAACCTCGGGGATATCCAGACCCTCGCGCAGAAGGTTAATGCCAACAAGCACATCAAATTCCCCTAATCGGAGATCACGGATGATCTCCATACGTTCGATGGTATCAATATCGTGGTGGAGATAGCGGACACGGGTGCCCATTTCTTCCAGATAAGTGGTCAGGTTTTCTGCCATACGTTTGGTGAGCGTTGTTACCAGCACACGTTCATCCTTCTCAGCACGGATCCGGATCTCCGAAAGCAGATCATCCATCTGTCCCTCCACAGGTTTCACGATGATTTCAGGATCCACAAGACCTGTCGGACGAATCACCTGTTCAACGATCTGTGCGGACTGCTCTTTCTCAAACTCACCGGGTGTTGCGCTGACGAAAATTGCCTGATGGATGTGCTTTTCAAATTCCGAGAATACCAGCGGTCGGTTATCATATGCACTGGGAAGTCGGAATCCATAATCAATCAGGGTGGTTTTGCGTGCACGGTCGCCGGCACTCATTGCACGAACCTGCGGAAGCGTTACATGGCTCTCGTCAACGATCAGGAGAAAATCCTCAGGGAAATGGTCAAGCAAAGTGTAGGGTACGCTGCCGGGGGGGCGTCTTGCCAGTACCCGGGAATAATTTTCAATACCGCTGCAGAAACCGATCTCACGCAGCATTTCAATATCATAGTGCGTGCGTTGTGCAATGCGCTGTGCTTCAATGAGTTTGTGATTTTCTGTAAAATACGCTACACGTTCTGCAAGTTCTTCCTCAATATCCGTGATGGCTGCTTCCATCTTTTCATCCCCGACAACATAATGGGATGCGGGGAAAATGGCTGCATGCTGCAGGACAGCTTCTACCTTTCCGGTAAGTGTATTGACTTCGCAGATGCGTTCTATCTCATCACCGAAATACTCTACACGGATCGCCTTTTCCGTTGCGTTCGACGGAAAAATTTCAATCGTGTCCCCTCTAACACGGAATTTGTTACGGGAAAACTCTATATCATTGCGTTCAAACTGAATATTCACCAGTTCACGCATAAGCTGTTCCAAGGGCTTTTCCATTCCCGCTCGTACAGATACAACCATGTTGCGGTATTCTTCAGGGCTTCCGAGGGAGTAGATGCATGAGACACTGGCAACGATGATCACATCCCGCCGTTCGGCAAGCGCTGTTGTGGCAGAATGGCGAAGCTTGTCGATCTCATCGTTAATGGAAGAATCCTTTTCGATATAGCTGTCAGTACTGGGAACATAGGCTTCCGGCTGATAATAATCATAGTAGCTTACGAAATATTCTACCGCATTTTCCGCAAAAAATGCCTTAAATTCAGAACAAAGCTGTGCCGCCAGAATCTTGTTGTGTGCCAGCACCAGTGTGGGCTTGTTCACTGCAGCGATCACATTTGCCATCGTGTAGGTTTTGCCGGAGCCCGTTACGCCGAGCAGTGTCTGAACTTTGTTGCCGCTGCGGATCCCTTCAGTCAGGGCGGCAATTGCTTTGGGCTGATCCCCTGCAGGTGCATAGGGAGCATGCAGTTTAAATGCGTCCATAGGAACTCCTTTGTAATTTCCTCTTTTCAAATGGGAAATTCTGTGGTATAATAAAAACAAGAAACCATCAATGTGGATCGGAAAGGAAATATCATGCGAACAATTACAGTCAATCAGAATGATGCCGGACAACGGCTCGATAAATTTTTGTGCAAGCTCATGCCGGACATGCCGAAAAGCTTACTTTACAAGCTGATCCGGAAAAAGGATATCAAATATAACGGCGCCCGCTGCAAGGGTCCGGAAATTCTGCAGAATGGTGATGTGCTGACGCTTTATGTGAAAGAGGAATTCTTTCAGAACAAGTCAGCGGCGCCCACATCCGCAGCGACCGGTAAAGTGGATGTGGTGTATGAGGATGCGAACATTCTCATTGTTTACAAGCCTATCGGCATCTATGCGCACAGCGGCAACGATCGGAAGGCGGTATCGCTGATTGACGAGATCAAGCAGTATTTGCTGCGGAAAGGTGAATATGATCCCGATTCGGAACAGACCTTCTCCCCCGCCCTCTGCAATCGGATTGACCGCAATACGGAAGGACTTGTGATCGCTGCCAAAAACGCATCGGCACTGCGTGCAGTCAACGAAGCGATCCGGAATCGAAATGTCCATAAATCCTATCTTGCTGTGACGGCTGCGCCGCTGCCAAAGAAGTCGGACACCTGTACTGCATGGCTGAAAAAGGATGACCGCCAGAATATGGTGAAGATCAGCGAGAAACCGGAAGGTCCGGGCTGGCATCAGATCCGTACCAGGTATCATGTTCTGGCACAGCAAGGAATGCTGCAGCTGGTGCACATTGACCTGCTGACCGGGCGGACCCATCAGATCCGTGCGCATCTGGCATATTTGCATGCACCGCTGCTTGGGGATCCCAAATACGGCGGTCAGCATCGATCCTTTGCCTCCGAAGAAAACCAGTGCTTGTGTGCGTACACGATCAGGTTTTCAAATCTGGGAGACTGCTGTATTTCCGATCTGGAAGGAAAACAGATCACCGCCCGGATGCCATCCTTTGTTCAGAAATACTTTCCAGCTGTGACATTACCGCAGCATTCTGTATGACGTTCTGTACACCGTCCGCTTTTGCGGACGGTTATTTTTTATGCTTCTTTGTAAAGGATTTCAGTGAAAGTTTCTGGTCGGGGTGGCTGGTTTCCTGCTTATCCGCATCCTGATCCTGCGCATCGTCCGGTTCGTCTGCGGGGAGAAGGTCGGAATTGACAGGATACAGCGTTTCCTCGGGATTGAAATTCTGCATATAAGTCTTGGTCTTTACAGGCATTCCCTTTTCATACAGGCGAATATTCACGACTTCGCTGCAAATCGAATAGATCACTGCAAACATCGGAGAAGCTACGATCATACCGAACAACCCAAACAGACCACCGCCGATAAAGACTGCCGACATGATCCAGAAAGCAGAAAGACCAAGCTGGTCGCCAAGGATCTTCGGGGCAATGATATTACCGTCCACCTGCTGCAGTACAATGACAAAAATCAGGAAAATCAATGCTTTCTCCGGAGAGAATAAGAGAACAAGCAGGAAAGAAGGGATGGATCCGATGTAGGGTCCGAAAATCGGGATCGCATTTGTCAGGGCGAGAATACAGCTGATCAACAGTGCATAGGGCATTCCGGTCAGCTGCATGAAAATAAAGGATATAATGCCGATCAATGTGCAGTCCACCGCTACACCGGTAAAATAGCCGATGAATTTCTTGTTAACATTCGATACAAAGCGAAAGACCTTGCGTGCTGTGGGCGGTGCGCAAATTGCACAAACAATCTTTCTTGCCTGTGCGATAAAAACTTCCTTGCTGAACAGCAGATAGATAGAGACAATAACGCCAAGAAACGCATTTTTAATGCCATTGAGGAGACTCATTAATCCATTCGTCAGGCTGGCAAGCAAACCGTCACTGGAGAATAGTTTTTTCAGATCTGGTGCAATTTGTTCCAGCAAACTCAGAAGCATCGCTTCAGTATTTTCAAAATTGAGTGAAAGATCAATTCCCAAAAAAGCAGTTTTATCCGAAAGAGAGTCAAAAATCGATCGGATTTTTAGTTCCATACGGTGTAGAAATTCGGGATCGAGGATGATGTCACTGATGCTCTGAATATTGGCGATGACCTCCGGAATGACCGATGCAATCAACGCTGCCAATATGGACAACAATAAAAGTATACTGATGCCGACGGATAAGCCACGGACAATTGCCTTATGTTCTTTTTTGCGATTGATCGCTTTTCCGATCAGCCGTTCAAAGAATTTCATCATCGGATTCAAAAGATAAGCGATGACAAAACCCCAGATAATGGGTGAGCTGACGCTGATGATTTTGGAAAAGGCGGATGTGAAAATTTCGATTCGGAATGCAACCATAATCATCAGCAGACAGATTGCAAACACAATAATTGCATAAAGCGCTATGGTGTTATACTTGGAATTAAACTGAAATTTCATGTTGTTCCTCCAAAATACAGATCTCATGAAGTGATTCTGAGACGATATCTTTTAATAGACGAGGGTTTGCAGTGCCGCCCGAGGCTTTCATGCACTGTCCTACCAGATACCCGAGGACATTGGTTTTGCCGTTCCGATAATCCTCTATAGATTTATTTTGTCCAGCCAGAACCTGTAAAACAAGCGATTTTAGTGCAGTAGAATCGGAATTCTGCATAAGTCCCAGTGCTTGGATGATGTCGATTGGCTCCCGATCCTCAGCGATCACCGAATAAAACACTTGTTTTGCAGCAGAATTGGAGATAGTTTCCTTCTCCACTTCCGAAATCAGTGCGGTGAGCCGCTGTGGTGTCATACAGGTATCGGTGAGCGGGATGGCTGTGTCGTTTGTATATTTTGCGCCATCACCGAGAATCCAGTTGCAGATATTCTTTGGCTGACAGATGCCGATTGCGACACATTCATCAAAGAAAATGCTCCTGTCAGGTGACTCTGTAAGCAGTGCCGCTTCAGCGGGCGGCAGCTTCAGAATCTGAATGTAGCGCCGAAGTTTCTGATTCGGAAGCTCCGGAATCGTTTGCTGCAGTGCGGTGATCCTTGTCTGACTGACAACAAGAGGGAGAAGATCGGGTTCAGGAAAGAAACGATAATCCTCTGCATCTTCTTTGGTGCGCATCAGGATACTCTTTCCGGCCGGATCATCCCAACGGCGTGTTTCCTGCTGTATGGGGTTACCGGATAAAAGCAGCTTGCTCTGGCGTTGGATCTCATATTCAATCCCACGCACTGCACCGCTGAAGCTGTTGACATTTTTCATCTCACAGCGGGTACCATATGCATGCTTCCCTACCGGACGCATGGACACATTCACATCACAGCGGATGGACCCTTCCTGCATTTTGCAATCGGAAATATTCAGATACAGGAGAATGGAACGAATTGTTTCCAGAACACATCTGGCTTCCGTACTGCTGCGGATATCCGGTTCTGTCACAATTTCGATCAGGGGGACACCGCAGCGGTTAAAATCGACCAGCGAACCGGATGACAATTCGTCATGGAGAAGCTTTCCTGCGTCTTCCTCGATATGAATACGCTGAATGCGCACCCGCTGTTCGGTACCATCCACTATGTAATCCAGATAGCCGTTCTCACAAAGTGGAAAATCTCCCTGCGAGATCTGGTATGCTTTCGGAAGATCCGGATAAAAATAGTGCTTTCTGCTCAGAACGGATGTGGGATTGATACGGCAGTGCAGGGCATGTCCCATGCGAATCGCAGAATCAACCACTGCTTCATTCAGAACCGGAAGTGCACCCGGAAACCCCATGCATACAGGACAAACCTGCGTGTTGGGAGTATGACTGAATGCATTTTTACAGCTGCAGAAAATCTTGGACGCTGTATTCAGCTCTGCGTGGATCTCCAGTCCGATTACTGCCTCATAGTTCTTCATGCTTCACCGCCTTATCATTCATATGCAGGCATTGGAAAGCCGCCTGTCAGCTGCTCATAGGCATATGCCGTATTCAGAATGCATTGTTCATCAAATGGTCTGCCGATCAGCTGCAGACCGATGGGTAAATTGTTCGCCGCCCTGCCGCAGGGAATGCTGATTGCAGGGAGTCCTGCAAGATTTGCCGGAACAGTATAGAGATCGGTATGATACAGCTTCGTCGGATCCTGCTGGTGTTTTCCCAGAGGAAATGCAGGTGCAGGTGCAGTCGGCAAAGCAATCAGGTCACATTCCTCAAAAATTGTCTCAAATTCCTGCCGGAGCATCAACTGTGCCGCCTGGGCTTTGCGGTAATAGGATTCATAATAACCTGCGCTCAATACAAATGTACCAAGCAGAATGCGGCGTTTCACCTCATCTCCAAATCCCTCACTGCGGCTCTGCGCATAGAGATCGCCAAGATCCATATAGGTTTCTGCACGATGCCCGTAGCGTACACCATCAAATCGTGCGAGATTGGATGACGCCTCTGCAGAGGCAAGAATGTAGTAAACCGAAAGGGCATACTCTGCGGAAGAAAGAGAAACTCGCTTTACCACAGCCCCATGCTGCTCAAGAAGTCTGATCGCCTTCATCACAGCATTTTTTACCTGTTCTTCTGTCTGATCACCGAAAAACTCATCCGGTACACCAATTTTCAGACCTTGAACACTGTCGGTTAGCTGTGCGGTATAGTCCGGCACTGCGGTTCTTGCAGTGGTAGCGTCTTTGGGATCGTAACCTGCAATAAACTGCAGGAAGAGCGCCGCATCACGAACTGATCTCGTGATGGGACCGATCTGATCAAGAGACGAAGCATAGGCTACCAGACCATAACGTGATACACAACCATAGGTGGGTTTCAAGCCGACAACACCGCAGAAAGCGGCAGGCTGCCGAATAGAGCCGCCTGTATCCGAACCAAGCGCCAGCACAGCTTCTCCGCTGGCAACGGCAGCAGCACTGCCGCCGGAGGAGCCGCCGGGAACATATTCAGGATGGTACGGATTTCGTGTAGGATGAAAATAAGAAGTCTCCGTTGATGAGCCCATACCGAATTCATCCATATTTGTCTTGCCGATCATGACCGTTCCGGCAGCCCGGAGTCGTTCGATTACAGTGGCATCAAAAGGTGGAAGATAATGTTCCAGCATGCGGGAACCACAGGTCGTGCGGATTCCTTTTGTGGAAATATTGTCCTTGACTGCAAGCGGAATACCAGCAAGCGGGTGAAGTGTTTCTCCCCTTGCTCTTGCGTTATCAATTTCGATCGCCCGCTGCAACGAAGAATCACATAATGTGATATAAGCCCCAAGCGAATCTTCGGTTTTCTGCAGCTGCTGCTGCGTGTCTGTCAAAAGCTCAACAGCGCTGCATTGTTTCTGCTGCAGCATCAGGGAAAGCTCGGATGCGGTTTTTCTGTTAAGATTCATCTCGTCCCCCTATTCCACCGTTCTGGGCACGACGATACAGTCTGACTGCGTTTGCGGAGCGTTTTTCATGAGCTCCGCAGTGGCATATGCGCCGAAAACCGCAATATCCTGTCTGAGCTGTGTGGATTCCGTTCCCTGTGGGGGCAGTGTTTGTGCTTCTACAGGGAGAGTATCCACCATCTCGATCATTGCCTGCATGTCCTGTACAAATCCATCCAATTCATCATCCCGTATGTGCAGGCGGGCAAGTTTCGCAAGATACGGAATGTCTATCTTTTTATTCATCACATTACGGCAGTTTTGCAAGGAATTCGGATTCGCTGAGAATGGATATTCCCAGCTCCTGTGCCTTGGTCAGTTTACTGCCTGCATCCTCCCCTGCAATCACATAATCTGTTTTCTTCGAAACCGATCCGCTCACCTTACCGCCTGCGGCTTCGATTGCTTTTTTGGCGTCACTGCGCTTCATTTGTAAAAGAGTTCCGGTCAGCACGAATGTTTTCCCAGTGAAAAATTCGTGTTCTGTAACTTGTACTTTCTCATAAGTCATCGAAAGTCCTGCGGCTTTCAGGCGAAGCAGCAGGTCGCTGACATGGGAGTCATGGAGCGCTGTGCAGAGGTGATCCGCCATAATCTCGCCAAACCCTTCAATTTCAGCAATCTCGCTGCGCTCTGCCTGTGTGATTGCCTCGAGAGAACCAAAGTGTGCACATAGGAGACTAGCCGCCTTCTGCCCGATATTTCGGATACCAAGTGCAAAAATCACTCTGTCGAGGGGGGCGTTTTTTGTAGCTTCGATGGCACGCACCAGATTCTCAGCAGACTTTTCCTTGAAGCCTTCCAGTGTCAGAAGCTGCTCCATCTGGAGTGTATAAAGATCAGCGGCATCATGGATCAGATCCGCTTCAATCAGTGCAGTCACGATCGCAGGACCTAATCCGTCAATATTCATAGCATCCCTGGACGCAAAATGGACGATCTGCTTATGAAGCTGCGCAGGACAGGAAATATTCGGACAGCGCAGTACACTTTCTTCCTCATCACGGACTGCCCTTTCGCCGCATACAGGACAGCATTCGGGCAAGCGATATGGCGTGGAACCAGCTTCGTGTGCAACACTCCGCAGCACTTCGGGGATGATGTCGCCGGCCTTGCGGACAATAATCCGATCGCCGAGTCGAATATCTTTTTCATTGATAAAATCCTGATTGTGAAGAACCGCTCTTGAAACACTTGTGCCTGCAAGAAGAATGGTATCAAACACCGCAACAGGGGTCATAGCGCCGGTTCTGCCGACATTGACTTCGATTTCACGAAGAATCGTTTCTTTTTCTTCCGGCGGGAACTTATATGCGATTGCCCATTTAGGGGTTTTGGCGGTTGTTCCCATTGCATCACGCTGCGAGAGGGTGTTTACCTTGATGACGACGCCATCAATATCATACGGAAGATCATTTCTGGAGCTTCCGATGGCTTCGATCGCTTCCAGAATCTCCTCCGTTGTATGGCATATTCTGCGGTTTGGCACCACACGGAAGCCAGCTTCCTCCAGAAAACACAGCGTTTCATCATGGGAAGTAAACTCCTGTCCCTTGCATTGCTGGAGATTGAAGATAAAGAGGTCGAGTTTACGCTTTGCTGTGACAGCAGAATGCTTCTGACGGAGAGAGCCGGCGGCTGCGTTTCTCGGATTTTTGAAAGGCTGCTCCCCTGCTTCCTCCTGCTGCTGCACCAACGCATAAAACTGCTCTCTGGGCATGTAGACCTCTCCTCTTGCTTCAACAAAAGGGAGCGTAGTTTTCAGGGTTAAAGGAATGGAACGGATCGTTTTGAGATTCGCCGTGACATCCTCGCCAACAAATCCATCACCACGGGTAGAGCCACGCTCCAGCTTGCCGTTACGATATTCAAGAGAAACGGACAATCCGTCGATCTTCGGTTCCACACTAAAGGCAACATCCGGAAATGCTTCCCGGCACCGTGTGACAAAGGATGCAACCTGTTCAAAGCTGAACACATCCTGCAGACTCTGCATCTGAACC
The DNA here is from genome assembly GCA_045544635.1 of Oscillospiraceae bacterium. GTDB lineage: Bacteria > Bacillota > Clostridia > Oscillospirales > Ruminococcaceae > UBA3855. Next base: position 22,864 of record JAZPZJ010000017.1, read on the forward strand.
GTATGCGAAACCTTCTCGAATAGATTGGATGCGGTACCGCCGACACGCTGGGATGGTGAATGCGGGGATAACAAATCCGGAAATGCCTCTTCCAGTGCACGCAGCTCACGCATCAGTGTATCATAGGTGTAGTCATCCACACTGGGATTGTCCTGCACATAGTATTCGTGGTTATATTGTTCGAGCAGTGCGGACAGCTCTTTGATTCGAGCTTCTGCTTTATTTCGTTCCATGGGTAACCTCCATGACGTTTTCTTTATTCATTCTGATGCAGCCCCGTCTCAGGATAAATTGCATCAACTTATATTATACCATATTTTGTTGTATTTAGCAAACCTTTTTTCTATTTTTTCTGCTTCGTATTCTATACATATTTGGTTATCCATTTGCGGCGAGTCTACCGCTCCAGGTTACCTGTGGCACATCCCCCACAATGACCGTCTCAGAAAGCAGATACGTAAACGTCATCGTGGTATCAGCCTGATATAGCGGAATGCTGCAGCCGGCATCTACGGTGATTTCGGCAACCAGTGTATGCAGTGTCTGATTCATACCGGCAGAAGAAAAGCTGCTGTCGAGCGAAACCGTTGCCGCACCTCTCGGTGCATAACGCAGCGGGATCTCTGCTCCACGATCAGCAAGCGTATACATTCCGGTCAGTGTTCCGATCCGGATGCTGTACTCCGCGCCACTCTGTTGTTTCAGAGCTTCGTTCACTGCCTCCAGCAACACAGTCTGAATTTGGTTGACCGCATTGGTATCCGTATGGAGTCCTGTGATCTGACCGCTTTGATCCTGTGCAATCGCCGAGGGATGAAGCTCCATTACTGAAATGGTCTCAAGCGCATTTGCAACACCTTGAGAAACAACCTGCGAAGTCATGCTGCGGCATTCATACAGACAGGCACGTTCAGCAGCAGGTTTGAGCTTTGCGTCGATCTGCTTCCAGAAAAAAAGCAATGCTGCAAGCAGCAGAACAGCAATACTCCATGCAGGGAGTTTCCATCTTCGGCGAGAGCTTCCATGTACAAAAGCACGGGCGGCTTTTCGGCCGCCCGCAGTTCGTTTATGACGCATCGCCGGAACACTCGCAGCCGCTGTTTTCCGTTGAAAGAGTAACCGGTGTGAATTCCTCGGTCGGGAATCGCATTCGGTCAAAGACAGCACAGGGTGCTTCTGCATCCAGGCAGCATTCCTTAGATGGAATCGTATAATCATAAGCCTGCACCATCACAGTGACAGGGCGTGTCAGTTCAATAACGGAGAACAGACCCAGCGTCATGATCACACTTCTGACGGATGTGCAGCAGCCGTCAGTATAAGCATCTCCGGCACGGCAGACATTGCCGATTTTGGTTTCCAATGCGATCGGCGGCACGACCTGTACATTGGCTGTCGGAAGGTTTACGACCTCGCAGCATGCATCGGTGGTACCCACACGGCAGCCATCGCTGAAAAATGTCTGGGTATTTGCTTCGCTGCCAAACAGGATGCAGCTCTTGCTGGCATAGATCGTGCCTGTAAGCAGCTGCGGCGGCTCGCAGCCATGGGTATAGCCGAGCAGTTCTACACGGAATGTAAAGGTCAGGTCGATGTTATAAAATCCTCTGTTAAAGGGGACCGGCTCAAGGCGCATGCTCACATCTGCAACCCGGACGCACTTACTCTTGACAAGCTGGATGCCGGCAGGAAGTTCGCCGTTATCGAGAATGACCGGAACATTGGAAAGACAATCACGGTCGCTGCAGCTGTCAAAGATCCTGTTAACCTTGATCGGCACAGCATCGCTGCCGCAGCTCTGTGTATATTCACTCATAATAACCCTCCTATGGTGTAATAAGGGATGCAATGTCCCTTTGTTACATCATATTCACGGAAAGGGCATTTTGTGACTGTGACGGATCAATAGACCGGTTCGTCAATCGGCGTGCCGCCCTCCTGCGGATAGCAGACCACTGCCTGCTTTGTGCGGAATGGCGTTTTCAGATCTGCAAGGGTATCCTCCCACGAGATCTGCCAAAGCTCGTCCTTGGTGATTTCCGACTGGGAATACCACACGCACAGAGCATTCCCCTGTGCATCACATTCAATGGCATACCAGCCGCCACGCTCACTGATGGTATACTGGTACAGATACTTCCTGAATGAACCCTCCGGTGCGTCTGCTCCAAGCTGGCCTATATGGGACTGCAGGGGCGAGTTGCCCTCCTCCTGCCAGAGCTGTGTTGTCTCATATATCATTCTTGCATTAGAAAGCTGCGCTTTCAGCCGTGAATAACCAGTATACTCCAGCATCGAGCTGTAGAGGATATATCCGAACATGAAGATCACAAAGCACACAATCAGCAGAACAATGCCCCACCGTCCGGATTTCCGTCGTGAGGGCAGTTCCTCCGGAGGGAATGCGTCATCCGCTGGCTGTTCAGGCAGGATGGGTTCATATTCCGCATCGGGATGGATCATTTTGTTTCCTCCCCATAGATCTGCTTGAAGAAGCAGGAATACGATCCGGTATGGCAGGCAGGGCCTGTCTGATTCACAAAGACAAGCAGTGTATCATCATCGCAGTCGCTGAAAATGGATACGACTTTCTGGAGGTGTCCGCTGGTAGCACCCTTGTTCCAGAGTTCCTGACGGGATCTGCTCCAGTACCATGTATAGCCGGTTTCCAGTGTTTTCTGGAGGCTCTCACGGTTCATATAGGCGAGCATGAGGACTGCCTTGGTTTCTGCATCCACGGCAATGGCAGGGATGAGTTCTGCCTTTGCGAAATATTTGTCGAGATCATTGAAATTTACTTCAATCATGTTTTTCTCCTCTTTTCCGTAACGTGCATCAGCCCGTCAAAAAAGGCGGGCTGAAATAGTATTATCTTACGATGATTTCCTTGCTGCGGCAGTCATCCTTGACCTCGCCGACAGTGAGTTCCTTGAAATGGAACAGGGAGGCTGCCAGTGCTGCGGAGCAGTCGGTTTTCTGGAATGCCTCTGCGAAATCGCCGAGTTTTCCTGCACCGCCGCTGGCAATGACGGGGATATTGACTGCATCCACAACAGCCTTGAGCATGGGCAGATCAAAGCCACCCTTGACACCGTCCGTGTCGATGGAATTGAGGCAGATCTCGCCTGCGCCGAGCTGTTCGACCTTTTTCACCCAGTCAAGCAGATCCATCTGCATATCAATTCTACCGCCGTTGATGTAAACAGTCCATCTGCCGTCAGCAGTTTTCTTTGCGTCAATGCCCACGCAGATGCACTGGCTGCCGAAAATATCCGCACCTTCCTTGATCAGCTGGGGATTCTTGACAGCCTGGGAATTGACGGAAACCTTGTCCGCACCGGCACGGAGCGTTTCACGGATGTCATCGACATTCTTGATGCCGCCGCCGACCGTCAAGGGAACAAACACACGCTTTGCAGTTTCACGCACAACATCGAGCATAACGCCTCTGCCCTCGTGGGAAGCGGTAATATCGTAGAACACGATTTCGTCCGCACCCTGTCTGTTATACTCTGTGGCGCATTCTACGGGATCGCCAACTTCACGGATGCCCTCAAAATTGACGCCCTTTACAACCTTGCCGTCACGCACGTCAAGGCAGGGAATGATTCGTTTAGCAAGCATATTAGCCCTCCTTTGTATAAGCGACAGCTTCTGCAAGGGATAGTGTGCCCTGATAAAGGGACTTACCACAGATCGTGCCGTAGAGTCCCATCTTCTGGCAGGCACGGATATCATCCATGGTATGCACGCCGCCGCTTGCAATGATATTGCAGCCGACCGCTTCATGCAGTGCGGAGAGCTGTTCCTGATTTACGCCGCTGAGGGTGCCATCCTTGGAAATATCGGTGAAGATAATGGTTTTCACGCCCATCTTTTCCATTTCCTTTGCAAGGGAAATATAGTCCACAGTGGAGGAATCCAGCCAGCCTTCGACAGCAACAAAGCCGTTCATGGCGTCAATCCCAACAGCCACACGCTCGCCGTATGCTTTGACAGCTTCTTCGACAAGGGGGGGATTCTTGAGTGCAACAGAGCCGAGAATCACTCTCGATACGCCGTTTGCGAGATAGTATTCCATGGTTTCCATGGTACGGATGCCGCCACCGACTTCCACTTTCAGGGAAGTATTCTTCGCAACATCGAGGAAAATATCGGTGTTGACGGGCTTTGCGTCCTTTGCACCGTCAAGGTCTACCATATGGATCCATTCTGCGCCGGCTTCGATGAAGCTTTTGGCAGTCTGCATATAGTCCTCAGCGACCTTGTGGGCAGTGCCGTAGTCGCCGCGGACAAGACGGACACAGTTGCCGTCCTTGATGTCAATTGCGGGTAAAATAATCATAGTTTTTCCTTTCCGGTATTATAAAAACATATCACTTCTTTGAACGATAATCCATAATACCAATAACGCCTAAAGCGACAAATGCGATGGATAAAAGCAATGTCACAATCCACCTTGTCATATCCTCACCGCTTCTCCAGATAACAAAAAAGGATACGATCGCTGCAATTCCGACAACCAGCTGGACGATTGCAGATATGAGATTCCATTTAGTTTTCATTGTTCCCTCGCAAACGTGATTAACACTCTGTCATGATGGGGCTGCGGCATGGGAGAAACGTTGATAACCTCCCAGCCCTCCACACTCATCTGATTCATCATTGATTCGATTTTATCGGTCCTGATGTTTTCGTCATTATCGAAGAAAAAAGACTTGAGGTTGCCTGTGACGGTATTGGGCTGCTGGTCAAATTCAAGTTTTGCCGCAATCATTTTGTATTCTTTCATGTATGCACTCCTTCATTGTCAATCGAAAATCCTTATGATTTCTCCTCCCCATACGCATACCCGAAATGAATGGGCGGTGCGGTCACGGAGAGATAGACAAATTCCGTATCGCCGTCATTGCGCAAACCGTGGATATCTGTATCGGCAAAGCGTACCACATCCCCTGCTGCAAATGCCTGTTCTGCATCATCTGCAAGGAGGAGCGTGCCGGATCCTTTGATGGCATACCAGATCTGTTCAGAAGCGTCGTGCTGATGTCTGGGCTGACATGCACCGGGTTCCAGATGGACTTCCGTGATGGTTACACGCTTGCTTTCGGAATTATCGGGGTTGAGCAGCTGGCGGGATACTACGCCGGGGTTGGCAAGCGCCTTTATGGTGTCGGATTTGATAAATTCCATAAAAATGACCTCCTGAAAAATTGCTAGCGAATTACAGATCCCCGAAATTCCTCAAAATCTGCAATCCCACTTCCCCGCTCTTCTCCGGATGGAACTGTGCGCCGTAGACGTTCTTTCCATCCCAGACCATTGCAGGAACTCTGCCGCCGTATTCGCACCATGCGGCAAGATCCTTGTCCGCACACTTCGCTGCATACGAATGCACAAAGTATACGAACGGTGCATCGCCCAGATTCTGCAAGAGGGGGCAGTTATTCTCGATCTCCAGCTTGTTCCAGCCCATATGGGGGATGATGAGACCGGGGGCATCAATGCGGTCAACTTCACCCTCAATCAGGCAGAGACCATCGCATTCTTCAAATTCATAGCTTTTCGACAGAAGCATCTGCATACCGAGGCAAATACCCAGAAGCGGCTTTTTCTGTGCCTGTTCGCAAAGAACTCTATCAAGTCCCTTGGATTTCAGCATTTTCATGGCTGCCGGAAATGCGCCCACGCCGGGGAGGATGATCTTATCCGCCGCTTCGATCTCTGCGGCATCATCCGTCAGCTTGCTTTCCAGCCCCAGATAATCCAGTGCATTCTTGACGCTAAAAATATTTCCTGCGCCATAATCTACGATTGCAATCATCCTAACATTCCTTTCGTGGACAAGCTCTCGCCGCTCTGTGTCGGTGCCACTGCCATACGCAGGGCATGGGCAACAGCCTTGTAGGCAGCTTCGATTTTATGATGGTCATTCTTGCCGTACATGATATTCACATGCAGGGTAATGCCTGCATTAAATGCGAAAGCACGCATAAATTCTTCCGTCAGACAGCAGTCATAAGCACCGCACATGGGATTCGTGAATTCCCCATTGAACACCAGAAACGGACGGTTGCTGATATCGAGGGAGCAGAATGCCAGAGATTCATCCATCGGGATATAGGCGGAGCCGTATCTCGCAATACCGCTCTTGTCGCCGAGCGCTTTTGCAAGTGCCTGTCCAAGTACGATGCCCGTATCCTCTACAAGATGATGTGCATCGACATGGATATCCCCGACTGCCTTAATGTGCATCGGGATGCGGCTGTGCACGGAAAGTGCGGTCAGCATATGATCGAAAAATCCCACGCCTGTAGAAATTTCCGTTGTGCCGTTTTCCGGCAGGATGGTCACCGTGATGTCGGTTTCTCGGGAGGTTCTGGTTACGGTTGCTGTATTCATGCGTCACCTCGTTTCGGGAGTGTGCGGAGAATGTCTTCGAGTGCGGCAAAGAATGCGTTCATTTCGTCATCCGTGCCGATGGTAATGCGCAGGTGCTGGTTGATGCGTGGTTTGTTCCAGTAGCGCACGAAGATCTTTCTCTCCTTGAGTGCAGCGAAAATTTCTCCTGCTTCATATTCCGGATGCGATGCAAAAATGAAATTGCTCATTGCATCGGGGAATGTAAAGCCCATTGCGGAAAGGCGAACCTTTGCCTCCTCACGGGTCTTGGCAATCTGCTGTGTCGTCTTCTCGAAATACACCGCATCCTTGACTGCTTCTGCGCCGCAAAGCTGTGTCAGGGGATTCATGGTATAGGAATTGACAGAGAATTTCACATCGTTCAGGTATTTGATCATCTTCTCGCTGCCAATGGCGAAGCCGATTCGCATACCTGCCATGGAACGGGACTTGGAAAATGTCTGAATCACCAGCAGATTCTCGTACTTATCCAGTAGGGAAAGTGCACTCTTGCCGCCAAAGTCGATATAGGCTTCATCCACCATCACTACGGAATCGGGATTCGATTTGATGATTTCCTCGATGGTTTCGAGCGACTCCAGAACGCCGGTGGGGGCATTCGGATTCGGGAAAATGATACCGCCGTTTTCGATTCTGTAATCCGCCGGATCAATGCGGAAGTCATCGGTCAGCGGGATGGTCTGATAAGGGATACGGTACACATCCGCCCAGACATCATAGAACGAATAGGTAATGTCGGGGAACAGAATGGGCTTGTCGGAATTGAAGAACGTCATGAATGCCATCGAAATGACATCATCCGAACCAACGCCGACGAAGACCTGCGAGGGCTTCACCTTGTAGAAATCCGCAAGGGCACCCACCAGCACGCTGGAATCCGGATCGGGATACAGGCGCATTCTTGCATCCTCATAGGTATCCAGAATCCGCCGCACACCGGGTGCAGGCGGATAGGGATTTTCATTCGTATTCAGCTTAATGACATCAGTCATTTTCGGCTGTTCGCCGGGGGTATACGGCACAACACGCCGGATATTGCTTTCCCAGCTCATGGTTATTCCTCCTCGAAACGAACCTTGATGGCATTGGCGTGTGCGGTCAGACCCTCACGCTCTGCGATCAGAACGATGTCATCCTTTGCTTCACGCAGCGCTTCTTCGGTATAGTAGATATAGCTGGAACGCTTGATAAAGCTGTTGACACCAAGCGGAGAGAAGAATCTTGCTGTACCGCTGGTCGGAAGAACATGGTTCGGACCTGCATAGTAGTCACCCAGCGGCTCGGATGCATAGGCACCAAGGAATACGGAACCTGCATTATCCAGCACACCGATCAACTCGAGCGGATTTTCCATGAGAACTTCAAGGTGCTCCGGTGCAATGGCATTTGCAAGCTCGACTGCCTCTTCACGAGTGTCACAAATCAGGATCGCTGCATAGTCACGCAGGGATTTTTCGATGATCTCCTTTCTGGAGAGGTAAGCCATCTGACGCACGATCTCAGCTTCTACCTTTTCAACGAGGGAAGCATCCGTGGTCACAAGAATGGAGGATGCCAGTACGTCGTGCTCTGCCTGGGACATAAGGTCTGCGGCAATGAACTTCGGATCAGCGGTCTTGTCCGCCATTACCAGAATTTCGCTTGGACCTGCGATCATATCGATATCCACTACGCCGTACAGCAGCTTCTTTGCAGTTGCAACATAGATATTGCCGGGGCCGACGATCTTGTCCACCTTCGGGATCTCCTCTGTACCGTATGCAAGTGCGGCGATTGCCTGTGCACCGCCGGAGAGGAATACTCTGTCCACACCGCAGATGGCAGCAGCTACGAGAATATCCTTATTCGGGGTACCATCCTTGCAGGGCGGTGTTACCATGATGATTTCCTTGACACCGGCAATCTTTGCAGGAATCGCATTCATCAGTACACTGGACGGGTACGCTGCTGTGCCGCCCGGAACATACAGACCGACACGCTCCAGGCCACGAACTCTCTGGCCAAGAATAACGCCGTTGGGCTTCGGATCAATGAAGCTCTGGGACTTCTGGCGATTGTGGAAATCTGCAATATTTTCCTGTGCACTCAGAAGTGCATTGACAAACTCCGGATCCGCTTCCGTCAGCGCATCATTGATGACTTCACGGGGTACTTCATAATACTGGGGCAGATTACCATCGAACTTCTTGGTATATGCCTTCACAGCTTCGTCACCGCCGTCTCTTACTGTGTCGATGATCTCAGTAACGATCTGGGTGACACGGCGGTCAGTCTCGCCGCTGCGGCGTTCAAGTTCTTTCAAAAATGCAAATTCCTGTGTTCCATCACAAACGATCTTCTTAATCATTGATTTTTTCCTCCAATTTCTGTACAAAACCCTCGATCTCCTGCTGACGCATCTTGAGACTGACGGTGTTGACGATCAGTCTGGCAGAGATCTGTGCAATATCTTCCACGACCTCAAGACCGTTTTCCTTGAGGGTCGTTCCTGTTTCTACAATGTCCACGATACCGTCTGCCAGCTCCAGCAGGGGTGCAAGCTCTACTGAACCTTCAATCTTGACGATATCCACATCCATATTCTTGCCTTCGAAAAATGCACGAGTTACATTGGGATACTTTGACGCAATGGTCTTGACGCCAAATCCATCATAGAACGGATAATCCTTCTTAGTTGCAAGTGCAAATTTACATTTACCAAATCCTAAATTGACAAGCTCAAAAAGTTTGCCGTTCATCTCCATCAGAGTATCCTTGCCGACAACGCCCATATCACAAACGCCATGCTCGACATAAGTAATTACATCGGCTGCCTTTGCAAGTACCACTTCCATATTGGCATCGGGTACGGACAGGATCAGACGTCTCCCCTTCTCGTGCAGCTCTGTGCAGTCGTAGCCAAGACTCTCCAGCAGCTTCACTGTATCCTTTTCAAGTCTGCCCTTTGTCAGGGCAATACGCAGCGGTTTATTCATCTCCGTCCACCTCCGTGCCTTCCTCGGAAACAATGATGATCTTTCCGATTTTTTTATCTCTTGCATATTCATGCACCAGTTCCAGATCCGTGAACAGCGCATGCTCTACGATTTTGCCATCCTTGCGCAGTCCCTCCGCAACAGCAACAGCCTGTGCTTCATAGCCTTCAGCCGCAGCGATCAGTACATCGGGCGTCGGGAGCGCAGGCTTCTGCAGCTTAGCAGCTGCACCTGCTACTGCGTCCACATTGACTGCCATTCCGATGGCAGGAATGTCATAGCCAAATTCGGAGAGGAGCTTGTCATAACGGCCGCCGGAGAGAACCTCCTCACCACAGCCCTCAAGATAACCCTTGATTACAAGTCCGGTGTAGTAGTCCGTTTTGTTGACAAGACCGAGATCCACTGTTACCTTGCCGTTGTGATTCATTTCGCAGATCTCAAGATACAGCTCCTTGAGATTTTCCAGAAGCATCTCAATTCTATCATCCTGAAAAAGTGCTGCCGCCTTATCAAAGACTTCCTCACCGCCAAAAAGCGTCGGGAGCTTCTTCAGAGCATTGGTCAGCTTGTTATCGCCCATGCGATCGAGCAGATCGTTCAGCGCAGGATAGTTCTTCTCTTCGATCAGGCTGCGGATCTCTTCCTTCTGTGCAGGTGTTGCATTCAGACGGTGCATCAGCTCACGGAAAATTCCGACATCGCCAAGCTCCAGAGAATAATTCACGCCCACGGAAGAAAGCACAGAAACTGCTGCGGAAATAATCTCCACATCTGCCATTCTGGAAGCGGAACCAAGCAGCTCAATACCTGTCTGAACAATTTCATCACTTCTGCCCTTGAGGGACGGTTCAAAGCGATATACGGGCTGGTTGTAGAACAAACGCAGGGGAAGCATCGCATCCTTCAGACGTGTTGCAACAACTCTTGCGATCGGCATCGTGGAATCGGGGCGCAGTACAAGCAGTCTGCCCTTATTGTCAGTGAGCTTGTACAGCTCTTCCTGCGGAAAATAACGGGAATTCAGATCAAATACATCATAGAATTCGAGTCCCGGTGTAATCAGCTCCGCATAACCCATTCTCTTGAAAATCGAATGGATCTTTGCTTCTGTTGCACGTTTTACATAGCATTCTTCAAATAAATAATCCCTTGTTCCCTCGGGAGTAATCAGATCATATCGACGCATGATTTTCCTCTTTTCATTATCAAATTCAATTGCAGTGCAATTACTTTAGTATGCTACTATGATAATATAGTAGCATATTACCACTCATTTGTCAAGTTAAAAGAACGACATCTGAGTGGATTTGGGCAAATCGCCAAATGCTCCTAAACTATCGAGCATTTCTATTATGGTTTTTGACGCACCGCTCTGGGTCTGGAACTCTTCTACAGAAAGGAAGTCGCCCTTTTGGGCAGCTTCATACAGACCGTTTGCAGCGGACTCACCGCAGCCGGGCATTGCAGAGAACGGAATACGGATCTTGCCGTCCTCAATTAAGAACTTATATGCGTGGGATTTGTACAGATCAACTGGGAGGAAGGAATATCCACGACTCATCATTTCATTCACGATGAGCAGGATATCATAGAGATCCGTTTCTTTTTTGGATTTCTCATTGCCCTTTTCCTTAAGTTCGTTGATTTTTGCACGAACCGCATCAATACCGGCTATTGCAAGTTCCACGTCAAAGTCACCGCCACGAACCGTCAGGTATGTAGAATAGAATTCCAGCGGTTTATACAGTTTGAACCAACCAAGCTTCATTGCTGCGATAACATAAGCAGCAGCGTGGGCTTTCGGGAACATGTACTTGATTTTCAGGCAGCTCTCAATGTACCAGTCCTCAACACCGTTGTCCTTGAGCATCTGGATGATCTCCGGGGTGAAGTTTTTCGGTGCCTGTCCTTTACGAGTCCACTCCATAATGGTGAACGCCATTTTCGGCTCGACCCCCTTATACAGCAGCGTGGTCATGATGCTGTCACGGGTTCCGATTACCTGGGAAATGGTACAGATTTCCTTCTCGATCAGATCCTTTGCGTTACCCAGCCATACGTCCGTACCGTGGGACAGACCGGAAATCTGCAGAAAGTCACTGAATTTTGTTGGTTTTGCGTCCATCAGCATCTGGATCGTAAAGCCCGTACCCATCTCAGGGATGCCGAGGCTTCCAGTCGGACAATAGATCTCTTCCGGAGTGACGCCGAGTACAGTGGCATCCGTACACATCTTGATGACCTGTGGATCATAACCCGGTATATCCTTGATTTTGAGTCCTGTGAGATCTTCAAAATGCTTATAGAGCGTTGGTACGACATGTCCGAGTTCGTCAAGCTTCAGAATGGTGTCATGAATGGAATGGAAGTCAAAGTGCGTTGTGATGACATCGGAGTCAGTCGAATCGGCAGGATGCTGAACGGGTGTGAAGTCGTAGACTTCATAATCCGACGGTACAACAACCATGCCGCCAGGATGCTGACCGGTGGTTCGTTTGATGCCGGTACAGCCAATGGACAGACGGTTTTCCTCCGCAGCATTCAGTGCTACGCCTTGCTCTTCGAGGTATTTCTTCACAAAGCCATATGCGGTTTTATCCGCAATCGTGCCGATGGTACCGGCTTTGAACACATTGTCCCTGCCGAAGAGTTCCTCCGTGTAACGATGCGCACTGGACTGGTACTCACCGGAGAAGTTCAGGTCAATATCGGGCGCTTTATCACCATCAAAACCTAGGAACGTCTCGAACGGAATATCGTGTCCGTCACAGATCAGCAATTCTCCGCAATTCGGACAATTTTTTGCCGGCAGGTCAAAGCCGGAACCGTAGGTACCATCCGTGATAAATTCACTGTACTTGCATTTTTTGCAGTAGTAGTGCGGGACCAGCGGATTAACTTCAGAGATACCTGCCATGGATGCCACAAAAGAGGAACCTACGGAACCACGGGAGCCAACCAGATAGCCATGTTCCTCTGAGTTATAAACGAGCTTCTGGGCGATCATATAGAGTACCGAGAAACCGTGCTTGATGATGGAGGTCAGTTCACGATCGAGACGCTTCTCTACGATCTCCGGCAGCGGATCACCGTAAATGGAACGGGCACGTTCATAGGTGATACGCTTCAAGTCCTCCTCTGCCCCCTCGATCGTGGGAGTAAAAGTCCCCTTCGGGATCGGGTGAACATGTTCACATGCGTCCGCAATACGGCAGGGATTGTCAATCACGATTTCCTCTGCCTTTTCCTTGCCGAGATAGGAGAATTCCTCCAGCATTTCATCCGTTGTACGAAGATAGAGCGGCGGCTGCGCTCCTGCATCGGAGAATCCCTGACCGGACATGAGGATCTTACGGAATACGCTGTCCTTTTTATCAAGGAAATGGACATCGCAGGTTGCCACAACGGGGATCCCCAGCTTCTCACCAAGCTTCACAATGCGGCGGTTGTAGTTACGCAGGGTCTCTTCATCCTGCGCTGTTCCATTCCGGAGCATGAATTCGTTGTTGCCGATGGGCTGGATTTCGTGATAATCATAGAATTTCGCAAGCTTTTCCAGCTCTTTATCAGATTTTCCATCCACCATCGCACTGAACAGCTCACCCGCTTCACAGGCACTGCCGAAAATAAGACCATCCCGATGCTGTTCCAGCACAGATTTCGGAAGGAGCGGATGGCGGTAGAAATAGTCGAGATGCCCATAGGAAACCAAGCGATAGAGATTCTTCAGACCGACTTGGTTACGGACAAGAATGATCTGGTGATAGGATTTGAGCTTCTTGACGTCGATCTCGTCGGCTTTGGTATTGAGATCATTGAGCGTCTCAACGCCTTTTTCTTTGACCATACGCTCGACAAGTGTAATGTAGATCTTTGCCAGCATCAGTGCATCATCGGATGCCCTGTGGTGGTCAAATTTACCGAGCTTCAGGTGTTTTGCAACCAGATTCAATTTATGCTTTGCCAGCTGCGGAAGTGCAGATTGGCAGAGTACCAATGTATCGATCCAATTGTAATCAAACGTAATTTCGTGCCGTTTGCAGACTTCATTGATAAATGAAGTATCAAATCTGGCATTATGTGCTGCGAGGACGGGATGATCCCCGCAAAATTCCATGAACATACGCAGCGCTTCTGCTTCCTTCGGCGCATCCGCTACCATTTCCTGGGTAATGCCCGTCAGTTCAACGATGTTCTGCGGAATGGTTCGTTCAGGATTGACCATGGTATTGAAACTGTCCACAACCTGCATATTGCGCAGACGAACAGCACCGATTTCTGTGAGTCGGTCACGTTCGTAGCTCAGACCGGTTGTTTCTACGTCAAATATGATGATATCATCATTCACGCTGCGGTCATCGTTCCCTTTCAGGATCATGGGGCGGTTCAGGTCGTTGACGACATAGGCTTCACAGCCATAAATGACCTTGAAATTGGGATCCTTAATCTTCCCCATTGCCTTCATGGCATCCGGAAATGCTTGCACTACGCCATGATCGGTGATGGCTATTGCAGGGTGTCCCCATGCATTCGCTCTCTCAATCAAGGATCCGGCATCGCTGACAGCGTCCATGGCAGACATGTTGGTATGACAGTGCAGCTCAACACGCTTACGTTCTGCGGTATCCTTGCGCTGCTTGCGCTTCATCTTGACGATGGAGTCAGGTTTCAGCACGGGTTCATGTGCAAAGGGATCATCCTCGATCTTACCGGAAACGAGGATCGTGACACCTTTTTTTACTTCACCAAGCGGCAGCTTTTCAAGCTTTTCAATGCTGTCGAAAAGCTTCAGTGTAATGGAACCGGAGAAATCAGTGATCTGATAGGTCATGACTCTTCTGCCGCCCCGGACATCACGGGTTTCTGACGCAAAAATATCACCAAATACGGTCACACGCTGTCCACGAGTTTCCAATGCAGCAGGAATAGAGATGGGCGTTTCACGGATGGTACGTCCCTTGATCAGGACACCGCTTCCCGGCTCCGCATCCAGATTCAGGTTTTCGAGAGAGACGGACTGCGGTCCCTGCTGAATTGACGGGGCAGATTCCGGCGCACTCTGTTCCATCACAGGCGGCGGGATGTATTCGGGCGGCGCTTCAGCGATCGCCTGATCGAGCAGCTGTTCCGACAGTGTATCGGGACCGTGCATCGTTACAGAAATTGTCTTCGAAAAATGTGTTTCGACAAATTTTGAAAATACCTGCGTGAAATGGAACTTTTCAAGGATGGGATAGCCGCCGTTATGCAGTTCTATATGAATGCTGTCCTCCTGCCATGTGACGTCAGCTTTATTGAGAAAACCATTGACAATCGGCAGCTCACGTTTGAGCATCTCGACAATGGTCGGATAGCATTCCTGTGAAAAGAGATTCGGCGCATAACGACAGTCAAGACGCACCGTCTTTACCTGAAGGGCAGCTTCTGTGCTCTGCTCAAAATGCAGTATATCTGCGAAAGGGACAATGTGCGGAAAACGAACTGTAAAAGTGATGTTATTCAGCACGTTCTCATCATACCGAATGTCCTCAATCACGCCCTGATGGACAGAAACAGGCAAATCCTTTGTATATTCACTTAAAAATTCGAGCAATGTTGCATTTGCCATAGTTTCACCCATTCATTTTATATTTTTTCAAGTTCTTCCAGCAGTGCAGGTACAATTTCCTGCTCCGGAACTTTGCGCAGGATCTCGCCGTGACGGAACAGCAAACCGATGCCATCACCGCCTGCAACGCCGAGATCTGCTTCTCTTGCTTCGCCCGGACCGTTCACAACACAGCCCATGACTGCAATCTTGACATCCTTTTCAATATCTTTTACAGCATCCTCAACCTGTTTTGCAAGCGAAACGAGGTCGATCTTGGTTCTGCCGCAGGTCGGACAGGATACGATCTGTACACCACCCCGTTTGCCAATGCTTTTAAGAATATCCTTCGCTGCAGCAATTTCACGGATGGGATCATCGGTCAGGGAAACACGAATGGTTTCTCCGATCCCGTCATGAAGAAGTGCACCGATGCCAATGGAAGATTTGATCAGTCCCATGCGTTCTGTACCGGCTTCCGTTACGCCAAGATGCAGCGGATAACTGCATTTTTCAGCTGCAAGGCGATAGCTGTCGATCATGCGGTTAACATCGGAGGATTTAATGGAAATGACAATATCCTCAAAGTCAAACTGCTCCAGCATTGCTGCATGGTGCATGGCGCTTTCAACGAGCGCCTCAGGCGTGGGAGAACCGTATTTCGCAAGAATCTCCTTTTCGAGAGAACCGGAGTTTACACCGATCCGGATCGGGATATTTCTGGATTTACAAGCCTGCGCAACCTGACGGACTCTATCCATATCACCGATATTGCCGGGGTTGATGCGGATCTTGTCAAGGCCTGCGGCAGCCGATTCCAGAGCGATGCGGTAATCAAAATGAATATCCGCAACGAGCGGAATGCTGATCTTCTCCTTGATCGCGGGAATTAAACGAACAGCGTCAAGCGTCGGGATCGCTGCACGGATGATCTCACAGCCAGACTCTTCCAGGGCTACTGCCTGTGCAACTGTTCCCTCGACATTTTCAGCAGGAACATTGAGCATGGACTGGATGTAGATATAATTCCCATCCAGTGTGCAGTTTCCGACTTTCACAGGTTTTACATTTCTCATAGTTAACACCTCATATCAGCTTGAACGGCATTTCGCCGTCAGTAACAGCATTTGTTTCTTGGGATCAGCAAAATCCTTACTTAATCCGGACCGCCCCATCTGACCAATTCAATTCCCATGTTGATCCAGAATGCATGCACCATCAGGAACACTGCCAGAAATCCAATGCTAAACCACAATAGCCTGGGTTTTCGCTCTGATTTCTCCGCATTGCGGATATGGGATCTTGCACAAAGATAATACAGACCATACCAGATCGCAAGATCACCGGTAACGAAACAGAACAGGTCAGGATTAAATTCATCGAACATCTACGATCACCCTTGTATCATTTTCAGGATATCCTGGAATGTGACAGCAACCATCAGAAGCATGAGCAGGGCAAGACCAATAAAATGCACCATGCTCTCGTGCTCAGGATTAAGGGGCTTGCGCCGGATGGCTTCAATCAGCAGAAATACGAGTCTTGCACCATCAAGCGCAGGAATCGGAAGCAGATTAAAGATACCGACATTGATCGTAATAAAGGAAGCCAGCGAAAGAATGGAGATCAGCTTTTCAATGATAGTCTCTCCGACGGAGGCTGCTTCACCGATCGTACCAATAATACCAACAGGTCCGGAAAGATCATTGAATCCATACTTACCCGTCAGAAGATCCGTCAACGAACTCCAGATCAGACGTCCGGTAGAAATTGTATTCAGCGCACTGTATTCCATTACATTGAGGAAATTACACGGCTCTGCATGAACATAAAAATCAAGGACACCTTCTGTTGCGGTGTTATAAAACCGAACATTTTCGAGTGTGACACGCTCTCCATCACGTTCAACGACCACGGTCACACCGTCATTCTCCATACTCTGAAGTTTATAGGACAGATCCGTATCCGTCAGAATCCGCATACCATCCACGGAAATGATCGTATCGCCGATCTGCAGACCGCAGGTCTCACTGGTCGATGTGGAAGTACGCTCCCCGGTTTCGGCATCTTCAGTGTAGGTGAAATCAGCGATCGTTGTCGTAACTACATCCTGATAAAGCAGGGTTGTTGTCAGGATCAGAAGGAAGCCAAGCACAATATTCATCACAGCACCGGCAACAACGACTGCCATGCGCTTCGGAACGCATTTTTTACTGAATGCACGGGGATCATCGCTGTCCGCATCCTCTCCTTCCATTGCGCAGAAACCGCCTACGGGAAACAAACGCAGGGAATATTCTGTTTCTTTCCCCTGCTTTTTGAAAATGACAGGTCCCATCCCGATTGCAAATTTGTTGACACGGATGCCGCAGAGTTTTGCGACAATAAAGTGTCCGAACTCATGAATCGCAATGATAACTCCAAATACAAGAAGCGCAATAATGATCGTTGCCATACACCATAAATCCTTTCTGCTGCTTAATCCTGCGTAATGCGGCTGCGGACGAATGCCCTAGCCTCTCTGTCTGCACGAAGCACTTCCTCATAGCAGGTCACTTCGCCGCCTTGCACATGTTCCATAGCAGCTCTTACCAGTTCACCGATCTGCAGAAAGCCGATCTCATCCCGCAGGAACCAGCTGACAGCTTCTTCATTGGCAGCATTAACGATACAGGGGCGCAGACCGCCTTCCTTAATGGCGTCAATTGCTGCTCTGAGACAACCGAAAGTCTCGTAATCAGGCTGTTCAAAGGTAAGCGTACCATATTCCGTCAGAGACAGGGGGC
>JAZPZJ010000018.1:0-15952 GCA_045544635.1 Oscillospiraceae bacterium
CCAGCGCAGGTTTTCCTTGATGGTGCCGGAGAACAGCACGTTCTTCTGCAGTACCATCGCCACGCTGTCACGCAGCACCTCAAGGTCGTAATCCCGGACAAAGTCGGAGGCCAAGCGGTCTTAGGAAGACAAGAAATCTACTCAACTCCTTGGCTCACAGAACGACATGGCTACGATCCGACTTCCAGCGCAGGTTTTCCTTGATGGTGCCGGAGAACAGCACGTTCTTCTGCAGTACCATCGCCACGCTGTCACGCAGCACCTCAAGGTCGTAATCCCGGACATTCCAGCCGGCTACCCTGACCTCGCCCTTTGTCACATCGTACAGACGGGGGATCATCTGCACCAGCGTGGATTTGGAGCTACCCGTGCCGCCGATGATGCCGACGGTCTGACCGGAACGGATATGCAGGTTGATATCGGACAGACAGGGCTTTCCGGATTTTTCGGAATAGCTGAATTCCACGCCGCAGAACTCGACCTCGCCATTTGCGACCTCGGTCAGCGGATCTGCCGGATTATGGATGGTGGGCTGTTCATCAAGGATCTCCACGATACGCTCAGCGGAAGCTCTGGACATGGTGATCATCACCATGATCATCGAGAGCATCATCAGACTCATGAGGATCTGCATGATGTAAGTAATCAGGCTGGTCAGCTCACCGGTGGTCAGTGCACTTTCCCCCTGCAGGACGATCATTCTTGCACCGAACCAGGAGATCAGGAGCATGCAGCCATAGGAACAGAACTGCATCAGCGGGCCATTGAATGCCAGCATCCGCTCTGCAAAGCAGAAGTCCTTGTAGATGGAATCGGAAACATCCTTGAACTTCTTTGTCTCGTGATCCTCACGGACAAAGGATTTCACCACACGGATGCCGTACAGATTTTCCTGCACGACCCGGTTGAGCTTGTCATAGGTCTTGAACACCCGTTCGAATACGGGATGCGCATGGCTGATGATGACATACAGACCGATCGCCAGAATCGGGATGGCAGCCATGAAGATCAGGGCAAGCTTCCAGCTGATCGTGAATGCCATGATCACGGAACTGATGAGCATGAACGGGCTGCGCACGGCAGTACGGATGATCATCTGATACGCATCCTGAATGCGGGTCACGTCCGTGGTCAGACGTGTCACGATACTTGCGGTCGAGAACTTGTCGATATTATGGAATGAAAAATTCTGCACATTATAGTACATATCCTTCCGGATATTGCGTGCCAGACCTGCGGATGCGGACGCCGCAAATTTTCCGGCTAATGCGCCGCAGGCAAGCGATGCCAGACAGCAGACAATGAGCAGCAGCCCCATCTTCCAGATGTAATCCATGTTGCCGACATCAATGCCATTGTCGATGATCTTTGCCATGATCCAGGGCATCAGCACCTCGAGAATGACCTCGCCGCTGATGATCACCGGTGCAAGAATGGAATCCCGCTTGTACTGCCGCACGCATTGTAGCAATCGTTTGATCATAGTCGTTTCCTCCTGTTTGTCGATTATTCGGACATTTGCTTGAGATTGGAGATCAGCTTTTCCATCGTCTGCATAAAGCAGTCAAGCTCCTCGTCGGGAATTCCCGCTGTCATCCGCTCCTCGAAGCGGTCAATGCACTGCATCCCCTTTTGCTGCAGCTCCATACCCCTGTCCGTGAGGAGAAGCTGTTTTTGTCTTGCGTCATTTTCCGCCGGAATCCGCTTTACAATACCGTTTTTCTCCATCAGCTGCAGCGTCTGTGTGACGGTGGAACGGCGGATATTGAAATGCTCCTCCAGCTCACGCTGGTAGACGCTTCGCTCCCGATTACAATAAAGGTAGCCGATGAACTGGCAATGATTGGCGGTCGCCTCTTCCTGCCAGACATCCTGCATCGCTTTATCCACTTCCCGTTTGACCAGATTTGACAGCATCCGCACTGCAAACCCGATGTGCCTGTTCTGTTTCATCATAACCCCCAAATTGTTAGTATGCTAACATTATAACACAGGATTTCACTCATTGTCAAGAAAAAGGGAACGCCCATCGGCAACTTCCCCCTATTGCAGTATTTTACCAAATGAACAGTTCCATTTTTGTGCAAAACGAACAAAAGCGTCCAGCCATACGGCCGGACGCTCCGATATGCAGTTATTCCCCGATCTTCTGGAACATATCCGCAGTCAGCGTTACCGAAATACGGGAACCTCTGTCCGTGGTCTTGGGGGTGTAGTGGAGCTGCAGCTCCTTGAAAGAGGGATCCACCTCAGCGGAAAGATAACCGGTGAACGAGCCGCCGGCAGGGATCTCATCCTGGAACGCCTCGCAGCCGTAATGGTCGTACAGCTTCTTCATAACGGGGATGGTAAAGCACTGATCCGCTGTATAGGACGTGCCATCCACCGTCAGGGTGAAATTGTTCAGATAATTGGTCGCAACCGTTTCCTGGGTGCCATTATCAATGGTGACCTCAAAGAAAACCGCTTTCTTGCCGCTGCTCATCTCAATGCCCGGATCCTCTGCCTTGGTGACAGTGAGTGTCATGTCGCCGTAGGTAGCGGATTCTCCAAAGAAGCCCTCGATCTCCTCAAAATGCACCTGTGTTGTCGCTTCGGTGTGCGTTCCGTCGTAGATGATCAGGCTGTTTTTGCTCTCGGGAGCGTCATCTTCGCAGCCAACAGCGGTCAGCAGAAGCAGACCTGCCATTGCGCAGAATACTCGTTTCAGTTTCATATGCATGTAACCCACGGAAGATCCGTGGATACTCCTTTCACAGTGATTACAATTATTATAGCATATTCCGTATGATTTTGCAACCCCCAAATTTTAAAGACGCCGGCATTGCTGCCGGCGCCTGTTTCTCAGCCCTGTTTTTTCTCCGCCGCTTTCTTTTGCCGGAGCATCCGGAAAAATGCGGAGAGGATCCCGCTGCATTCTTCCTGCAGCATCCCGCCCTGCACGGCAGGATGATGGTTATAGGGGAGCGCATACATCTGTTCCACGGAGCAGAGCGCACCACTTTTGGCATCATAGGCGCCGAAATACACCTCATCAATCCTCGCATGCAGCATCGCACCGCTGCACATGGGGCATGGCTCCAGCGTTACATACATCGCACATTCCGGAAGCCGCCAGCCGCCAAGTCTGCGGCAGGCTTCGTCGATCGCCATGATCTCGGCATGCGCCAGCGCATGCTTATCGGTCTCCCGACGGTTATAGCCCTCACCGACGATCTCGCCCGTGGTCCTGCGGACGATCACCGCACCCACGGGGACTTCGCCCATATCGGCTGCACGCTGCGCCAGCTCCAGGGCACGGCGCATATAGTATTCGTGTTCCTGCATAGTTCCTCCGCATCAGAATTTCACAACGGCAGAAATTACGGTCAGCGCAGTACAGATCACAACCAAGCCCAGTATCGGCAGACCGGAAAAGAATGCCGCCAGTTTATCCGGCACACTCAGGAAGCCGACACGTCTGCGCTCCGTTTCGTCGGAATCGGATCGATGCAGCAGCATGTAAATGCCCGCCGCAAATCCCACCGCACAGGGCAGCAGGATCGTCATCCACCACTGCGGGGAATAGACATGCCCGAAGGTTTCAATGTAAAACAGTGCAAACATGTAGATCTCATGCACAATATGCAGCAGCACCGCCGTCAGGAAGCTGCCGGTGCGGATGACAAAATACGAAAATGTCAGCGTCATGACCGCCACACGCAGACCGTCCTGCAGATTATGCATCAGAATCGCCGCCAGCACCGTTACGGTCGTAACGGCAAAGGTATCACCGAATTGCCGCAGCACCTGGAACATCGTTCCGTGCAGCAGGAATTCGATCAGGATCGGCAGCGCAAAAATGGTGAAGAGCATATACAGCACCATACGGTGCCCTTCCACGCCCACGGCATTGCAGATCAGCTTATACTTTTCCAGCTCCGACGAATCGGACACAAAGAACATGCCGAGTCCTGCACTGAGCAGCATCGTCAGAGAAATGCCGAACAACAGCTCCGTCGGTTTTGCGATCCGCATCGGCAGGCTGACCTTCAGCGGCAGCCGCAGCACCAGCATCAGGACGAGCGCCGGGAGCAGATATTTCAGCGTATTGATCAGCATGATCACGAGAAATACGTTCTTTTCGTCACCGTAAACGCCGGAACCCCAGAACAGCATCTCCACATCCATGCCCATGGCGTTCATGATGAACACCAGAATTTTATCCAGCACATTTTCGATCACAATGTACAGCACCAGCACACAGCCAATCAGATAGCCGAGCCTTCCAAGTACGCCTTTTTCGACATTCGGCGCCGTTTCTTCCACGACTGCCATGCTTTCGGAAAAGCTGGTTTCTTTCGGGTGCTTGGTAAAACGGAATGCATAACGGTTCTTTTCGTTGCGCCGCCATTTCCGCATTGCGTTCTGATACCCCTCCGTCTGGCAGGGACAAACAAAGTCCTCCACCACGTCGATCATCTGATTTTCTTGGGTATGCTCCTTCATTTGTATCCCCCCAATCCCGGCTTCTGATCCGCCGGACGGATTCTATGGTCATTCTCCGCAAAAAAATCTTTCACTCTTTTTATTATATCATATATCTTGACCATGAATATCCGATACAGAAGAACATTTTATGAATTTTCGGTAAAACTAAGAAAGACTTTCTGTGAATAAGTACTGATTTTGTCGATTTTTAAGTGTCAAATATTCTACCGAACACGAAAACTGCCTTGTTTTTGTACAATTTGTATAACTTTCAAAGGTATTTCGAAGAAATTTGCTACATTTTTATAAAAAATATTGACTATCCGTAAAAAACATGGTATAATATAGACAGAATGGTTGTCATAATCTTCAAATCAGGAAGGTGAATTATTATGAATTGCAGCAGCCTATCAAAGATGGTTTCATTTCTTATGGCTGTGTTCATACTGATATTTGCTGTGCCGTCCCTGCCTGCCGGCAGTGCGGAAACGCCTGCACTGGAAATTGCGCAGGTCACATTGACGGAAGACGAAATCGCTGCTGGCGGTACTGTCGCCGTGGACGTCACCATCAGCGGTAACAGCGAGGGTTTCCTTGCGACTTCGTTCGGCATTACTTATGATACAGCACTGACATTTATGTATGCAGAAACATCCGGCGCAGCAGGCATGGCGCATTCTTATGCGCACAATCCCGAGAAGGGGCTGCTCTGGTTCAGCGGCGCAGCAGGCAGTGCGGACAGCACCGCCAATACGCTGCCGGAAGAAACCATGTTCACGCTTTACTTTACACTGCCGGAGGATGCGGCTGTGACTTCAAGTTATCCGATCCGGTTCTGCTGGACAACCGCAGAAGGCTCACAGGGCTACTGGCATGTGGCGGATCGTTCCAACATTATCGGCAACATGCAGTCCGTTGCCAAGAACGGCAGCATTACCATTCCCGATCCGCTGGCACCGAAGCTGAGTGAAACAGAGCTTCGTATCAGCTCGGGCGATACTGCAGTGCTCTCCATTCTCAATTACGAGGGAACCGCAACATGGATTTCCGACAACATGCAGGTTGCAACCGTTGCAAACGGCACTGTCACCGGCATTTCCGCAGGCACCTGCAATATTTATGCACTGGTGAACGGCACTTCTATGATGTGTTCTGTCACCGTCACGGAAGAAGCTTACTACGACATTTCTGCGACAGAAGTCATTTATATCCGGGATCCTGACAAGGTTGTCTGGCTGCAGTATCCGAATGCTGCGGAATCCCAGGTCATTTCGTGGATCTCCGATAACCCGTCCGTCGTCAGTGTCACCAACGGTCTTGTGAAGGGACTGCAGAATGGTGCGGCAACGGTGTATGCAATCAGTGAAGGCACGGTCTATCAGGTGATCGTGATCGTAGAATTCCCCGAAGACAGCTACAGCGGTCACGGTGATGTGAACCTCGATGGTGACATTGACGTACTGGATGTGATCATGCTGAACAAGAATCTTCTCGGCGGTGTATCACTCAATGACGATCAGACGGATGCTGCTGACGCATTCAACGACAGCCTGATTGATTCCACGGACAGTCTGTGCATCATGAAGCACATTATCGGGCTTTTGGAAACCATTCCCGTAGCACCGGACACAACACTCTAAACGTACAAAAGGGCACCTTGCGGTGCCCTTTATTTTTGCTGCATACACAAACCCCTGCCGGATGACAGGGGTTTTCCTTATTACTTGGTATTCTTGATCGTCCAGCGGAACGAACAGTACTTCGAAGCCTTGCTGACATCGAACATATTGTTGTTCAGGATTCTTGTGAAATCAAGGAAGCGATAATTTGTCTTCATTTCCTTGTTTCCGATCAGATTCTTGATCGAATTGATGCTGGTGTTCGGAGGTGTACGCTGCAGCACAACGCCGATACGATGGTTGGTTTTCATGTATTCGATGATCTCCGATGCCATCGTCAGGTTCTTATCCGCTACATTGTAAATGCCATTGTAGGAATTATCCTCCGCAGCTCTGGTGAAGCCCAACAGGAAATCCACCATGTTATGTACGCAGCAGAAATGGAAACCATATTCGCCGGTACGATACAAAAACTTGGAATTGTCCTTGGGATCCGTGATTTTTGCCTCCAGATTGCCGCAGAAATTCTTCGTGTACACCGGAGGAATACGGATGATAGCGCACATGATGCCCTTTGCACGACCAATATCTGCTGCCATCGTGTTCTCGGAATCGGATTTCAGCTTTGCATAATTCGTCAAAGGCTTTGTATAATCGTCCTCACGAAGCGGTTCTCTGGTCTTCGGCATCTGGTACACCTGGGTGGTGCTGATAAGAATGAACTGCTTGACATCGTGTGCGATTGCAAAGCGATAGATGAAGCTGTTGCACTGCTTGTTCAGCTCGATTTCCTTTTCGGTAATGATATGCCCCAGATCATTATCCGCTGTGCACGCCAGATGAATGACAGTGTCGATCTTCTGACGTTCAAAAATGTCCGCATAAATCCCCTTATCCGACGGCTTCGCCTCGATAAATGTAAAGTTGTCCTTATGAATATTATACTCACTTGCCTGCTGATCCACTGCGATAACTTCGTAACCTTTTTTCAAAAAGCCAGAACAAACATGGTCGCCGATCAACCCGCAGCCGCCTGTTACCAGTACCTTTGCCATACGAGCAAGCCTCCTGTGATTTGTATTTTCTTAATTATACCATAGATCTTTTCAAGATTTCAAGTACATTTTGTGAATTTTATCCAATTCCATCACGACAACAGCTCCGTTTTACTCCGGAGCTGCTGCTATGAAATGTGAATTATTCTGCGCTTGCGTTGGCTTCTTCTACCATTGCATCAACTGCATCCTTGATCGCTGCGAGGGACTCATTCCACGGATGACCCTTACCAGCAGCACGAACACCGTTTTCGCTGCTGTCCACGATGGTAGCCAGGTCAGCGGATACACCGTTCACAAAATCAAATACCGGATTCTCCAGCGCCATGTCGTCCATTGTGGTCTTCATCTCAACCATCTCGTCAGTCCACTTATAGTCCAGCAGGAACTGCTCGTTGCCGATGCGAACTGCATCCTCATTCATGAGGGATACACGCTTGCACTCGAGGAACTTCGCAACGCCCTCGGGATTATGGCCGCCGGAAACGAACATATAGGAATCCATATTTGCAGGGATGTAGTGCTCATCTGCATCCGGATCTGCAGGCATCGGAACGAAGAAGCAGTTCTCACCAAAGGTTGCCTGCCAGTTGGGCAGACCGGTTGCTTCGTCCACATTACCATCCCAGATCTTCCACAGACCTACGGGATAGAACAGGAGCTTGCCTTCACCGATGTATTCCGGATGATCGGTCCAGCCATAGTCGCCGACGCCGATTGCGATTGCGTTAGAAGTATTGAGATCGTACATGAAGTTCTGTACACGCTCAACAGCCGGATCCGTCAGGTTGTTCACCAGCTTGCCATCCTCAAGACCGATATAAGGAACACCGGTTGTTGCAGACAGACCGCTCTCGAACCACCAGCCGTCGATACCGTACTTGCCGTTTGCCGGATCTACGAATGCTTCCAGCATTTCCTGGAATGCATCCCATGTCCACTCGCCGTCCTCGAACAGCTCTGCAGGATCATCAAATCCCAGCTCTGCGATGGTATCACGGTTGTAAACAACGGCACAGTTGTCACCGGTTACCTGTACAACGGTCATATAATGCTTGCCGTTCCACATAACAGCGTCATTGACTTCCTTGACATCTGCCCATACTTCGGAATTAAAATCAATGTAGTCATCAACCGGAGCAAACATACCACGGATCGCACCCTTCGGGAATGCGTCGAAGTTGCCGGCATAGAAGAAGTCGATGCCTTCGTCACTGTTGATGCAGTTTGCAAGCTTGTCATAGCGCTCTGCGTAAGTACACTGTGTATACTCAACCACGCCGCCGTAACGCTCCTGGAACATTGCCAGTTCGATCGGGGTGGTCTTGCCGGTACCGTCGGGGTTGATGTCCCAGTCGGACAGCCACTTGATGGTCTTGTTCTCCAGCTCACCGGTCAGTCTTTCGTCGGATGCACACAGTGTTGCAACCTGCTCACGGGTCATGGAGTCCATTTCCTTCACGCTGGAAGTTTCCTCGCCGCCGCAGCCGAATGCTGTCATGGACATTGCAACGGTCAGAAGCGCCAGAAGCGCAGCCTTACACTTATTCATCATCATCTCTCCTATTCCTGCGCCGTATGTGCACGCACCGACGCAAATTGAATTTTCGTTTTTATCCTCAGTACCGGCGCAGCTCCTGCCCGGCACAAAAAACCATTTTCATTATAGCATATTTACTTTAAAAATGCAATCGCAATAATGCACGATTTTTCCGCTGAAAATACGCCGTTTTGCACAAAGCCTATTCCATCACATGCTCGAGTGCATGGTAAAAAATGGTCTTGACATGCGCATCGGCAAGGGAATACCAGATCGTTTTGCCGGCTCTGCGGCTTTTGACGAGTCTTGCCTGCTTGAGCACACGCAGCTGATGGGAAATGGAAGAAACCGTCATGCCGAGACGCTCCGCAATCTCGCCCACGCACCGTTCATTGTCCAGAAGCTCGTACATGATGCGCACTCTGGTCGTATCCCCGAACATTTTCAGCAGATCTGCCATTTGTTCAAGCAGCTGCGGATCGGGCATCTGCTGCATTACATCCTCGACCAGACTGCGGTGGTGCAGGCATTGTCCGCAGATATGTTCCTGTTCCATAATTCACCTCTTACTCAGATCGCCGGCATCACTCTGCCGCCGGATACGGGGATATAAGCACCCGTGGTAAAGCTTGCCAAATCGGACAGCAGAAACGCCGTCATCTGTGCAATTTCCTGATCCGTCCCCCGTCTGCGGAGCGGAACTGTCCGCTCATAATCCGGTGCGGATTCTGTATGGTTGATGCGGTCACGCTCCGAGATCGTCCAGCCGGGCGCAACCTGATTGACAGTAATGCCGTAGCGTCCGATTTCCTTTGCCAGACAGCGCACAACACCGTCGAGTCCACGTTTTCCGGCTGTATAGGCACTGTTGTTTTCCTCCGCCATGGCAGCACACTCAGTGTTGATCGCAACGATCCTGCCGTAATTCCGGCTGATCATATCGGGCACAAAGACCTTTGCCAGATGGACAGTCTGCATCACGCAGGAGTCGAACTGGCTCTGGAAATCCTCCAAGGGCTGTGCAAGCACGGATTTCCATTCATACTGGATCACAGCATTGGCAACAAGGAGGTTCACCTCGCCGCACTGTGCAGAGACCGTTTTCTGCATCCGCTGCACATCCGCAAAATCCGTGACATCACACTGCACAAGAAACGCTTTGCGTCCGGCAGCCTCCACCGCCCCGGCAGCACGCTGTGCACGTTCGGCATTGCGGCAATAATGCAGCACCACATCCGCACCGCATTCCGCCAGTGTGCGGGCAATCACGCTGCCCAGTTCACCGGATGCCCCGGTCACCAGTGCGAGCTTTCCGCTCAGATCAATTTTCAGCAAAATGAACACCTCCTGTGAACCATGTCCGATTCCGAACTTATTCACAATTATTATATCATACGATTCGTAAAAAGTCAACGGTTTATCACAAAATGGCTAATATTGCAAAGCAATGGTTCAGGCGATCTCCTCCACCGGATAGCCCGCCCCTTCCACCGCTTCCTGCAGGCGGTCAAGGAGGGTCAGATCAGGGTAGCCGGCGTATCTGACCAGCACCGTCCCCGTTTCGGGATCCGCCGCCGCCCGGATGCCGGGAAAGGCATTGAGCACCGCTTCAACGGCAGCCTTATCGCAATCCTGCGTCATGCTGCCAACACGCATCGTATAGGAACCACCGCCGCCCGGGAGGGGTTCATTTTTTCTGCGCAGCACCTCACGCTGGCGTCTGAGGCTTGACGTTCCGAAGACAAACACAGCGACCACCGCCGCTATTGTCCCGGCTGCAAGAAGCAGCACCAGAATGCTGCGAATATCCATCATCTCCGACATCGGATCACTTCCCTTTCAGTTTCTGCAACACCTTATTATAACACATTCCCACTATACTTGTAAAGCAATTTTTCTGCAGTAACATATTACGCCGAAATTTGCGCATATAGTGTACAGAGCCTCTGCACCGGAGGCAAATCTAAGAACGGGGATACCCGTTCTGAACGGGAGTGAGGTTATGCAGAGTCAGCCGAATGACAGGGCGATCACGCTGGGGAATTACATCGTGGAGCATCGTGCCACGGTGCGTGCCGCAGCGAAACAATTCGGAATTTCCAAAAGCACGGTACATAAGGACGTCAGCGAACGCCTGCCCTATCTGCGTCCGCAGCTGGCGGAGGAGGTACGGGAAGTGCTTTTGCAGAATAAACAGGAACGGCACATCCGGGGCGGTCTGGCAACAAAGGAAAAATACGCCAGACTTGCCGCATGCAGAAAATGAGAGAAACCCCGCTGTTTTCCGGCGGGGTTCTCTTTCGTCTTAATTTTTCAAAAATCTATTGCTTTTTCCGGGCATTTCCTGTATACTTATAAATAGAATGTTAACCTGTGCAACTTTTTGTCACAATCGGCACACAGATGCTACTAACGATCAAAAGACAATGCATACCTGATGCGCCTGTGCGCATCCTAATCATAGAAACATTAAGTATACTCAAAGAAACGGGGGAAGTCCAATGAAACTATTGAGCATTGCAGTACCTTGCTACAATTCCGCAGCTTACATGGAACATTGTATTGATACCCTCCTCACCGGAGGCGAGGAAGTTGAAATCCTGATCGTCAATGACGGTTCTTTCAAAGATAATACTGCCGAGATCGCAGACCGCTATCAGGCACAGTATCCGACCATCGTCAAAGCCATTCACAAAGAAAACGGCGGGCACGGCTCCGGCGTCAATGCCGGTCTTGCCAACGCAAGCGGCATGTACTTCAAAGTCGTTGATTCCGATGACTGGGTGAATACCGAGGTCTACCAGAAGATCCTCGCAAAGCTCCGGGAATTTTCCAAAATGCCGCAGCCCGTGGACATGCTCCTTTCCAACTACACCTATGAGCATGTGGAGGACGGCACCAGCCACACGGTCAGATACACCGGAAAAATGCCGGAAAATCAAGTGTTCGGCTGGGACGAGCTGGGACATTTCCGTCCGGATCAGAACATCCTGATGCATTCGGTGATCTACCGCACGCAGCTGCTGCGTGACAGCGGCATCGAGCTGCCGCATCACTGCTTCTATGTGGACAATATTTTTGTCTATCAGCCGCTGCCCTACGTCAATACGATGTATTATCTGAACGAGAATTTCTACTGCTACTTCATCGGCAGATCGGATCAGTCCGTCAACGAAGAGGTCTTTATCCGTCAGGTGGACCAGCAGCTCCGTGTGACCTATCACATGCTGCACGTCTGCAACCCGATGAAGCTCCATGGGCACAAGCGCCTGCGCAATTATATGCTGCACTATCTGTCGATGATGATCCTCATCTGCTCCGTCTTCCTGACGCTGAGTAAAACGGCAGAGAATGAAGAAAAGCGCCGCAAGCTCTGGCGTGACATCTATGAGATGGACGAAACGCTCTACCGTCAGCTCCGCTACCGCTCGCTGTGCGGGTTTGCGGACATGCCCGTTGTGCGCAAACGGCAGATCCTCGGCAACGGCTACCGGCTTGCCAGAAAGATCTTTAAATTTAACTGATTTTCCCAGTATTTCCATATTTTTGGAAGTTTGTAATTTCCCGCATACGCATTTTGCATAAATATCTGCAGCGGCGGGAAAATAATCTGGAGAAAAGAGCAGAATCTGCGTTAACTCCAGCCAACAAGGTTGACAAACCCGGGAGAATGTTGTATGATGTTCATAGAGAAAGACACATGAATCAGCGGCAGAAAAGACATGGTAACTGCCAACTTGAAAGGAAGATGCAATATGTCAATGAACTTTGAACCTGAGTGGGAAGGCTTTGTACCCGGAAGATGGAGCGGCGGTTCGATCAACGTCCGTGACTTCATCCAGAAAAACTATACCCTCTACGAAGGTGACGAAAGCTTTCTCGCCGGACCGACGGATGCCACCACCAAGCTCTGGGAACAGGTCATGGAACTGTCCCGTCAGGAGCGTGAAGCAGGCGGTGTGCTCGATATGGACACCAAGATCATTTCTACGATCACTTCCCATGGACCCGGCTATCTGAACAAGGAGCTGGAAACCATCGTGGGCTTCCAGACAGACAAGCCCTTCAAGCGTTCCCTGCAGCCGTTCGGCGGCATCCGCATGGCGCAGACATCCTGCAAGGCTTACGGCTATGAAGTGGATCAGGAAGTTGTTGACATTTTTACAAAATACAGAAAAACTCATAATCAGGGCGTATTTGACGCATATACCCCCGAGATGCGCCTTGCCAGAAAGTCTGCGATCCTGACCGGTCTGCCGGACGCTTACGGCAGAGGCAGAATCATCGGAGACTACCGCAGAGTGGCACTCTACGGCGTGGACAGACTGATCGTGGATAAGAAGCACCAGCAGGACACCCATTTCGTCCGCATGACTTCCAAGAACATCCGTCTGCGTGAGGAGCTTTCCGAACAGATCCGTGCACTGGAGGAACTCAAGGAGCTGGGACAGATCTACGGTTTCGATATCTCCCGTCCCGCAAAGAACGCAAAGGAAGCGATCCAGTGGCTGTATTTCGGCTATCTGGCTGCGGTCAAGGAGCAGAACGGCGCTGCAATGAGCCTCGGCAGAACCTCGACCTTCCTGGATATCTATATCCAGCGTGACCTTGAAACGGGTCTGATCACGGAATCCGAAGCGCAGGAAATGATCGACCACTTCATTATGAAGCTGCGTCTGGTCAAGTTCGCAAGAACACCGGAATACAACTCCCTGTTCTCCGGTGACCCGACATGGGTGACAGAATCCATCGGCGGTGTTTCAGTCGATGGTCAGCCGCTGGTCACAAAGAATTCCTTCCGCTACCTGAATACCCTGAATAATCTGGGTACTGCGCCCGAGCCGAATATGACTGTGCTGTGGTCCACCAGACTGCCGCAGAATTTCAAGAAGTTCTGTGCAAAGATGTCCATCAAGTCCTCCTCCATCCAGTATGAGAACGATGACCTGATGCGTGTGACACACGGCGACGACTATGCCATCGCCTGCTGCGTCTCCTCCATGCGTGTGGGTAAGGAAATGCAGTTCTTCGGTGCAAGAGCAAACCTTGCAAAGTGCCTGCTCTACGCCATCAACGGCGGTGTGGATGAGGTCATGAAGGTGCAGGTCGGTCCGAAGTACAGACCCGTTGAGGGCGACTATCTGGACTTCGACGACGTGATGGACAAGTATGACCAGATGATGGAATGGCTGGCGGGACTGTATGTCAACACCCTGAACGTCATCCATTATATGCATGATAAGTACAGCTATGAGCGCCTGCAGATGGCGCTGCATGACAGAGATGTCAAGCGCTATTTCGCAACCGGCATTGCAGGACTTTCCGTTGTAGCGGACTCCCTGAGTGCCATCAAGTACGCAAAGGTCAAGTGCGTCCGTGATGAAAACGGCATCGTTGTGGACTATGAGGTGGAGGGCGACTTCCCGAAATACGGCAACGACGACGACCGTGTGGACAGCATTGCAGTGGATATTGTCCGCATCTTCATGGATAAGATCCGCAAGCACCACACCTATCGTGACGGCGTACCGACCATGTCCATCCTGACCATCACCTCCAATGTGGTATACGGCAAGAAAACCGGCAATACCCCCGACGGCAGAAAGCAGGGCGTGCCGCTGGCACCGGGCGCAAACCCGATGCACGGCAGGGATCAGAACGGTGCAGTGGCATCACTGGCATCCGTGGCAAAGCTCCCCTTCCGCCATGCACAGGACGGCATCTCCAACACCTTCTCCATTATTCCGGATGCACTCGGCAAGAACACGGTGATGTTCTCCGGCGAACTGGATCTGGACGCACTGAAAGCGGAGGCGGACAATGAAGCCGCAGAATAATCCCGCTCTGGATGCGCAGGCGGAGGAGCTGGCAGCGCTGCTGGATGCACTGGTAGCAGGCGGCAGCGGGCACATCAACCTGCAGGTCGGAGAAGAAACCAGAGTACAGACCGTCAACAGCACGGACTGCTCCGGAAAGAATGGTGCATGCGCTGTTCCGACATTTTTTGATGAGGACGAAGAAGCATCCGACACAAACGAAGACGAGGAAGAATGGTAACAGAACCTTCCCAACGATTCATACAGGAGGTTTTATTATGGCAAATGAAGCACAGATCGACAACCTCGTAGAGCTGCTCGACGGCTATGTGGCTAAGGGCGGTCATCACCTGAACGTCAATGTGTTCTCCAGAGAGACACTGCTGGATGCGCAGAAGCATCCGGAGAAATATCCCCAGCTCACAGTCCGTGTATCGGGCTATGCGGTGAACTTCATCAAGCTCACCAAGGAGCAGCAGGATGATGTCATCTCCAGAACCTTCCACGATCAGATCTAAGACAACACAAGCATACCCCTGCTCACATGAGCAGGGGTATCTTCTACAGAAAGGAGCCGTCTATGGAGGGCTATATTCATTCTACGGAAAGCTTCGGCACAGTGGACGGACCCGGCATCCGCTTTGTGATCTTCTTTCAGGGCTGTCCGATGCGCTGTCTGTACTGCCACAATCCCGACAGCTGGAAGCCCCGGCAGGGGCAGGTCATGACGGAGGAAGAACTGCTGGCAAAATATGAACGCAACAAGGAATTCACCAAAAGCGGCGGCATCACCGCAACGGGCGGCGAGCCGATGCTCCAGCTTCCCTTCCTGACGGCGCTCTTTCAGAAGGCAAAAGCACGGGGCATTCACACCTGTCTCGATACCTCCGGCATCTGCTTTACGCCGGAACATCCGGAGCGCTTTACGGCGCTGACGGCATGCACGGATCTGGTGATGCTGGACATCAAGCATATTGACGATGCCAAGCACCGGGCACTCACCGGACACAGTAACCGGAACATTCTCGCCTTTGCAGAATTCCTCTCAGCGCAGGGCGTTCCGCTCTGGATCCGGCATGTGGTGGTACCCGGCTGGACGGATGATCCGGATGCGCAGCAGCGGCTGGGCTATTTTATCGGCGGACTCAGCACACTCAAAGCACTCGATGTGCTCCCCTATCATGACCTTGGAAAATCGAAATACAAAGCACTCGGGATGGAATATCCGCTCGGGGATACGCCGCCCCTGCCTGCCGAGGATGCGGCAAAGGCACGGCTTATGATCATGAAGGGGATCAAGCAAAGACTGCGGGACAAATCAAAACCACCCGTAGAACGGGTGGTTTGAAAAAGCCCTATAAGGGCATAATACTGACACTGCCCCTTAAGGGGCTGAGAAAGGTCTGCCAACTGCATTTCATTCTCAGCTACCCCTTAAGGGGTTATTTTTTC
>JAZPZJ010000019.1:0-6746 GCA_045544635.1 Oscillospiraceae bacterium
GTACCACGGATACCAGATCCAGAATAACGCAAACACCATTCAGGCAGTTGTGGAACGCTGCGTGGGGAAGGTGCTCAATGAGCCCGTCACCATTCAGGGATGTTCCAGAACGGATGCCGGTGTCCACGCAAGACAGTACTGCTTTTCCGTGCAGACAAACAGCAGCATCTCGACGCTTGGATTTGTCCGTGGCGTCAATGGAGAACTGCCGAAGGATATTTCGATTCTTTCCTGCGAGGAGGCACCGGAGGACTTTCACGCACGATTCTCCTGTGCGTCAAAGGAATACCTCTATCTGCTCCACTGCAGCGAATGCAAGGATCCGTTCACCACGGATCTGGCATGTCATTACCGCAGACCATTCCGTGCGGAGCTGGTGCGGGAAGCAGCACAGCATTTTGTCGGAACGCATGACTTCCGCTCGTTCTGCTCGCATTGTAAGGAGGGTGCGGATACTGTCCGCACCATCTACAGTTTCCGTGTCGAGCAGGATGGGGAGAGCGTCCGCATGTATGTCAGAGGAAATGGATTCCTGTACAATATGGTCAGGATCATGGTCGGGACGCTGCTTGAAGTCAATGAAGGCAAAATTGCAATGGAAGACCTCGACGGGATCCTTGCCTCCGGCAATCGCTTGCGTGCAGGAAAAACAGCGCTGCCGCATGGCCTGTATCTGAATCGTGTGTTCTATCCCGGAGATCCGGTCTGACAACCGATGGGAAAGGGGTGTCTTGAAGAATGGCACAGAATCATGATGTCGTGCTCATCCGCCAGCGCCGTCGGCGCCGCAGACGCATGACAAAGCTGCTGCTTTTTCTGATTGCAGTGGCGATCTGTATCTTTATTTATTCCAAGCGTGATATCTGGTTCCCCCAGCTTGAGGGCATCGGTACCAGATACCAGAATATCACACAGAATGAAAATGCCGATACGGAGGGAAACTATCCCTTGTCCGTGTCCGGCGGTGTGGATTATTACATGGATTTTGTCAATCACAATATGTTCATTCTCTGCGATATGTATCTGTATATTTACGGTACCGACGGCAGCCTGAAGGACAGCCGCCAGCATGCCTACAGCAATGCGGTCATGCAGACGAATGAATCCCGCTGCCTGCTGTATTCCTGCAACGGTACAAAATACCGGGTGGATACAGTTAATAAGATGCTGTATGAAAATGTCACAGAACAGCCGATCCTCTTTGCAAGAATCAGTGAGGAGGGTTATGTGGCGGTCGTTACTGAGTCCGACACCTATGCATGCCGTCTGAATGTCTATGATACCACCGGCAAGCTGATCTACAGCCGTGACTGCGTGGAACGTCTGCTGGACGTGAATCTGACCGAAAACGGCTGTGTGTTTGCAACGCTCGGTGCAGAAAACGGTGATGTGGTGACAACGCTGCAGTATATTTCCTTTGGTGAAAATGACGAGCAGTGGACAACTGCACCGCTTCCGACACTCTGTATGAATGTTTATATGCTTGCTGACGGCGGTGCATTTGTAATCGGAGACACCAAATGCGCATACTATAGCAACACGGGCGCTCTGACCAGTACCTATGATTATACCGGAACACTGGTCGATTATACCTATTCCGACCAGCGTGCAGCAGTGCTCCTGCAGAACGAGGAGCGCAGACAATCCCAGCTGCTCCTGTTTTCCAAAATCGCTTCGCCCCCTGTGGAAATTTCTACTGCAGAAATTGCCGCAAGCGTAGCGGTGGACGGCGAACGTGCATATCTGCTCAGTGAGAAACAGATCGAGGGCTATGCGTTCAGCGGAGAGCAGATGACAGCAGTGGAAGTGACGGACGCCTATGAAAAGGTACTCAAAAACGGCAAATATTTCTATCTTCTGGGTTATGACAAAATCAATCGTGTAAAAGCGTCATAATGGAGGAATAAAATGGGCACACAATTCTGGTGGTTTTATGATGTGCTTGTACTGGCATTGGCAGCAGGCTTGCTGTATAATGCCATTGCAAAAGGATTCAACAAACTGGTATTTCAATTGGCGGGCTTTGTGCTCGCATTTGTGGTCGGCTTCTTTGGAAGCGGCTATCTGGCGCAGCCGGCATATGACATGCTCTACCGTGAGCAGATCAGAACGACGCTGACCGCTGCCTATGATCCATCTGTATTCTATGAATCAGCCGCACAGGGTATACAGAGAAATCAGCCCGACGGTGCGCCGGCAAAAGCGGATGCGGCGCTCTTGCAGGAAACTGCAGCAGCCGTCCTTTCAGGTGAGGCGGCACCGCAGTGGCTGATAACCGCCATCGGCAATGCTGCCGATACCATGCTTGGCAGTCAGATCTCGCCGGCTCCGGACAGAACGATCAGCGAGCTGTTTGCAGAAGATCCCGAAGCATTTTCCGCCTTTCTTGAGACGGCAGAAGATGCACAAGCCGCTGCCGATCTCCTGGAGCGCAGCTATGTTCGCCCTGATTACACGCAAATGCTGAAAATGGGACTTTTCCTGCTTCTGCAGATCGTGGTGTTGATTGTTGTTGGGGTGATTTCCGGTATGGCTGGAAATCTTGAAGAGCAGATGCACATCCGTAAATTCAACCGTGCGCTGGCAGTTCCGGTCGGATTGATCGAAGCTGCGTCCATGCTGCTGTTTTTTGCGGTGGCAGTAAAGCTTGCGGTGATGGCAACGGACAATATGATGCTTCTCTTCAATGAGGAGACCGTTGCAGAAACAAAGCTGTTTCAGCTGATCTACAGGATCGTTTCGCATATAATATAGAACGTTATCAGTTTCAGGAAAGGATGAGGAATTATGATGTTATGCAGCAGATGTAAAAAGAGACCTGCAATTCTGTTTGTCTCCCAGCTCGGCGGAGAAGGGAAGCAGAGCGAAGGCTACTGCCTGACCTGTGCAAAGGCAATGAATATTCCGCAGGTTTCTGAATATCTGAAAAATGTGGGGATCAATGATGAGGATCTGGACGAGTTTTCTGACCAGATGATGGAGTTCATGCAGGAGACGGAAAATCCGGAAGAACCAATGGGGAATATCGGCGCAATGCCGAATTTCCTGCGCAATCTGTTCAGCACTTCGATGCCGTCTGAGGAAGCAGCCCTGCCTGCCGACGAGCCTGCCGGCAAGGAGCGCCGTGGGAAGGAAAAAACCCGCAAGAAGCAGAGAAATGAAGAGAAGGACTACAAGTTCCTGAATAATTACTGTACCAATCTGAGCCAGCGTGCTGCAGAGGGAAAGCTTGACCGTATCATCGGCAGAGATCGTGAGATCTCCCGTGTGATTCAGATCCTCTCACGCCGTCAGAAGAATAACCCCTGTCTGATCGGCGAACCGGGTGTCGGCAAAACGGCAATCGCAGAAGGCATTGCGCAGCGCATTGCTGAGGGGAATGTACCGTTCCATCTGCGGGAAAAGAAGATCTTTCTTCTGGATCTGACTGCTCTTGTTGCCGGAACACAGTTCCGTGGACAGTTCGAAAGCCGTGTGAAGGGGCTGATCGCTGAAGTCGTCAAGGACGGCAATGTTATCCTGTTCATTGATGAGGTGCACAATCTGGTCGGTGCAGGCGATTCTGAAGGATCCATGAATGCAGCCAATATTCTCAAACCTGCCCTTTCCCGTGGTGAGGTACAGGTGATCGGTGCGACCACATTCAAGGAATACCGCAAATATATCGAAAAGGACAGCGCTCTGGAGCGCCGTTTCCAGCCCGTCACCGTCAAGGAGCCGACTGTTGAGGAAACTGCTGAGGTGCTGCTGGGCATCCGTGAATATTACGAGCAGTACCATCGTGTAAAGATCGATGATCGTCTGCTGCGCCTGTGCGCCGTTTTGTCCGAGCGATACATCACGGATCGTTTTCTCCCGGATAAGGCAATCGACCTGCTCGACGAAAGCTGTGCGTTCCGCAGTATCCGTGCAACGGAGCTTCGGGAGCATGATGCGCTGACAAAAAAGGCGGAGGCTGAGAAGGCAAAGCTGACAGAGCTTGAAGAACAGGAAACCCCCGATTTTGAAAAAATTGCCGAGATGAAGGCTGCGTGCAGCCGACTCGATGTACAGCTGCAGGAGCTGAAGGCACAGGTAGAACAGATTGCTGTGGAAGAGTCCGATCTTGCCTCGGTGATCGAGCTGTGGACGGGAATCCCG
Source organism: Oscillospiraceae bacterium (assembly GCA_045544635.1). Taxonomy (GTDB): domain Bacteria; phylum Bacillota; class Clostridia; order Oscillospirales; family Ruminococcaceae; genus UBA3855. Next base: position 4,141 of record JAZPZJ010000019.1, read on the forward strand.
GCAAAGAAGATTGAGGAAACTGAGCTTTCCAGAATGAAGAATCTGGCAGAACGTCTCAAATGCAAGGTGATCGGTCAGGATGAAGCTGTCGATGCCCTTGCAAGAGCCATTAAGCGCACACGTATCCAGCTGAGCAAACGGATTCGTCCCGCATCCTTTATCTTCGTCGGTCCGACCGGCGTTGGTAAAACGGAGCTTGTCAAGGTGCTGGCTGCTGAGATGTTTGATGCTGCCGACCCGCTGATTCGTCTGGATATGACGGAGTTCATGGAGAAGCATTCCGTTGCCAGAATGATCGGATCACCTCCCGGTTATGTCGGCTACGATGAGGCTGGTCAGCTTACCGAAAAGGTGCGCCGCAATCCGTATTCCGTCATCCTGTTTGACGAGATCGAAAAGGCGCATCCGGATGTGATGAATATTCTGATGCAGATTCTTGATGAGGGACAGATCGAGGACGCACAGGGCAGAACCGTGAGCTTTGCGCATACGGTGATCTGCATGACTTCGAATGCAGGTTCCACGGATAAGACTACAGGTGTGGGCTTCAACCGCACGATTGAGGAAATCACAAAGGATAAGGCAATGAAGGCACTGCGTGACTTCCTGCGTCCGGAATTTATCGGCAGAATTGATGAGATCATCGTGTTCCGCCCGCTTGCAGAAGAGGATTTTGCCAAGATCGCCGGGCTCATGCTGGAAGAGATGCGGGAACCGCTTGCGGAAAAAGGCATTCACTTCACATTTGAGGAAGCGGCGCTCCGGAAGATCGCAGCCGAAGCATACGGCAAGCATTGCGGTGCCCGTGATATCCGTCGGATCATTCGTGAGCGGGTGGAGGATGCCATTGCCTCTGCCATGATCGATGAGGGGATGCTCCTGAAGTCCATCAATGTTACTGCGGATGATCAGGTGCGCGTTGATTTCGAATAATCGCAGAATGATGCGGTGTTTTCTGGCAAACCAGGAAACACCGCATTGTGATTTTGATTTTTTTGAAAAAAATTGAAAAAAAGCTTGACAAAGCACTTGGTTTGTGGTATAATAATATACGTTGTGAGAAACAAACACGCTTCGCAGGCGGGTGTAGTTCAATGGTAGAATTCCAGCCTTCCAAGCTGGTTACGTGGGTTCGATTCCCATCACCCGCTCCATTAATTCCATTCTTGTGCGGACGTAGTTTAGTGGTAGAGCATCAGCTTCCCAAGCTGAGTATGCGGGTTCGATTCCCGTCGTCCGCTCCATTTCACAGCTATTGTATATGCGCCTTTAACTCAGCTGGATAGAGTAACTGCCTTCTAAGCAGTAAGCCATTGGTTCGAGTCCAATAAGGCGCGCCAGATGGTGGGTATAGCGTAGTTGGTTAACGCGTCAGTTTGTGGCACTGAAGACCATCGGTTCGAATCCGATTATCCACCCCATATTGGTGTGACAAAAAAGATGACACCACAAAAAAGCCCGATTCGTCGGGCTTTTTTGCTATCCGAACGCCGAAATTTTTTAGGGTAAAACCATAGATGACATTGGGGGTTGAACCGGATTCGAACCCTTTTTGAAAGCCCGAAAAGTGGGTTTGGGAGAGCTTTCGGAGAGTGTAGAAGAAAAAATGCCTTCAAAGCTCAAAAATTTTTAGAAAAATCATTCACAAACTTTGCAAGCTGATTTTGTTGGCATCTCACAATGATGAGATGCCAAGAAAGTCAGCTTTTTTTGTTGCCCAGAGAAAGGAGAGGTGCATATGAAGAAACTGAAACTCAACTGTCCTCTGCACCATAAGGCGTACAGCCATGATACAGTGCAGGTCGAGGTCGAAAAAGTCATTACGCTGTACGGCAGCCGCTTCCAGCAGATGCGGGATCACCCGCTGGAGGACTGTCCGGAGATTGCCCAGCATAGGGATCTGATGTACATGGCGGAGGGCGTGGCACACTGTTTACTGTTTGTCGATTCCAAAACCGGCGATGGACTGCTGGTCGAGGCGGAGGGCTATGACTACGCCCGGAATTCGCATTTCGTTCCGAATGCAAAGGCGATTCTGGAAAACAATGAGATCACCAACGAGGAACGGCAGCTGCACAGGACGATCATGGCGATGGCTGACAAAGCTGCCGAGCTTGCCCATAAGGGTGAGGAGGATTTTCAGCTTAGTGACCTTCTGATGCACACGGAAACGGATGTGAATGCTCTGCTCATGACGGCGGTGACAGCTGTGCTGCGGCAGCGTGAGGACATCGAGATGGCGGACTTTTCTGTGCTGAACGTCCCCTGTCAGCCCGATCTGAGAGTGAAAGCCAAGCCTACACGGGAAATGAAATTCTTCTCCCCTTTGCACATTGTCCATGAGCCGGATGCAGCGGCATATTCGTGGGACGAGCCGATTTCGGAGATGGACTATGAGGAGTTGAATGATGCTGAAATGCTCGCCTGCAAGGACGAAATCAACCGATTCATTGAGAATTTTGCAGAACCGGAGGAAGAAAACCGTGGTTTGATGGTATATTTCAATGGTACAGCAAGCATTGATGAAAAGGTGGTTTCGGCGTTCCCGATGGTCGAGGAAAAGGACGGCGTGTTGATGGGAGTACTGTGCTGCCGGATTGCCGCAG
>JAZPZJ010000020.1:0-10342 GCA_045544635.1 Oscillospiraceae bacterium
TGGCGTGCCGTCTGCCGGACGGTACCATTGATCTGGAAACATGGGACATCGGCGGCGGTAAAAAGCCGTGGTACCGTACCATGCCCTTTGTCAGAGGAATCTACAGCTTCATCTTCTCCATGAAGGACGGCTACCGCTGCCTGATGAAATCTGCCGAAAAGCAGATGACCGAAGAAGAGATCGAAGAGGAGGAGACCCCCTCTAAATTTGAGATGTGGCTCGAGGAAAAATGCGGCGAAAAGCTCACAAACGGCATTCTCATGACCGGCATGGTACTGGGTGTCGTGCTGGCGATCGCTATGTTCTTCTTCCTGCCGAAGTGGATCGTAGGACTCATCAAGCCCCTGACGGCAAACCGCATCATCCAGTCCTTTGCAGAAGGCATCGTGAAGATCGTTGTGTTCATCGTGTACATGGCGCTGATGGGTCTGATGAAGGAAACACGCCGCACCTACGAATACCACGGTGCGGAACATAAAACCATTGCCTGCCACGAGGCAGGACTGCCGCTGACGGTGGAAAATGTCAGAAAGCAGATCCGTCTGCATCCGAGATGCGGCACAAGCTTCATTTTCCTTGTGCTGTTCATCAATATCCTTGCCATGTGTCTGGTACCGTTCACCGTACCGTGGCAGAGATTCCTGTGCAGCATGCTGCTTTTGCCGTTCACCATCGGTATTTCCTTTGAAAGCATTCAATTTGCGGGCAGAAGCGACGGGATCGTTTCGAAGGTCATTTCCTTCCCCGGTCTGCAGCTGCAGAGAATCACCACCCGGGAACCGGATGACAAGCAGATCGAAATTGCCATTGCGGCAATGAAGCCCTGTATTCCGGACAATCTGGAGGATGACAAGTGGTAAGAGCGCTGCATCGTGCGCTGACGGCGGCACTTGAGGACGCAGGCGTCCCCGATGCGGCATTCGATGTGCAGTGCATGCTTGAGCAGGTCACGGGAACTTCCGTTCATGCGCTGATGCTGCATGGCACCCTGACCGCCGAGGAAGAAGCGGAGATCCGCCGGATGGCGGCACTTCGCATGACCGGACTGCCCCTGCAGTATATTCTGGGGGAGTGGGAATTCTATGGGATGCGTCTGTTCGTGGGCGAAGGCGTCCTCATTCCGAGAGCCGATACCGAAGCACTCGTGGATGCGGTGCTGCCCTTTGCAAAGGAACTGCCATCCCCGCATATTGCAGATCTTTGCAGCGGAAGCGGCTGCATTGCGCTGGCACTGCGGAAGAATCTTCCACAGGCGCAGGTGACGGCTGTGGAAAAAAGCGACCGGGCACTGCACTATTTGCGGAAGAATGCGGCGTACCATCACGCCGACATCCGGATCCTGCAGGCGGATGTGCTGGATGCAGACGTAGCTGCGCAATTTTCGCAGCTGGATCTCATCGTGAGCAATCCGCCCTATCTCACCGCAGAGGAAATGCGCTCGCTGCAGCGTGAGGTGCAGCATGAGCCGGAACTGGCGCTCTATGGCGTCACGGAGGACGGGCTGCATTTTTATCGGGAACTGCCGGAGCTGTGGAAACCCTGCCTGAAGCAAGGCGGCATCCTTGCCTTTGAGGTCGGGGACGGACAGGCGGACGCTGTGGGGCAGATCCTTGCACAGCAGCAGTTCACGGATGTCCGGATCGTGCAGGATCTCGCAGGAAATCCCCGTGTGGTTCTGGGCAGAAAAAGTTTTTCAGTTTGATCAATTCTGAATAACTGATGTGCTATAATTCCATTGTAGGGTAAACAAAAAGGGGTATCATTTCAGCGATCCGCACATCAGATTTTTTGGACATATGGAGGTTTATTATGGCAAAGGCAGATGCAAAGAAGAAGAAGTCCGCAGTATTTCAGGCTCCTGCCACAGCGGAGGAGAAGAAGAAGGCGCTGGAACATGCGCTTTCCATGATTGAGAAAAATTACGGCGCAGGCGCAATCATGCGTCTGGGTCAGCAGAAGAAGATGGACATTGAATCCATCCCGACCGGCTCCATGACGCTCGACCTGGCGCTCGGTGTGGGCGGCGTTCCGAGGGGCAGAATCGTAGAGCTGTACGGTCCGGAAAGCTCCGGTAAGACGACGGTTGCGCTGCATATCATCGCAGAAGCGCAGAAGCGTGGCGGCGAGGCAGCATTCATCGACGTGGAGCATGCGCTTGATCCGAAGTACGCAAAGGCGCTGGGCGTGGACATCGACAACCTGCTGGTGGCACAGCCCGACAGCGGCGAGCAGGCGCTCGAAATCGCCGAGGCGCTGATCCGCTCCGGTGCGATCGACGTGCTGGTCGTGGACTCCGTTGCGGCGATGACGACCAAGAACGAGATCGACGGCGAAATGGGCGACAATCATGTAGGCCAGCTTGCAAGACTCATGTCGCAGGCAATGCGTAAGCTCACTTCCGTTGTCTCCAAGACGGGCTGTGTGGCGATCTTTATCAACCAGATCCGTGAAAAGATCGGCGTCATGTATGGCAATCCCGAGACAACACCCGGCGGCAGAGCGCTCAAGTTCTATGCAACGGTGCGTATGGACGTGCGCAAGGGCGAAGCCATCAAGGATGGCGGCGTGGTCATCGGCAACCGCATGCGTGTCAAGGTAGTCAAGAACAAGGTGGCACCGCCGTTCCGTGAGTGCGAATTCGACAACATCTACGGCAAGGGCATTTCCCGTGACGGTGAGATCCTGGATCTGGCAATTGATCTGGACATCATCAAGAAGAGCGGCTCCTGGTTCAGTTACAATGGGCAGAAGCTCGGTCAGGGACGTGACAATGTGAAGCAGCAGCTGATGGAAAACGAGGAATTCCGCAAGGAAGTGGAGGCAAAGATCCTCGAACAGATCGACAAGATCGACCTCACAGCGGAAGAAACCGACGAAGAACAGGGTGCAGAGGACGCAAAGGAAGTACTGGAGTCTGGCAATGCCGCTCCTGTTTCAATGAGCAGCGCAGCGCCCGAGGACATTGACGCTGACGACGATTTTGAGGAGTTTGATCCTACTGAGTAATATGAAAATCCTGGAAATTTCAAAACAGAAAACCTTCTACGCCGTCCGTACCACGGACGGCGACTTTGAGGTGGACGGCGAGCTTCTGCGGCGTTATCACTTACAGGAAGGAATGGAATTTGACGCAGAAACCATGGAAGAGCTGCACCGGAAATCCCGGTTCCGCCGTGCCTACCGCCGTGCCTGCTATCTGCTCGATGAGCGGGATTATTCCTATTCCATGATGTACCAGAAGCTGATGAAAACCTATCAGGACAGGGAGCTGTGCCGCAGCGTCATGGAACAGCTTGTACAGTGCGGCAGCATCAACGACCGCCGCTATGCCGCAAGACTTGCGGAGTATTTGGTGGAATCAAAGCGCTTCGGGATCTTCCGGGCAAGGCAGGAAATGCTGCGCCGGGGACTGGAAAAGAATCTGGTGGAGGAATCGCTCGAGCCGTTTGAAGAAGCTGCTGAGGAAAATATTCCGGCGGTGCTGGAAAAGAAATACGGGAGAATCCTTACCGATCCCGAGGATTGGAAGGCGAGGGAAAAGGTCGTGGCGGGTATGGCAAGACTGGGGTATAATTACCGTGCGGTCAAGGCTGCGATCGAGGCATATTTTGAAGAACTTGAGGATGAGGGATAGTCTGTGAATTGGACCGCAGCGAGCGGCACGCCGTGCCGCCGCTGCTGGTTTTCAGTTTTTTATTTTTCTCCAGATAAATACGCTAATCTGCGGCAGAATAATTAGAAGGAAAGGAAGAATTCCATATGGCAATCAAAGTAGGTATGGTATCCCTTGGATGCAGTAAGAATCTGGTCGATTCGGAGCGGATGCTCCACAAGCTCCGTGCGCACGGCTATGAGCTGGTGACGGAATTCGGACTGTCGGACGTTGCAGTGGTCAACACCTGCGGCTTCATCCAGTCCGCAAAGGAAGAAGCGATCGAAACCGTGCTCGAAATTGCAAAGCTCAAGGCAGAGGGTACGGTGAAAAAACTTATTCTCACCGGCTGTCTCACCGAGCGTTACCAGCAGGAATGCGCCGAGGAATTCCCCGAGGCGGACGCCATCATCGGTATCGGGGACAACAAGGATATTGTCGATATCCTCGACCGTGTGCTCAGAAATGAACGTGTGGTCCAGTTCTCTCCGAAGCGGGAAGCCGAACTGACGGGCGACCGTATCATCTCCACACTGCCGTTTTTCTCCTACCTCAAGATCTCCGAGGGCTGCAGCAATTGCTGTACCTACTGTGCGATCCCCATGATCCGTGGGGGCTTCCGCAGCGTGCCGATGGAGGATCTGCTCCAGGAAGCGCAGAAGCTTGCGGATTACGGCGTCACAGAGCTGAATGTCATTGCGCAGGACACCACCCGTTACGGCGAAGATCTCTACGGCGAGAACCGCCTGCCGCAGCTTCTGACAGCACTGTGCAGGATCGACGGTCTGCGCTGGATCCGTGTGCTGTACTGCTATCCGGAGCGCATCACGGATGAACTTCTGGATGTGATGGCACTGGAGGAGAAGATCGTCAAGTACATCGACATGCCCATCCAGCACTGCAATGATGACATTCTCAAACGCATGAACCGCCGCAGCACAAAGCAGCAGATCGTGGATGTGATCACGAAAATGCGTGAAAAGATGCCCGATATCGTCATCCGCACGACCCTCATCACCGGATTCCCGGGTGAGACGGAGGAACAGTTCACGGAACTTGCGGAATTTGTGCAGGAGATGAAATTCGACCGTCTCGGCTGCTTTGCATACTCGCAGGAGGACGGCACAAAGGCGGCAGCATTCCCCGATCAGGTGGACGAGGATGTGCGTGCGCACCGTGCGGACATCATCATGGAACAGCAGGCGGACATCAGCGCCGCTTACAATGAACGTCAGCTTGACACGGTAAAGACTGCCGTGGTCGAAGGCTTTGACAAGTGGGCGGAATGCTGGTTCGGCAGAACGGCTGCCGATGCGCCGGATATTGACGGCAAGGTGTTCTTCAGCTCGGAAAAGCCGCTGAATATCGGTGATTATGTAACGATCCGTGTGATCGACACACTGGATTATGATTTGCTCGGGGAGGTATGTGACGATGAATCTGCCGAATAAACTAACGCTGCTGCGCATCCTGCTGGTGCCGGTATTCCTCGTGTTCCTGTATATCCCGATGCCGTTCCAGTATACGCTGGCGCTGCTGGTGTTTGCAGCGGCATCCATCACGGATGCACTGGACGGCAACATTGCGAGAAAGCACAATCTCGTGACGACCTTCGGCAAATTCGCAGATCCCTTGGCGGACAAGGTGCTGGTGCTGGCAGCACTGGCGGCATTTGCGGATGTGGACGGGATCCCGGTGAACGGGATCGTGGTAATCATCGTTGCTGCGAGAGAATTCCTCGTTTCTGGTCTGCGCCTTGTGACGGCGGAAAAGGGGGTTGTGGTTGCCGCAGGCATCTGGGGCAAGCTGAAAACAGCGTTTACGATGGTAGCGATCGTGGTCGTCCTCTTCACGCAGGTACTGGCGGTGGACTTTGATCTGCTGTCCGTGGATGCGGAATTCTGGCTGTATGTGGTCAATTCCGTCCTGATCTGGATCTCCGTCCTGCTGACGGTGATCTCCGGCGGCGTGTATCTGAAGGGATACTGGAAATATATTGATATGAAATAACGAAAGCCCTCCCGTTCGGGAGGGCTTTTCCTTTACTTCAGCTTCTTTTTATTGCCGTCAGCATCGACAACATAGGTGTTGTCCAGCTGCGCACGAAGATTGCGCAGAAAGCCTGCACGATATTCTTCACGCAGTGCATCACGCTCCGCTGTTTCTTCCGGTGTCAGACCTTCGGTTTTTGCCTTTTTGGCAAGCGCATTGATGCGGTCGATTTTTGCTTGTTCCATGGGATGGGATTGCCTCCTTATTTTTTATGTGTGGGAGATACCATGCGTCATGCGATTGGTAAATCTGTTCGCAAGAAACAAATCCCCGTTCCCCAGAAGCTTCCTCAACGCCTAATGCCGGCGCCGGCTCCGCTAAAAAAAATACGGTGCCTTACACAGGCACCGGTCAAAGAGAGATGAAATGATAATAATGGGGGGAATTGGGGGATTACTAAATCCATTATTATCATAACCGATGAACCTTAAAGTTTTCTTAAAGGTAAGAAAAATCTGAATTATTTTGCAGATTTATTTTCCGCCGAGTGCAACAACCGTGCCGAGTGCCAGCTCCATCATCTTTGTAAAGCCGGTCTGGCGTTCCTCAGGCGTGGTGAATTTTCCGTCGAGCGGACAATCGGAAACCGTGCAGATGCACAATGCTTCCTTTCCGGCACGGGCAGCATTCAGATACAGCCCTGCAGATTCCATCTCGATGCCGAGTACATGCATCTTTCTCCAGTCGGCGAGGGAATCCGCATCATCATAGAACGTGTCCGAGGACAGGAGATTTCCCACACGGATGGGGAGTCCCTGCGCTTTTGCGGTCTCCGCCGCTGCGGAAAGCAGACGGAAGGATGCAATGGGCGCAAAGGTGCCGGGAAGACGGTACTGCGCCGCAAAATCGGAATTCGTGCAGGCGCCCTGTGCGAGGATCACGTCACGCAGCTCCACCTCAGGGGCGATGGCACCTGCTGTGCCGATGCGGATGATCGCTTGTACGTCAAATTCGTGGTACAGCTCATAGGAATAGATGCCGATGGACGGAATACCCATGCCGCTGCCCTGTACGGATACGGGCACGCCCTGATAGGTGCCGGTGTAGCCAAGCATGCCACGGATCTCATTGACGCAGATGGGGTTTTCCAGATAGGTCTCGGCGATAAACTTTGCTCGCAGCGGATCGCCCGGCATCAGGACGATGGGCGCATAATCGCCTTTTTTTCCTTGCAGATGGGGTGTGGACATTGTAATACCTCCTTTGCGGCGGATCGCCGCTGATGATTGGTTGCCGTATGTCGGCTGTGCCGGCAACGGCAATGAATGGACTTGCGTTATCCCCGCTTGAGTACCTTCTTCAGCGTCTGCAGGATCGCTGAGAAATTGAATGCCACCATGAACAGCAGCAGGACGATCTGGAACGGGATGAGGTACGGGGGTTCAAAAATCGCTGCACTGCTCATGGCAAAGAGTACAGCCAGATTCAGGACAAAGCGCATATGGTGCACCTTGAACGGAATGAGACGGCGTGTATCCACAATGCGGATGAGGTAGCAGACAAAATAGCTTACAAAGGTCGCAAATACGGCACCGTGCACGCCAAAACGGTAGATCAGGATCACGTTCAGCACCAGATTTGTCACCGCCGCTGCAAGACTCGTCCAGAAGCTGTGGGTCGTTTTCTTTGTGGCGGTGTAAATGCTGCTGAGGAACTGGTTAAAGCTCATCATCAGCACGGCGATGATGAGGACGGGCGTGTACTGATACGCCATTGCATACGCAGGATCCTTGCTGGAATCAATGAGGATCGCAGAAAGGGGACGCACGAGTGCGATCATGAAGGCTGCCGCTAAGAACATCATGGACTGGTAGGCGGAGAAAATGCGGTAGTAGAATTTGCTGCGGTCCTTGCTGTTGTTCTCGGTGATCGCAGACATATTCCACGCCTGGAAGAAGATGGTGGAAACCATCGAGATCAGATTCGGTACCTTTGAAGCAGCGTCATATACGCCTGCTGCCGATTCACCGACATCCGTGCTGAGCGCCATGCCGTCCATATAGCGGACAAACAGACGGTCGGAAAATCCCGTAATGATCCACAGCACCGCCGTCGGGATCATGGGGATGGAAAAGCGCATCATCATCTTCGTGATCTCGGCATTATAGAGGCGGATGTTGAAGAACTGCCAGAGCTTCGCCGTGATCCAGAGGAAAATGCCGGAGCAGAGGTCGGAGAGGATCACCGAGATCATAAATCCCGTCACGCCCCACTGCAGGACGGAGATAAACAGGATATTAAAGCAGAACAGCGTCAGTGTTGCCAGAATGCCGTCAAGGGCGAAGAGCCGCACCATACCCCTTGCCCGGACAAACTGCGAGCTGAGCTGCCGGAAGGACGAGGCGGCGATATAGAGCACGAGGTAGATCGTGTAGCCCTGCGCATAGGGCAGGAGCGTCAGCAGGGGGGATAGGAGCACCAGCCCCAGAAGTCCGCCCAGCTCCACGACGCAGGCGGAGGTGAAGATCTCCCGTTTGTCAAACTCCCGGTCAAGGCCGTAGCGGATGACCGCTTCGGCGATGGAGAGGGTGACAATGGGGATGATAAAGTTTGCGGTATTCTCCAAAAGAGATTTGGTGCTGTTGTCCCCCGAGGCAATATTATGGGTATAGAGTCTCGTCAAGAGGAACAGCAGGATCTTTGAGCCGAAGGAACCGATGGCAAAGACCGCCGTGTTCATGGCAAGCTGTTTGTATTTGTTCAAAATCACTTCATCCTAACGTTTTTTGATACTTTCCTATATTATACCAGATTTCTATGGAAAATGGAATAGTTTTTTGAAAATCTTTTTCACAGCGCCGGAACCGCCGCTTTCGCAGTTATTCGCCGAAAATTGCGGATTCGATAATTATTTGCCGATTGAATACGCTTGACACCTGCACGGAAAAATGCTATAATATGTATAATCGTGCAAATTATACGCAAATCGCCATTCAATGGCAGAATTTTATTTGCAGTTTGCATAAAGCGACTGAATCAGAAAGAAGGAAGTATCGTGTTTTTTCAGAAAGACATAGAAACCATGCCCCGCAAGGAGATCGAAGCCCTGCAGCTGCAGCGGCTCAAGCATCTGGTGGATTACTGCATGAACAATGTGCCGTTCTACCATAAGCGTCTCACTGAGGCGGGCGTGACAGCGGATAAGATCAAATGTCTGTCCGATATTCAGTACATTCCGTACACCACCAAAGCGGACATCCGTGACAATTACCCCTATGGACTGTTTGCGGTGCCGATGAAGGACATCGTCCGCATCCATGCATCGAGCGGAACGACGGGTAAGCCCACTGTTGTAGGCTACACACGCAACGATATCAATAACTGGAGCGACTGCGTGGCTAGATTCTGTGCGGCGGTCGGCGTCAATGACAATGATGTGGCGCAGATCTCGTTCGGCTATGGTCTGTTCACGGGCGCACTGGGTCTGCATTACGGTCTGGAGAAGCTGGGCTGTGCAGTTATCCCGATCTCTTCGGGCAACACCGAAAAACAGGCAATGATCCTGAAGGATTTCGGGGCATCCGTCCTGATCAGCACACCGTCCTATGCGATGTACATGAGCGAGGTTGCGCATGACATGGGCATTACGAATGATGAGCTGAAGCTGCGCATCGGTCTGTTCGGCTCCGAGGGCTGTACACCGGCGCTGCGTGACAAGATCGAAAAGGGCTTCGGGCTGTTCGCAACGGATAACTATGGTATGAGCGAGCTGATGGGTCCGGGCGTTTCGGGCGAATGTGAATTCCGCTGCGGCATGCACATTGCGGAGGATCACTTCCTGCCGGAGGTCATCAACAGCGAAACGGGCGAGGTACTCCCCCACGGCGAAAAGGGCGAGCTGGTCATCACGACGCTCACCAAGGAAGGCATCCCGATGCTGCGCTACCGTACAAAGGACATCACACGTCTGCATTACGATACCTGCCAGTGCGGCAGAACGCATGTGCGCATGGAAAAGGTACAGGGCAGAAGCGATGACATGCTCAAGATCCGTGGCGTGAACGTGTTCCCGTCCCAGATCGAAAGCGTACTGGCGACGATCGACAGCATTTCGCCGCACTATGAGCTGGTGCTCACCAGAAAGAACTACACGGATTACCTCGAGGTACGTGTGGAACTGATGGATACAGCGCTGCTGGAGCGTTTCGGCGATCTCGAACGCCTGCAGAAGGAAGCGGTTGCCAAGCTCAAGACGGTGCTGGGCATTCAGGCAAAGGTCACACTTGTGCCGCCTAAGACCATCCAGAGATACGAGGGCAAGGCAAAGCGTATTGTTGATAAGAGAAACGAAGAGGAATAACTCCATTCATGCTGCCGTTGGCAGCATAAGGGGGTTGTAGGGGCTTTGCCCCTACATGCGCCGAAGGCGCAATCAATACATATATTACCAGCAGCGGCGGCACGAAGTGCCGCACGCTGCGGTAAGTTTGGAGGAACATACATGAAAGAACTGATGATCGGCAACGCAGCCGTTGCCAGAGGTCTCTACGAAGCCGGATGCCAGATCGTATCCAGCTACCCCGGTACCCCCAGTACCGAAATCACCGAATTTGCCGCAGAATACGATGAAATGTACTGCGAATGGGCACCCAACGAAAAGGTTGCCATGGAAGCTGCCTTCGGCGCATCCCTCAAGGG
>JAZPZJ010000021.1:0-15756 GCA_045544635.1 Oscillospiraceae bacterium
GGTGGTTGTCTCAGCTGCAGTATCGTTGTTCTCATCTTCTACGATGCTGACATTACCGTTCTCATCAGTCTCCGTAGCGACTGCAGCAGCAGTAGTAGTGGTCGTTGTCGTAGTTGTTGTGGTTGTCGAGGTTGTAGTGGTTGTTGTCTCAGTGATGCCTGCTGCTTCATTGGAAACAGAAGTACAGTATGCATTGTATTCGCTCTGGACAACGCTCATTTCGGTCATGACAGCCTCAACGCCGCCTTCGTCATAAGCGTCCTCAACACGCTCCTTATATTCCTTGACCATATCCATCATGTCTTCCTTGCCGTCGGACTTGAGCAGATTTCCTTCGCCGTCATACAGCTTGAAAGCTACATACTGGGTACGGATGTTATTGTCAATGTAGTATTCCTTCAGCTCGTCCTCGGTCTTGCCGTTTTCGCTCTCTACACCATAGTAGTAGTCAAACAGCATCTCGCTCTTGTAGCTGGAAGTCATGATCTTTGTGAAGGAGTCTTCACTTACGCCATTCTTGACCATGGTTTCTTCGTAGCTTGCCCAGTAGTATTCTACCATGCTCTTGAGGTTGGACTTTGTGTCGGAATCCAGCTCCAGACCCAGTTCATCGAACTTTTTCTCAACAGCAACATAGTTAACACAAAGCTCGGTAGCCTTGTCCTGAATCCATGTCAGTGTATCCACGCCTTCGATCGTAGCGGCCTTAACAGCCTTTGTATCGGTTGTATCAAGCTCTGCGTTTTCAGCCTTCAGCATCGACAGCGCATTGCTGTATGCGGAATTTGCATAGTAAATATAAACACCGGCAGGCACCTTGACACCGTCTACTTCCAGACCGTATCTTGTATCACTGCATCCGGTAAATGCCGCTGCAATGCCGACAGCGGTGAGGAATGCTGTAACTTTCTTAAAAATTGACATTATGATACCTCCAAAAAAACAATCTTTTACTATTATACTATAAATTTCGGAATAAGTCCATAGTTTTTTCAAAAAAAATTGAAATTTCACAAAAATTTCAGAATCCTCTTGCAAAACACGATAGAATCATGCTATACTGATAACAGATTGCATATACAGAAAGGAATGGTATCATGAGAGCATTGATCACAGGTGCAACATCCGGAATCGGAAAAGAAATGGCATTTTACCTTCATCGCCAGGGCTGGCAGCTTGTTCTGACAGGCAGAAATGAAGAAATGTTGCGGCGTATGGCAAAGAAATTCGGGGACAGCACCCGCTATATTGCGCTGGATCTTGCAGAACGTGATGCGCCCGATCGTCTGTATGCGTTCTGCAGGGGGATGAAGATCGACTTTCTGATCAATAATGCAGGCTTTGGGATTTTCGGTGCATTTTCAGATGTGCCGCTTGAGAAAGAGCTTGCCTTGATTGATGTCAATATCCGTGCGCTTCATATCCTGACAAAGCGTTTTCTTCACGATTTTGAAAAACAGGGCAGCGGCAGGATTCTGAATGTCGCATCTGCAGCGGGCTTTATGACGGGACCGCTCATGTCGAGCTACTATGCGTCGAAGAACTATGTTGTACGTCTGACGCTTGCCATTCGTGACGAGCTGCGCCGGAAGAATTCGAATGTTACGGTCAGCGTTCTCTGTCCCGGTCCTGTGGATACGGATTTCAATGACCGTGCCGGTGTGTCCTTTGTGATGCATGCTGTTGATGCAAAATACGTTGCAAAGTACGGCATCGACCGTGCACTGCGAGGACAGGCAATCATCGTCCCGACGGTTCTGATGAAGCTGTCTCTCTTGGGAGCAAAGCTTTGTCCTGAGCTTCCGCTGACGGCGATCACATACCATGTGCAGAAACGAAAAAGCGGAAAATGATCTGAGACCTCTCCCCATACCGTGTGGTATGGGGATTTTGTTCTTAATCAGTTCTTAAAGAAATTCTGTCTTGTATCTTAATCAGGGATACGGTATAATAGAACTATCAACCAGAGAGGAGAACACCATGTCTTACCATATTTTGATCTGCGATGACGAAAAGGATATCGTGAATGCACTGCAGATTTATCTTTCCCAGGAGGATTACATACTCCATACCGCCTATAACGGAAGGGAGGTGCTCAAACAGCTTGCCGAGGAGCACATCGACCTTTTGCTGCTCGATATCATGATGCCGGAAATGGATGGGATCCAGACGATGATGAAACTGCGGGAACGCTGGAATCTTCCGGTGATCCTGCTGACTGCAAAAAGTGAAGATACCGACAAGATCCTCGGCTTGAATCTTGGAGCGGATGATTATATCACTAAGCCATTCAATCCCATGGAGGTGATTGCAAGAATCCGTTCCCAGCTGCGGCGCTATACCCAGCTGGGAAGTGCGGCGGTGCCTTCGGCGGCAGTTCTAAGCGTCGGAAATATCCGGATCAATGATACGGAAAAGCGTGTGACGGTGGATGGAGATCCGGTCAATCTCACACCGACGGAATATGCGATCCTGCATTTTCTTATGGAATCGCCGAATCAGGTCTTTACACCGAAGGAGATCTACACCGCCGTGCGCAATGAAGCGCCCTATGGTGCAGAGGGGACGATTGCCGTCCATATCCGGCATCTACGGGAAAAGATCGAAATCAATCCTGCCGAGCCTCGATACCTCAAAGCTGTCTGGGGACAGGGCTACAAGATCGAAGGAGGGAAATCCTAATGGAGCACAAACGCACAGGAAAAACAGGCGGTCTGCGAAGAAACGCCGCCTTCAAGGCGCTGATGGTGCTTGTCTATGTCCTGAGCATCATCGGCATGGTCGGTGGATGCCTTTTCACTATCGAATTCGGGGAAGGGGGACTTTATACCGGGCAGCGGGACGGATTTTCGAAGCAGCGGCTTGAAGAGCTATGCCGTCAGGAGATCTTTGCGCTCAACAGTCGGTATCAGGAGATGCTGAATAACGGGTATTACGACGAATCGCTGTCCGAGGATTACCGTGAGCAACTGTACCATGAACTGATGGATCCATATGATCCGGCGAACTCGAATTTTGAATTCATCATTTCCGATAAGAATGAAAATCCTCTCTTCCAAAGTTTTACCAACGGCAGCTACCGATATAGCAGGACGGTACCATACCATGAAACCACATATAAAACGATCTTCGAAAAGCAACGAATGAAGCCCGAAGAATGGGATCAGTACTTTGCACATCATTCCGACGAAGGAATAGAGTATTCGATCGAAGAAGTTCTGGTATGGGAAAGTGTGCAGCCGCCAACAGAGATTCCTCCTGCCATAGAAGGTAGACCCAATGAACCTGCGATGGAAGAAACAGATGTTGAGAATGTTCCGGATGAAACGGAGGAGTACAGAGAAGTCCTCTATTATGATGTGACCGTGAGCAAACCGGAAAGCACGCTGGAGTACTACATCACGGGCTATGTCCGCAGCGATCTGACAGCGAATGACCAATTTGCACAGTATGAGAAATTTTTTGATCTTGCCTACAATTACCGATATGTACCATTCATCGTGATGATCGTCAGTGCGGCAGCATTTCTGGCATCCTTGATTTTCCTGTTTGCTGCGGCTGGTTATCGCAAAGGGCATAGTGTTGCCGTTGAAGGAGTATTTGACAAGATCCCGTACGATGCATTCACAGTGATGCAGTTGATTCTGGGGATCATCGTGATCGTATTCTTTGATGAAGTGGTGAATGCGTTCGGCGGACTGATGATGGCGGCGCTTGTTTGTGCCGGTCTGATCAGCGCAGGTCTGATCGTACTCTGGTGGCTGTGCAGTACCGCCGTACGCATCCGTACAGGAAGGATTCTTTCCAACAACCTGCTTGTCATCACAGCAAAAATGATTGCCCGCATGCTGCGTCGTTATTCGAACGCCGTGTTCGGTCTGCCGCTGCTCTGGCAGATTCCGCTGGTGGCATTCGGCTTCTTCCTTGTGCAGCTGGTGTGCATGATCATGGTCTGGAACGGCAATGAATTCGGTCTGTTCCCGATCCTGATGCTGTATGCTGCCGCAGTTGTGATCGCCTGCATGATTGCAGCAAGTCTGCATCATCTGGAAAAGGGGGCTGAACGCATTGCAAGCGGCGATCTTACCCACAAAATCCCCGAGGATAAGCTTGCAGCACCATTCAAAAAACATGGGCGCTACCTCAACAGCATCAGTGAAGGTATGAATGTGGCGGTCAACGAGCGGATTAAGAGTGAAATGTTCAAGACGGAACTGATCGCCAATGTCTCCCACGACATCCGTACACCGTTGACATCCATTATCAATTATACTGATCTGCTTGCGAAGCTGGAGCTGAAGGATCCCAAGGCAGTGGAATATCTGGAGGTGCTCACAAGACAGTCGGCACGTCTGCGTAAACTGACGGAGGATGTGCTGGAAGCCTCGAAGGCGACCACCGGCAATATGAAAGTACAAAAGGAAAAGATGGATCTGCGTGTGCTGCTCGAACAAATACAGGGAGAGTATGCCGAAAAACTGGAAGCGAAAGCCCTGCAGATGGTCTGTGATATCCCCGAGCAGCCCCTGTTCATCACGGCGGACGGACGTTTGCTCTGGAGAGTGATGGATAATCTCTTCGGCAATGTCTGCAAATATGCGCTGCCGAACACCCGTGTCTATCTTGACGTATTTTCAGAAAACGGAAAGGTCATGATGACGCTGCGGAATATTTCGGCGGTACAGCTTCACATTTCAGCGGATGCATTGCTGGAGCGCTTTGTGCAGGGGGACCGCTCCCGTAATACGGAGGGAAGCGGACTCGGGCTTTCCATCGCACAGAGTCTGACAAATCTGCAGGGAGGTACGATGGAGATCGCAATTGACGGCGATCTGTTCAAGGTAACACTCTCTTTTGATGAAACTGTTTTCTAATGGCATTGGACCGCATACATTTTTGTATGCGGTCTGCTGCTGTAATTCTCCGAAAAAATTCCGGTATGTAGTTGACAAAATACGGAAAAAGTAGTATGATTATTAAATGGGATAGAATATTATAGAACCGGGTGGCGAGACATGCTGATAACGGAAAGTGCAGTTTTAATACGCTGCGGAAGCAGTGAGGGAACAAACCAGTTCGGTCTGCATAAAGTGCAGGGCGGCGGAAATTGTCTGCTGCTGCTGTGCAGTGCAAAGGGCAGCGTGCGTATTCATGGCAAAAGCTACCATGCACGTCCGTTTACATTCGTGCTCGTTCCATTCGAAGAAAATATCCTGCCCGTCCAGCATTCGATGACGGTTCAGTGGGCACACCTTCGGCTTTCATCGGACACCCTGCAGAAGCTTGCAGATAATGGAATGCGGATCGGTGAAATGCAGCCGATGGTGCAGCCTCTTTCTGTGCTGTCTGTGTGGAAGATCATGATGGAGTCTATGCAGGATGCCACCCCACTTGGTCGAAGCAAACAAGCTCATGCAGTTGGTTTGCTCCTGTGCATGCTTTGGCAGGAGGCAGCAACCGCTGCAGAGAAAGCAATGCAGGTGCCGCATTTTGATAAGCTGATAGCGCTGCGCAGAGAAATCTACCATGCGCCTGCAAAGGACTGGTATATTCAGGATATCTGTGACAGTCTGTGCATCAGCCGCCCGTATTTTCATAAAATATATCAGTTAGCTTTTGGCACGACCTGCACGCAGGATGTGATCGAGAGCAGAATTGCATATGCCAAACGTCTGCTTGCAGAGACGGATGATCCCATTTCCGAGATCTCACAGAGCAGTGGTTTTGAAACGGATGTTTACTTTATGCGCCAGTTCAAACGTCACACCGGTATGACGCCGACTGCCTACCGGCGTGTCAGCAGGCAGGATTCCGTGCTTGCCGTCACTGAAGCAGAAAAGAATCATTCATAATAGAGTACCTTCGGCAGAACAGCGTGCCGGTATGAGGAGAACACATTCATATGAACATTTTAAAATCAATCGCAGGACTTGAAAAATCTACGAAAATCACAATTATCACATGTGCCAGTTTTCTGGCGTTGACTGCAGTCATTCTGGCATTTCTGATGCTCTTCCCAATCACACCGAATCATCAGCAAAGCTTGGAACAAGCACCCGTACAGACAACAATGGTGCCCGAAGAAACCCAGCCATCTTCAGAAGCATGGCAGAATACAGAAGCACCGCACACACTTTCTACATGGGCTGCGACGTTTGAGAATCATACCCGTTCGAGCAATGAATATTGGGAATATCTGCGTTCCACGACCACAAGAGATCGGGGCAATGAAACTACTGCGCATACAGAGGTGCCTGTAATTGAAACCTCCACCGATGAGAGCGGCTGGCTTGAGACTTCCGAAAGTACTGGCTTTGATGAGACCGGCGTTTCCGGCATGGAATCGAGTGAATACACGCAAACCCAGACGCAGACAGAAACGGTTGTGATTCCACCGTCCACGGATGAACCTCCAGTGGAACCGCCGACGGATCCGCCGCAGGTAGATGATCCGCCCGTTGTTGATCCGACACCGGCTAATCCGGAGGATCCTGCTTCTGTATAGGTTTTTCTCGGAATGTACTTGACAATTTAATAACAAGTGTGTATAATATAAGTAAACGAATAGATTTCAATTCTTCGGGGTATGTGAAATTCATAATCGACGGTGATTGCTGCTGCATAAGTCCGTGAGCCTGTAAAGGCCGATTCGGTGTAAATCCGAAACCGACGGTAAAGTCCGGATGGGAGAAGAATGCAATACATGTATGCTGCGCCCCGAAAGCAATTTCGGGGCGTTTTTTCTATGGAGGTCAGAAAGATGTCGGATGAGCAGTATATGCAGAGAGCTATTGCGCTTGCACAGAAAGGTGTGGGCTTTGTCAATCCCAATCCTCTGGTCGGTGCAGTGATCGTGAAGGATGGCAGGATCATCGGAGAGGGATATCATGAATGTTACGGTCAGCCCCACGCAGAGCGCAATGCTTTGGCGCATTGTACAGATGACCCGAAGGGCGCAACGATGTACGTTACGCTGGAGCCCTGCTGTCATCACGGGAAGAATCCGCCCTGTACGGACGCCGTTATTGAAGCAGGAATTGCAAAGGTATTTGTCGGTTCCAATGACCCGAATCCGCTCGTTGCCGGACAGGGAATTGCAAATCTTCGTGCAGCGGGAATCGAAGTTGTGACAGAATTCTGTAAGGCGGAATGCGATGCCATCAATCGTATTTTCTTTCATTATATTACCACCAAAACACCGTTTTGCGTGATGAAGACCGCCATGACTGCGGACGGAAAAACGGCGACCTGGACGGGACTTTCCAAGTGGATTTCCTGCGAAGAATCCCGCCGTCATGTGCATGAAACCAGAAAGCGTGTGGCGGGCATTATGATCGGAATCGGTACCGTCCTTGCGGATGATCCGATGCTTAACTGCCGTACGGAAAATCCCAGCAATCCCGTGCGCATCATCTGCGATACGCATCTGCAGATTCCGAAGGACTGCCGTCTGGTACTGAGTGCAAAGGAGATTCCGACCTATGTTGCCGCAAGTCATATTGATGAGCGCAAACAGGCGTTCCTCGAGCAGTGCGGTGTGCATGTTCTGCGCATCCCGGAAACGGATGGTCATGTGGATCTGCGTTTGCTCATGATTAAAATGGGTGAACTGGGCATTGACAGCATCCTTATCGAGGGCGGTGCTGCCCTTCATGAAGCAGCCCTGCGCAGCGGAATTGTGCAGCATGTGCATGTTTATATTGCTCCGAAGATTTTTGGCGGTGTATCAGCTAAAACTGCAGTCGGTGGCATCGGCGTTGCAAGTCCTGCGGAGGCATGCCGCCTGAGCCGCCCTCAGATCCGTCGCTTCGGTGATGATGTGCTGCTTGAATATGATGTGGAGGGATACGGATGTTCACAGGAATCATAGAAGAAGTCGGAAAGATCCGCAGAATCGAACATGGCGTGAAATCATGCGTTCTGACAGTTTCGGCAAGCACGGTGCTGTCCGATGTGCATATGGGTGACAGCATCGCTGTCAACGGCACATGCCTGACGGTCTGCCGGTTTGACGGAGATTCGTTTTCTGCCGACGTGATGCCGGAAACCATGCGCCGCACTAACCTCGGTACACTGCACCCCGGAAGTCTCGTCAATCTGGAGCGTGCCATGGCAGCAAACGGCAGATTCGGCGGTCATATCGTTTCCGGTCATATCGACGGTACCGGTAAGATCCGTTCCATGCGCCGTGAGGATAATGCGGTATGGGTGACGATTACAGCGGATTCCGGAATTCTGCGGTATATCGTTGAAAAAGGCTCAATTGCGATCGACGGCATCAGCCTGACGGTCGCAGCGGTGACGACCTCGGATTTCTCCGTATCCATCATTCCGCACACCGGCGCAGAAACCACACTTCTGCATAAAAAAGCCGGCGATGTGGTGAATCTGGAATGCGACATCATCGCCAAATACGCCGAAAAGCTCTGCTCACAGAGATCCGGCGGTATTACAGAAGATTTTCTGGTGAAACACGGTTTTATGTAAATAGAATAACGAAAGGATATATGTGTATGAAATTCAATACCATTCCTGAAGCACTTGAAGCGCTCCGACAGGGAAAGGTCATCCTTGTCACGGATGATCCGGATCGTGAAAATGAGGGCGATCTCATCTGTGCGGCGCAGTTTGCAAGCACAGAAAATGTCAACTTTTTGGCAAGCGCTGCAAAGGGTCTGATTTGCATGCCCATGAGCAGCGAGTATACCGCTCGTCTGGGTCTTCGCCAGATGGTGCAGAACAACACGGATAACCACTGCACCGCATTTACCGAATCCATTGACCATGTGGAGACAACCACGGGCATTTCTGCGGAAGAACGTGGATTCACTGCAAGAATGTGCGTGTCTCCGGAGGCAAAACCCTCCGATTTCCGCCGTCCTGGACATATGTTTCCGCTCGAAGCCAAGGCTGGCGGTGTGCTCGAACGCAACGGACATACGGAAGCAACCGTCGATCTGATGCGACTTGCAGGACTGGAAGCTTGCGGTCTCTGCTGTGAGATCATGGCGGAGGATGGCACTATGATGCGACTGCCGCAGCTTGTGAGATTTGCAGAGAAGCATGATCTTGTATTCGTGACGATCAAGGATCTGCAGAAATACCGCCGCCTGAACGATCCGTTCATGGATCGTGTATCCCATGCACAGCTTCCCACGAAATACGGCGATTTTGAGATCTACGGATACCAGAACCGGATCACCGGAAGTGAACACGTTGCTCTTGTGATGGGGGATGTTTCTGATGGAGATGCTGTCCTTTGCCGTGTTCATTCCGAGTGCCTGACAGGTGATGTATTCGGTTCCTGCCGGTGCGACTGCGGCGAACAGCTCGATGCTGCCATGAAGCGCATTGCGCAGGAGGGAAGGGGCATTCTCCTCTATCTGCGGCAGGAGGGCAGGGGAATCGGACTGCTGAACAAGATCAAGGCATACGATCTGCAGGAACATGGACGGGACACTGTTGAAGCAAATGTTGAGCTTGGATTCGCTCCCGATCTGCGTGATTACAGCGAAGGCGCACAGATTCTCAAGGATCTCGGTGCGGTAAAGCTGCGGATTATGACCAACAATCCGGAGAAGATCTCCGATCTGTCTGAATACGGCGTGGAAATTGTTTCCCGTGAAGCAATCGAAATCCCCCCGAAAAAGCAGAATCTCTTTTATCTACGTACTAAGCAGGAGAAGATGGGGCACATGATTGATGTTAAGCCTGAATAAGGCGTCATATAAATTGTAATCAGAAAGGAACATGAGTTATGAAAACAATTGAAGGAATTTACTGCGGACAGGGACTGAAAATTGCCATCGTGGCATCCCGTTTCAACGAATTCATCACATCCAAACTGATCGGCGGCGCAGAGGATTGCCTGGTGCGCCACGGCGTATCCGATGACGACATCACCCTTGCATGGGTACCCGGCGCATACGAGATTCCGCTTGCCGCAAAGAAGCTTGCCAAATCCGGAAACTACGATGCCATCATCTGCGTTGGTGCGGTCATCCGTGGTTCAACCTCTCACTATGATTATGTATGTGCAGAGGTTTCCAAGGGCATTGCGTCCGTATCTCTGGAGACTGAGGTCCCCGTTCTGTTCGGCGTTCTGACCACTGACACCATCGAACAGGCAATCGAACGTGCCGGCACAAAGGCAGGCAATAAGGGTTACGACTGCGCTATGTCCGCATTGGAACTGGTGCACCTCTTCAAGCAGGTATAAGATGCGTAAAATCATGTTCTTTGATGTGGACGGTACCCTCATGGAGGATAATGCCGGACATTTTGTGCCGAAGAGCACCAAGAAAGCCCTCCGACTTGCACACGACGCCGGGCATCTCCTCTATGTGAATACCGGCCGTCCGCTTGTCAATGTCGATGCTGATGTGAGAGAGCTGGGCTTTGACGGTTATCTTTGCGGATGCGGTACTTACATCGAATGCGAGGGGGAAGAATGTTTCTACCAGACCGTTTCTCCCGATGTGATGACGAAAATGGTACAGCTTGTCCGTGATGTGGACGCAGCCCCCCTGTATGAGCATCGTGACGGCTTCTTCTTCGATCCTAAGACACGGGAACTGCCGTTCATCATCGACATCCGCAATACATTCCGGATGCAGGAGAAGAATGTTTATCGCAGTGCGGATGATGCGGATTTTGCATTTGACAAATTCGTGATCGCCTATGATGAAAAGACCGATCTGGAAGCATTCAAAGCGGGCATTGCGCCGTATTTTGCATTTGTGGACAGGGGATGGGGCTTTGCGGAAATGCATCCACTGAACTGTTCCAAGGGACTGGCAATGGACTTTGTCATGCATCGTTATGGTTTGCAGAAATCCCAGTCCTACGCCATCGGCGATAGTCTCAATGACCTGACCATGCTCCGTGCCGCAGGTACGGGGATTGCGATGGGGGACGGTGAAAAGCTGATTCCCCATGCGGCTTTTGTCACCGCAAAACTGCGTGAGGACGGGATCTACAAGACGATGGAACATTTCGGATTCTTTGAAAAGGCATAAAATCAACCCCATGAAGTTGATGCTTCATGGGGTTTGCTGTTTTGTTACGCTTGTGCCATCAGCTGGCTCATATCATACATGCCTGCATCCTGTTTTGCAAGGAATACAGCGGCATTTACTGCGCCCACTGCAAATACTTCCTTGGAAGCGGCAGAATGGGACAGGGTGATGACTTCGTCGTGACCGGCGAAAATAATATCATGTTCACCGACGATCGTGCCGCCACGAATGGCGTGCATGCCGATTTCCTTTGCCTCACGCTTCTGACGCTTGGAATGACGATCATAGACATAATGATACTGATGATCCAGTTCTTCATTGATCGCATCCGCCAGCATGATCGCTGTACCGCTGGGAGCGTCGATCTTCTGATTGTGATGCTTTTCAACGATCTCAATATCAAACTGTCCGCCCAGAATGGACACAGCCTTCTTTGCCAGCTGTACCAGCAGATTGATGCCGAGAGACATGTTGAAGGAGAAGAATACCGGAATGGAATTCGCTGCCTTCTTGATCTTTGCGATCTGTTCCTCGTTATATCCGGTTGTAGCCAGCACACAGGGGATGCCGTTTACCATGCAGTAGTCCAAGAGATCATCCAGAATTGCCGGATTTGAAAAATCAATCACAACATCGGGCTTTTCTGTCACATCGGAAAGTTTCTCAAAAATCGGGAAATCTGCATACTGCTTTGTATAAAGGTCAACACCGGCGCATACCACGCAGTCTTCACGGGAAGCAATCGCTGCTGCGACCGCATGCCCCATCTTGCCGTTTGCGCCGCTGATGAGGATTTTTACCTGATCCATTGCTTTTGTCCTCCTGTCGGATTCAGTCCAAAAGACCGATTGCCTGCATGGAAGCACGGAGTTTTTCTGCATTTGCTTCGCCCATATCAACGAGCGGCATGCGCAGAGCACCGGAAGGCATACCCATCATGTTCATTGCAGCCTTTACGGGAATCGGATTTACTTCAATGAACAGGTTGTTGATCACTTCCAGATACTTTACCTGCATCTCGATTGCGGGAGCGAAATTGTTGTCCAGACACAGCTGGCACATTTCATGTGTTTCCTTCGGCATGATGTTGGACAGCACGGAAATCACGCCCTTTGCGCCAAGCGCCATCATCGGAACGATGATATCATCGTTGCCGCTGTAAATATCCATCTTGTCTCCTACAGCTGCAGCAACCTGTGCGGTATAGCTGATGTTGCCGGATGCTTCCTTGACAGCCACGATATTCTTATGTTCTGCCAGAACCTTGAGGGTATCCACTGTGAAGCCCATACCGGTTCTGCCGGGAATATTGTAGAGGATGATCGGGATGTTTACGCTGTCAGCGATCATTGTGAAGTGCTTGATCAGACCTGCCTGCGTGGTCTTGTTGTAATAGGGGGTTACGAGCAGGAGACCATCCGCACCGAGCTTTTCTGCTTCAACAGAAAGCTCAATCGCTGTTCTTGTATCATTGCTGCCGGTACCTGCAATGACCGGAACACGCTTGTTTGTGCGCTCTACCGCATAGCGGATGCACGCCAGATGTTCTTCTTCCGTCATAGTAGAAGCTTCGCCGGTCGTGCCGCAGATAATGATCGCATCCGTACCGTTTTCGATCTGATAGTCAATATTGGCGCCCAGACCGTCAAAATTAATCGAACCGTCCGGATTGAAAGGTGTAATAATTGCGACACCTGCACCAGTAAAAATCGTATTCTTCATAATCTTCCCTCCAATTGTCATTTGGGATGGTTAAATAAATCTGCGCTTCGAAGCTGTGGGACAGTTTTCCATCCCCAGCTTCGGAGAGTGCAAGCTATCAATTAGTCAAAATAGCCCTTTGCAGCGAGGAGTTCTGCGAGGAGCACTGCACCGCCTGCTGCACCACGGAGTGTATTGTGGGAAAGGCATACGAACTTGTAGTCATACTGTGTATCTTCACGCAGTCTGCCAACGGAAACAGCCATGCCCTTTTCGAGATTTCTGTCCAGATTTGCCTGCGGTCTGTTGTCCTCTGTGAAGTAGTGGAGGAACTGCTTCGGAGCGGAAGGCAGCTCGAGTTCCTGCGGGACGCCCTTGAATTCTTCCCAGAGTTTCAGGATCTCTTCCTTTGTGGGCTTCTGCTCAAAGGATACGAATACAGCAGCTGTGTGACCATCGGAAACCGGTACACGCAGGCACTGTGTTGTGATGGAAGGAGTTGCAGCCTTGACGATCTCGCCGTTCTCGATCGTACCCCAAACCTTCAGCGGCTCCTGCTCGGACTTTTCTTCCTCGCCGCCGATGAACGGAATCAGGTTGTCAACCATTTCCGGCCATGTCTCGAATGTCTTGCCTGCGCCGGAGATTGCCTGATAAGTACAAGCCAGTACGTTCTTCAGACCGAACTTCTTCAGCGGATGCAGCGCCGGAACATAGCTCTGGATGGAGCAGTTGGACTTTACTGCAACGAAGCCTCTCTTGGTGCCCAGACGCTCTCTCTGGGACTTGATGATCTCAATGTGCTCCGGATTGATCTCCGGTACTACCATCGGAACATCGGGTGTGAAACGATGTGCAGAGTTGTTGGATACAACAGGGCACTCAGCCTTTGCATAAGCCTCTTCAAGCGCCTTGATCTCATCCTTCTTCATGTCAACTGCGCAGAATACGAAGTCTACCTCTGCTGCAATTGCTTCGATATCCGTATTCAGGTCACGGATGATCATATCCTTCATGCTCTCCGGCATGGGAGTCTTCATTGCCCAGCGGTTGCCGACTGCTTCTGCGTAGGTCTTGCCTGCGCTTCTGGGAGAAGCTGCGAGCACCTTGACATTGAACCACGGATGGTTTTCCAGCAGCGTTGCAAAACGCTGACCTACCATACCTGTTGCACCGAGAATACCTACATTGTACTGTTTCATAACATTACTCCTTACCCTGAACATACGGAAAACCGCTGTTCAAAAAAATTTTTGAAAGATATTGAAAAAACCGGTTGAAAACCGGCCCATCATGCGTTATAATAGAAATATGGTGTTTCCACCGATAGCTCTCCATCACACATGATGACAGTGCAGCACTTATTCAGTACAACACCAGAAACCGGAATGCTCACTTCCGGAATCTTCGGCGGCATTGCCTTTTGCAGAAAATCAACGGAACGAGCTTCCTCCTGTCTGCTACTCTTCGCTGCCGCACCTCTATCCTACATATATAATATCATTTCTTGACCCGTTTGTCAAGAAAAAAATGAAAAAAAGGGAGTAACCATGAAAAAATCTGACTTTTTTTACGATCTTCCGGAAGAACTCATTGCCCAGCATCCGGTTGAACCCCGAAATTCTTCCAGAATGCTGCATGTTGACCGAAATACGGGAAACTGCGAGCATCTGCATTTTTATGATTTGACAAGTGTCCTGAAACCGGGCGATCTGCTTGTGCTGAATGACTCCAGAGTGCTGCCCGCACGCCTCTATGGTGAAAAGGAGGGGACGGGAAGTTTTGTCGAATTTCTTCTTCTCGCCCAGCATGGCGACAAGATCTGGGAGATCATCTGCCGTCCCGGAAAAAAATGTAAGCCCGGCGCAAGGTTTTCCTTCGGCGGCGGAAGACTTCGTGCAGAAGTCCTGGAAGTCAAAGAGGACGGGAACCGGATCGTGCAGTTTGAATGCGAAGGTAATTTCTACACTGCCCTCGATGATGTCGGACAGATGCCCCTGCCGCCCTATATTACGGAGCAATTACAGGATAAGGAACGCTATCAGACCGTCTATTCCCGTGAACTGGGATCTGCTGCTGCACCGACTGCCGGACTGCACTTCACCAAGGAGATGCTGGAAGAGATCCGCAGTATGGGAGTGAATATCGCCTATGTGACACTGCATGTGGGACTGGGGACATTCCGTCCTGTTAAGGAGGATGACATCCTGAACCATCATATGCATACGGAGCATTTTTTGTTACCGCAGGAAACTGCTGATCTGATCAATCAGACCAAAGCAAACGGCGGACGGGTGATCTCCGTCGGCACAACATCCTGCCGTACCCTGGAGAGTGCCGCACAGAGATGCGGTGATGTGCTCACAGAATGCGAGGGTGACACGGATATTTTCATCTATCCGGGGTATGAATTCAAGGTGATTGATGGTCTGATCACGAATTTCCATCTGCCGGAAAGCACGCTCATCATGCTGGTATCAGCATTCATGGGCTATGAAAATACCATGAATGCGTACAAAATCGCCGTGGATGAAAAGTACAGATTTTTCTCGTTTGGCGACAGTATGTGTATTTTGCCGTAAGGTGCAGATGGTGGAATATTTCTATCAGAAAGCGTCCCTGAACGATCTGGAACTGTTGATCCGGACAAGGATTGCGGTGCTTCGTGCAGCGAATCGCCTTGATAATGAGGTGGATAATACGGATGAAATCCGAAATGGAACTGCCAATGACATAATGCTTGGCTATGTCACATCTGCCGAAAAATACGAAACCTGCTCAGAAAAATGTGAAAAAAGTAAAAAAATATCAAATTGCACTTGATTTCTGTTCGGAAATCATGTATAATGATAATGTATGCTGACGGACAAGTGGCGCAAACCGCTGCCTGTATCGAAATAATCGGCATAAAAAGCCTTATCTGAAAGGAGTTATTTTCATGATTTATTCTCACGAAGTTGAAACAATGTGCCCGATCGCACAAGGCGTTGCACACGGTGCTGCTCCGATTCCGGAGGAAGCAAAGTGGGTAAAGGCT
>JAZPZJ010000022.1:0-28780 GCA_045544635.1 Oscillospiraceae bacterium
CCCCCTTCTTGTTCTTTCTTTTTCTTTCTTGATTCTTTCTTACATTGTCGCCCTTTGCTTGCCCTTTGTTTGCCCCTTGCCTGCCCTTCGCCTGCCGCAGTGCGTGCCCACCGCCGCACGGGACACGGCAGCTGCGGCGCAGATACGCCGATTCTGCTGGACGTTTGCTGGTCGTTTGCTGGTCGCTTTCCCTGCCCATGTGCCTGTCCTTTTTTCTGCAAGCGCAAAATAAGCGAAACAAACACCTGTCCGGCAGGGTTTTGGGGGACGCAAAAAAATTTTTTCCGGAAGTTGCATCAGAACGTGCAACTTTTCCGGAAAATCACGCCTTATATGAGGGATGGTTTCCGAGCGGAAGATCCCGCTGCGGTGCGTCCCACAAATTTTCAGAAATCCTGCATATTTCCTGCAATCCTGTGCAAACTACCCACGGAGGTGTTGTTATGAGTAAACAAAACACAAACGAAAACAAGCAAAAATATGGAAATCTCGGCTTTTATCTTGTCATTGCGCTCTGCGCTGCCATGATCGGCGTATCCTGCTGGTTTGCCTATACACAGACAGCGGACAACCTGAGCATTCAGCTCGATTCTGCGCTGGATTCTGCCAATGATCTTGCAGCGGAGCAGCGGATGGCTGCGACCACGCCGGTCATGACCACGGCTCGTGCGGCAGCGTATGTTCCGGCGGCAACGGCGGCTGCCATCGAAACCAAACCCGAAGCGCCTGCATCCACTGCCGCATCCGCACAGACCACCACGGAGACCGTCACACAGACGGCAGCGCCGCTGCATTGTGCAGCACCGCTCGAGGGTGAGATCCTTGCGGCGTTCAGCAACGGTGAGCTGGTCAAGTCCCCGACCACGGGTGTGTGGCAGACACACAACGGCGTGGATATCGCCGCTTCCCTCGGTGACGAGGTACGTGCCATGGCGGACGGCGTGGTAGACGCTGTGGAGGAGGATCCGCTCTGGGGCGTGTGCGTGACGATCGACCACCAGAACGGCGTGAAGAGCCGTTACTGCAATCTCAACGCCGGTCTGAGCGTGAACACGGGCGACAAGGTGACCTGCGGCATGGTGATCGGTGCAGTCGGTGAGACTGCGGATATTGAAAGCGCCATGGATGCGCATCTGCATTTCGAGGTACTGCGTGGGGATGTCTACGTGGATCCGGCGGAGGTTCTGGAGTCCGAGGCAGAATAATAGAAAAAGCCCCCTGAACAGGGGGCTTGTCACTTGATTCGAACCGTAACTTCGCTGTCCTCACAGCAGCAGGGCTTAATCCAGCGACTCCGATGTGAGCACCAGAATCGCCGGCAGAAGAATGCCGCATCCGAACAGGATGATGCACACAAAGAGGATTCCCCATGAAGTGGAAAACAGCGCAATACTGTACAGGTGCATCAACACAGAGATCACGATCTTCACGATGCTGTCGGTGCGCTTTTTCTTCCTTGCAACGGTTTCCTGCACGGCGCTGCGGTACGAGCGAAGCAGCAGCGCACCGGAGATCGCCGGAATCAATGCCAGCACAAAATACGGAACAAGGATGATCATCAGGGCAATGACGCCGACCCACGCCACCAATGACAGACTGCCTGCCAGCAGCGTGCCCAACACCTGGAATCCGGCTGTTACATCATCCGGTTTAACCTCGGAAAGGGATCCCTCGGTGCCGGCGGATAACTCCGGAATGAGGAATGCTGCAAGCAGCAGGAGCAGGAACGCAATCGCACTGAGTATCGCTGTCACAGTACAGAATACATTACTGATCTTCATCAAAGCAGATGGTTTCATAACTTCAGCTTCTTTCTTTGAATTTTCTCAGATCTGCGCAGGAATACAGCCGAACAGGGCTGTGATCACAGGATCTGTTCATCGGCAGACTCATCGGTGTCTTTCCGGATGATGCTGTTCTCGGGGAACACCTGCGTACAGGGGAAGGAAAATGCCATCATTGCGTGATTTACTGTCTCGATGCGTTCGCCGTCGCCATTGTAGATCTCGGGAAGGGTCATCGTGACCGGTGCACAGCCGGGAGCCAGGATCTCGACGGTATCGCCGGCAAAAAAGCGGTTGCGCTGGGTGGCGTAGACCGTGCCGTTTTCGCAGCGTGTGATAATGCCCACGACGTCGCAGGTGCGGATGTAGCCGCCCGATTCGTAATACTGGCAGGCATTCGGATGCCCGAAGAAAAAGCCCGTGCAGTACTTGCGGTGGCTGACCTTGAACACCTCGTCACGGATGGACTTCGGGAGGCGATAATCCTGCGGATGCGCCAGATAATAGTCCATCGCCATGCGGTAGGCGTTCGTGATGACGGAGACATAGTATGCCGATTTTGCTCTGCCCTCGATCTTGAACGAGGTCACGCCTGCTTCGGCAAGCTTGTCAATATGGTCGATCATGCACATATCCCGTGCATTGAGAATGTACGTCCCCTCCGGTTCCTCAATGATGGGCATGGGGAGATGGGGGCGTTTTTCCTCAACAAGACTGTATTTCCAGCGGCACGGCTGTGCACAGGCACCACGGTTTGCGTCACGGTCGGTGAAATATGCCGACAACAGGCAGCGTCCGGAAAAGCTGACGCACATTGCGCCGTGCACAAACACCTCGATCTCCAGATCGGAAGGGGTATTCCGGCGGATCTCTGCGATTTCTTCGAGGGAAAGCTCACGAGCAAGCACCACTCGCCGTGCGCCCATTTTGTAAAGGGCATTGGCGGAGGCATAGTTCACGATGCCCGTCTGTGTGGACATGTGGATGGGCATATCGGGTGCCAGTTCACGGAGCATCGTCAGCAGACCGATGTCCGCAACGATCATCGCATCGACGCCGGCTTCGACGGCTTCTTCCACAAATTTCGGGAAAAACGCAAGTTCATTGCTGCGTGGGAGCGTATTGCAGGTCAGATAGACCTTCACGCCCCGTGCATGCGCCTGTGCCACGGCGTCACGCAGTCCCTGCGCATCGAAATTCGCAGGACCTGCACGCATACCAAACATCTGTCCGCCCAGATAGACCGCATCCGCACCGAAATCCAGCGCCGCCTGCAGGCGTTCTGCGTCACCTGCCGGTGCGAGTACCTCGGGGCGCATTATTCGCTGCCCTCCGCAGCGGCTGCGGCATCTGCCTGCTGCTGCTTGACCATTGCTTCATTTGCATAATGCTCTTCAAGCGTGGTTGCAAAGTAGGTCACATGGGTATCCACGTTCGCATAGAAGTAGAAATAATTGGTTTCATTCGGATAGAGCACCGCTTCGATGGCAGCCTTGCCGGGACAGCCGATGGCACCTGCCGGAAGTCCGGTGCAGATGTATGTATCGTACGCCTCGTAGATCTTTTCATCCGCAAGGTCGATATTGGGCTTGATGATCTCCTCGACGTACTTGCCGGTCGGGTCGGACTGCAGACGCAGGAACTCGCTGGAATTGTTCAGACGATTCCAGAATACGGAAGCGACGTCCTTCATTACGTCGGAGGTCGCTGCCTCCGCCTGCACGATGGAAGCGAGCGTGATGGTCTCATCAAGCGTCAGACCCAGCTCATCCATGCGGGCATAGTATTCATCGGTGATCTTCACATTGAAGTTCATATAGATCTTGTTGCAGACATCCGCCGGCTCCATTTCCTCATAGAAGGTGTAGGTGTCGGGGAAGAGATAGCCCTCCATCTTGCAGAATTTCAGCTTGGAGATGGTCTTGGGAAGGTGCTCCTCGAACTCGTAGCCGTAGTTGGCAAGATTGAAGTAATACAGGAATTTTTCCGCTTCGCAGACATTTGCCTCCTCGAGCTTCTCCGCCGCTTCATAGACGGAAATACCCTCGGGGAACATGACATCGACCGTTGTGCGTTCCTCGATCGTCACACCTGTCAGCTCGTCGATGATCGTCTCATACGCCATGGCGCTGCTGACCTCGTGTTCGCCCGCAATATAGCCGGCATCGGCGTCACTGAGTCTTGAAAAGTAAACGAATGCCTTGGGGTATTCGATGATACCGGCTTCGTAAAGATCCTCAGCGATCTCGGCAGTGGTTGCACCCTCGGGGATGGTGAACGGCACGAGGGTGGGTGTACCCTCCACACCGATCATATCCTTACCCACGGAAATGATGCTCACGGAAAGAAAGACCGAAACGACGATGATAATGGTCAGCATGATGAGCACGCTGTAGATTCTGCCGGCGCTCTTGTTTCTTCTGCGGCGTTTTTTCTGTTTCGCTGCTCTGCGGCGCTCTGCCTCGGTCATTTTCGGACGCTTCGGCTCACGGGGACGCTGCTCGCCCTCGATCGGCACATCGAGCGACTGGGCGTTCGGTGCGGGGCGCTGTGCGGATTTCGGGACATGATGCACGGCGGTGCGCTCTGCCGGTTTTGCTTCGGGTGCGGCATGCTTCGGCACATAGGCGGTTCCGGACGGCTCCTGCCGTTTCATGCTCTGCGTACGGCTCTCGGGTGCCGGAGCCGGTTTCTTAGCAGGCTCACGCTTTGTTTCGTTGAGAATCTCGTTGAGCAGTCGCTCATTCTCGCTGTTTGAAGCCATATTTTACCTCCATAATCTCTTTGGTTCGTGGGGGATCACTCATGAATGACCGCATCGACCCGACGGTCATGCGGTTGTGCGGGGATGGATGTCTGCAGCATGCAGCCATAGCACAGCCCCACAGTGTTCAGTTCCGGGTAACGCTCTAAAAAGCGGTCGTAGTAGCCGCCGCCCTGTCCGAGGCGTTCGCCGTCCTCTGTAAAGGCAACACCCGGCACGAAGCAGACGGTTTGCGCTGTGATCTCGGGAATTTTGCCGCCGACCGGTTCCGGGATACCGTAGGCACCGGGGGCAAGCGCATCCATGCTGTCGATCACATAGAACGTCATGCTGCCGTTTTCGCCGCATTTCGGCACGGCGACCTGTTTTCCAAGGCGCAGTGCCTCGCCAATGATCCGCAGCGTATCGACCCCGCCGCCGCAGGAAACATACAGGAGCAGCGTCTGTGCTGCACGGAAGAGGGGCGAAGCAGTGACATTGCGGAAAATCGCATCATCAAGGCGTTTTCTCTCGTCATCCGGAATTTCTCTGCGCTGTCTGCGCAGTGCGCTGCGAAGCGCCTTTTTCTCTGCTGCGATATCCATTACGGGCAGCAGATGGCGTTGCGCTGGCGCTTGGATTCGGGAAGTCCGGCTGCAAGCTCGACAAGCTTCAGACCGAAGTCCACTGCCACGCCTGCGCCCTTTGCGGTAACGATATTGCCGCTCTGGCAGACGGAGGATGCGCTGATGACAGCACCGGGCATCTGTGTTTCAAAGCCGGGGTAAGCGATCGCTTCCCTGCCTGCAAGCAGTCCCTTATGTCCGAGAATGGACGGTGCTGCGCAAATTGCGCCGATGTAAATCTCTCTGTCCATGCAGAAATCGACCGCAGCCTGCACTGCCTCGGATTTTTCGAGGTTCAGGGTGCCGGGCATGCCGCCCGGAAGGACGATCATCTCCAGTTCGCCGCCGAGTACCATCTGCGCAGTGGTGATATCCGTTTCCACGGTAATGCCGTGGGCACCGGTGATGGTCTTGCCGCCGACGCCGACGGTCACGACCTGTTTTTCTGCACGGCGCAGCAGATCGATGGGGGCGATTGCTTCCATTTCTTCAAAGCCATTGGCTAAAAATACGTAGATCATATTCTGTCTCCTTTGTCTGATTTTTCAGATGGGGCCGAAGTGGTTCAGCGGAACAAAACGCCGTACTTTTCCACCATAAAGCACGGATGATAGGACTTTTTCGCCTTCCGCAGTCCCTCGATCCCGAGATCCTCCTCACGGTTGATATAGGGGAAACGGGGTGCGATGCGGGCAGCAAAGCCCTGATTCACGGCGGCATACACGCCCTGAAAGGCGGTGTCCGCCTTTTCGATGTGCACGCAGAAGGTATCCGAATTGAGCGGCTCACCGATCGAAAAAGCGATCAGCCTGCCGTTGGCACGGACGACCATTCCCTCCAGCGCAAGCTCTTGGAAATGGCGGAAATAGGTGTCAATGGCGAACTGCTCCGAGATTCCCGAAGCGTCGCCCTCGAGCTTTTCATTATACTGCGCCGCTGCAAAGGCGATGCAGTCGTCAAAATCCGCCTCGGTCATGGGACGGATCTGCGCATCATACTGCGCAAAACGGTGCAGGAAATTGCGTTTCTGGTGGTACCTGCGTCCGGCGAGATTCGCCAGATCCTCGCTGCGGTAGACATAATCCCAGCTGTCACGGTGGGGCGTCACCTCGAAGGTATCTCCGTACTGCGCCTGCAGCCATGCAAGGCGGTCGGGCGACACGTTCCAGATGTGCAGGGGTTTGCCAAGGGATTCCGAAAAACGCCGCATTTCCAGCAGAATTTCATGATGGTCGCCCTCCCCTGCCGGATAGATAAAGGACGGCGCACCGTCCTGCGTATTAAATGCGCAGCAGAGGTAAAATCCCCGATATTCCGCAATTTTCGAGTCCTGCAGCCTGCGCCACGCCATATTGTTGGCAAAGCTGTACTCGCAGCCACGTTCGTTGCTGCGCTGCAGGCAGTCTGTGATCCACGGTCTGTCCGCAAGGGTGATCTCTCTGAATTCCAACATGTTCTTTCCTTTGTGCTTCATGAATCGGGGGCAGCCCCCGTTTATTTCAGTATTCCCTGCTTGAGCGCCTCATATTCGGCACGCACCTCACTGCATTTGCCGCAGGTCATTTTGCCCTCGGGGCAGGGACCAGCACAGCAGGAAGGACCTGCCTTTGCAAAGATCGTGGGTGCCTGTTCATAGCACAGACGGAACATTTCCTTCGCCAGCGCACGGATCTCCCACTGCGCACGGTTGCAGCAGCGCATGCGGAAGAAATTGAGCAGACTGCGGGCATTCATGGTCAGAACCATCTTGGTTTCGCAGGCATTCGGGAGGACAAAGCGTGCGTCCTCGATCGCTTTTTTCTCCGCCTTGGAGCGTGCGGCTTTTTCGGTGATTCCCTGTGCAAGAAACGTCTGATAGTGCCGCTCTTCGAGCATGTCCGCCAGACGGTTGTAGGTATTCACGCTGTCCTGCATTGCCTGTTCATAGACCTGCAGTGCTTCGGGATCCGCAGCGATCTCAGGGGGGGTGATGTATTCGAAGTGCTCCTGCTTGACATAGCGCTGACTCTGCACGGAGAAGCTTGCGATTCTGTGCCGGGTGATCTGCGCCAGCAGCGCACGGGACACGCCCTCGATACCAAAGGTAAAGCTGACGTGCTCGATGGGGCTTTCGTGCCCGTAGGAAGCGAGCATTCTGACAAAATTTCCTGCGTCCTCATCCGTCATGCCGTCCATGAGATGGAGGGCATCCGATTCGGAGTAGCAGAGCTTTGCAGCTGCCGCTACGGTCTTTTCCGGATGCGGCGTGCAGGTGATCAAGGTAACGTGCATGTTCTCCTCCTCATTCATTTTGGTATACTTTATTATTATAGCACATTTCGCCCATACCGTCAATCTTTTTTCGAAAAATTAAAGGATTTCCAGCAAACAAGCACCCCCGGACTGCGGCATTCTGCGCTGTCCGGGGGATATGGGAAAGATACGGTTCATTTCAGCATCCGCTTGAGGAGCGCCAGATCAAAGGCGTTGACAATGCCGTTGCCGTCGGCGTCCATGTTCATGCCGGAGGTATCCCGCTGCAGCAGAAAATCCGCTGTGCGGGCAATGACTTCTTCGGCGTCGCTTCTGCCGTAGTAGGAAGCACCCAGATCCGCAAGCGCTGTGGAGAGCGCCGGAAGCGGATGGGTCTGTGCACCGTCAAAAAAACACAGATCATAGCCGCCGCTGCTCGTGCTGCTGAAAAACAGTGAGCCGTCACGCAGGGGGAACGGATCGGAACAGTTATACGCCGCATCGTTGAACGGCAGCACCACGGGGGCATCCTCCTCCATTGTGACAATGCAGTCATTCTGCAGCGTGGCGCTGTGCCACTTCGTAAAATACAGCCCTGCATCGGATGTCATCGGATAGTAGGCATGCACGCCCTGTTCGGCATAGCATACCTGCGTACTGCCGGACTGAAGATTCAGGCTGCAGATGGAAGTATCCCCGTCCTGCAGTGCCGCATAATAAATGCATGTCCCATCCGGGGCATAGCACGGCATTGACTCCTCGGCGGGCGTATCGGTGAGCATGGTGATCTCTCCGGTGCGCAGGTCAATTTCTGCCAGATCATAGACAAATCCGTCCGTCTGCGCATCCCAGTGCCCACGCTTGAATACGATGCGGTTCCCATCGGGAGAAAATTTCGGATCCTCGTTGCGGAAACCGCTGTGCGCCGTCAGATTCGTCAGCGTTCCGCTGAGGGTATTCCAGCGGAAAATGTCCCATTCATCGACAGCCGGGTCGATCGCCATGAAGGTCACATCATAGCAGTGGCTTCCGAAATCACCGTTCATGGCATGGACAAAGCTGTCGTTCGTGAAACGCTGTGTCGCTCCCGTGCAAAAATCATGAAGCTGCAAGGTGCTGTCCATCGCCGTATACGAGGAATAGCTGTGGTACAGGAGCTTCCCTTCCTGCGGCACCTGTGCCGCAGCGGAAAGCGTACCGCCGCCAAGCATGGCTGCTGTCGTCAGACATGCGGTAAGCCGGATCGGGTGCATGCTTGTTTCCTCCTATATCTTGCGGATTTTCTGATACTTTGACATAATCTTCTTCGTGCCCACACGGTCGAATGCGACCTCCATGAGGTAATCGTTCCCGGGCATCGGCTCGAGGGACAGAATGGTACCCTCCCCGAACACGGGACTGAGGATCCGCTCCCCGACGGAGAACTGCATCGGCGCTGCAGGTGCCTGCTGCTGCGCTCTGGCACGGGCGGCGTCCGCCTGCGCTTTTTTCAGGTAGGCAAGTCCGCTGTTCGTTTTCACCTCGGCGGGCATCTCACGCAGCTGGTGCACGGTGCGGTCGTCCGTTTCGAGGAGATTTTCGGGGATCTCACGCACAAAACGGGACAGGGGGTTCTGCTTGTAGCTGCCGAACAGCAGACGGTTCTGGCAGCGCACAAGGTACAGGCGGCGCTTGGCTCTCGTGATCGTCACATAGGCAAGCCGCCGCTCCTCTTCCATGTCCTCCGGGCTGTCAAAGCTGCGCTGGGACGGGAAAATTCCCTGCTCCATGCCCACAGCAAACACGGTGTCAAACTCCAGACCTTTCGCCGCATGCATCGTCATCAGGGAGACGGTCTCCCCTTCCTCGGCACGGTCGGCGTCGGTGTAGAGCGCATTTTCCTCAAGGAAGCCCTCGAGGGTCGGTTCGGCGCTTTCTTTCATGTACTCGACGATGTTCGAACGCAGCTCCTCGACGTTTTCGAGGCGTGCTTCACCCTCGTCCCCCTGCAGCACGAGCATCTGTTTATAGCCGGACTGCTCAAGCACGGTATCGAACAGTTCTTCAAGCGTTGCCGTTTCCGCAAGCTCCGTGAAGCTGTCCATCATCGCCGCAAACCGCTGGAGCGGTGCCGGACGCTTGAGTGCGGGGAAATCGGCTGCATTGCGCATCACCTCGATGGGGGTCATGTGCAGATCCTGCGCAATGGCAAGGATCGTGCTCACGGTCGCTTCACCGATGCTGCGCTTGGGCATATTAACAATGCGCTCGAAGCGCACGAGGTCGTTCGGATTCTGGATCACACAGAGGTAGGAGGTCACGTCCTTGATCTCCTTTCTGTCCTGGAAACGCACGCCGCCGTAGACACGGTAGGGGATCTTATTGCGCATCAGAGCACGCTCGATGCTGTTCGAAAGTGCATTCATGCGGTAGAGTACAGCAAAATCTGCGTAGGATGCGCCGTTTTTCACGGCGTCCTCCACCGTATCGGCAATGAACTGCCCCTCGTCCTTTTCACCGCTCACGGACAGAAGCGTGACCTTGTCGCCGTCCCCTGCTGCTGTCCAGAGATGCTTTTCCTTACGGCTCTGATTGTGGGAGATCACGGCATTTGCCGCATCCAGAATATGCTGGGTGGAGCGGTAATTCTCCTCAAGACGGATGGTCTTGCAGCCGGCAAACTGCGCTTCGAACTGCAGGATATTCTCGATGGTCGCACCACGGAAACGGTAGATGCTCTGGTCGTCGTCGCCCACAACGCAGAGATTGCCGTGCGCCTGTGCCAGCAGCCGCACAAGACGGTACTGCGCATGGTTCGTATCCTGATACTCGTCCACCATGAGGTAGCGGAACTTGCGCTGGTATTTTTCGAGCACGTCAGGGCATTCCTCGAACACACGGACGGTCAGGCTGATGAGATCGTCAAAATCCACTGCCTGCGCCGCCTGCAGGCGGTTCTGGTACGCCTTGTAGAGCTTTGCGGTGACCGCCTTCCAGTAATCATGCCCCGCAAGCGCTGCATATGCCTCGGGGGAAATCATGCTGTCCTTCGCAGAACTGATGGCGGAAAGCATGCTCTTCGGGGGAAATTTCTTTTCGGAAACATCCAGCTCCTGCATGCATTTTTTCATCACACGCAGGCTGTCGTCGCTGTCATAGATCGTGAAACTTTTCTCGTAGCCGATGCGGTCAATGCAGGTACGCAGGATCCGCACGCAGGCGGAATGGAACGTGGATGCATGGATATCGAGCGCTGCATCCCCGAGCGTTTCGGCAAGACGAGCCTTCAGCTCCCCTGCTGCCTTGTTGGTGAAGGTGATCGCAAGGATCTGCCACGGCTGGATGGGGCGGTCAGCGATGAGATCCTGCAGCTCTCCCATGGTGAGGTCACCGCCGTCAATGTAGGCTTGCAGCTTGCGAAGCTCCGCTCCGGACGGAACGGGCGTCGGGTGGGAGAGGGTGTCACCGAAGAGCACCATGTTGGCGATGCGATTGACGATGACAGTGGTCTTGCCGCTTCCGGCGCCTGCAAGCACGAGCACGGGACCGCTTACGGTCGTGACAGCTTCAAACTGCTGCGGATTCATCCGGCGGAAGCAGCGCTGCAGCGCCGCTTTTTTCAGATTCATGAATTCAAGTTCGGTCATGGGAATTCCTTTCTCATATGATGTCAGATGCGATCACTTCAGCAGCATAAACCCGATCGTGTTGATCGCAAAATTGGCAAACATATGGACAAACCACGAAGCATAGATGCTTCCCAGCTTTTCGTTGAGCATATTAAAAATCAGACCGCCGATCGTCAGTCCTGCCATGCACAGCAGGAAGAGCGGCAGCGAAAACCACCCGATCATCATTGCCACATGATAGAGCGCAAAGACGACGGCACTGAACAGATGGGCAAACTTCGCAGAACTGTGTCGTTTCAGATTCGTAAACAGAAAGCCTCGGAAGAAAAACTCCTCCAACAGCGAATTCACAAAAGAAATGTAGACGGCAACGAACAGGAAATTTTCCTTCGTCACACCGGCACTGCCCGACAAGGAGCCTGCAATGGCAGAAAAATCAAAAACGTTCCGCACAAGCGCATACGCACCGAGGATCAGCGCATACAGTCCCACACCAAGCAGCAGGGGCTTGAGGATGCCTTGTTTTTTTGCACGGAAGAGGGAAAGTGCCGCAATGTCGCCGTCCAGTCGGGAGAGTGCAAACGGCAGGACGAGGAACAGCACAAGCTTGACAGCGGATTTCACCGCATACCCGGGCATGAGTACCCCATCCACAAACGCCATGATTCCGCAGCACAGAACGGCAGTGATGATCACGAGCAGATTTGGTTTTTTCATCAGTATCGCCTCCTTGGGCAGGATGTACCTCCGGGGTACAAAAGCAGGATGGCGGGCAATTCCGCAGGCACCATCCGGATTACAGCAGGAAATCCGCTGCAAGCGCTGCTGCCGAAGCCGCAAGCGCCACCACGATCAGCGGCTGGCGGAAATATGCCAGCACCACGGCTACCGCCGTACCGATCACAGCGGTGACCATATCCCCCGTTGCATAAAAAATCGAGGGAATCGTCATTGCACTCAGCACGGCATAGGGAACATAATACAGAAAGCTCTTGAAAAACGGAGACTTGATCTCCTTACGTAAGAGCGTAAACGGCAGCATGCGGATGAGATAGGTCACCCCTGCCATCACGGCAATATAGATCGCAATACTCACATGACTCATGACTGTTCCTCCTCTTTTACCGGGAATACCAGTGCGCCGAATGCCGCAGCTGCGACAGCGCAGAGGATCACTGCAAAGCCGCTTGTCACAAACGGCAGCAGATAGCGGAATACC
Organism: Oscillospiraceae bacterium; assembly: GCA_045544635.1. Lineage (GTDB taxonomy): Bacteria > Bacillota > Clostridia > Oscillospirales > Ruminococcaceae > UBA3855. The sequence goes on from JAZPZJ010000022.1 coordinate 12,213, forward strand.
AGACTCAGCAGTGCCGCAAAGACAACCACCAGCAGCACGCCACGGCTCTTTCGGGCGGGGGGGATGATAATGGCGAGGAACATGCCGTAGAGCGCAAGTCCCATGGCATTTGTCACGGATGCGGGCAGGATCTCACCGGCGGAAGCACCAAGGAAGGTGCCCGTTGTCCAGCCGACGAATGCGATCAAGATCATACCGTAGAGGTATTTTGCGGTGATCTTTCCCTCCTGCGAGGACGCCACGGCAAAAATTTCGTCCGTAATGCCAAAGGACGTCAGCATGCGGTTCGGGGTGTTGAACGTGTGGTCGAGCTTCTGGGACAGGGAAATGCCCATGAGACCGTAACGCATGTTGATGATGAGCTGCGTCAGCGCCATCTCCAGAAAGGAACTGAGCGTAGCGGTGCCTGCCGCCATGATGTTCAGCCCCGCAAGCTGTCCTGCCGAGGTCAGATTCGTTGCAGAAATGATGGTGGCAACGAGCACACCAAAATGCTTTGCGGCAAGAATGCCGAAACCGAAGGAAACGGACAGATATCCCAATGCAATGGGAATTCCGTGCCGCATGCCTTTTAAGAATGATGACATATTTATGTATCCTTTCCGATCGTACCCGGGGATGATGATTCACTTTCTGAGCGTTTACTCATCCACCACGACCACCGCATACTGGCCGATGGAGTTGTAGCGTGATTCCACCAGCTCACGGTCATATTTTACCAGTCCCCTGTTGCCGTAGGGGTCATTGAGATAATAATATTCGCTGTCATAGCCCACAAGCACCAGACAATGCTCATTCGCCTGCCAGTCGTACCATTCGTCCGTGGGATTGCCTTCCTCGTCATAGAGATACCAGCCGATATTCGGGTAATTCTCCAGCATGCTGATGGTTGCCCAGACCAGCACGGGCATGTTCCGGGGGAGGTAGACCTCTGCCAGCGACTTCAGCTCTGCGCCGGAAACATCCTTGGCGACCTTTCCCTCGGGGAGGAGCTTGTTCATCATGTCCACGATCACGGGAGAATAACAGCCGAAGCTTGTCTCATCCCAGGGACTGCCGATGAATGCGACCTCCGGATGATAGCCGTAGGTTCTGCCGTTCTGGGTTTTGGGATAGGCGCTGTTGGTATTGTCGATGATTTCTTCCACCGTGACATCCGCACCGTAATAGTGCAGCACCATCATGGCGCTGACCAGCTCACAGCCCGTCGGCAGCAGACCTTTCTGGGAAATATAGGGGACTTCAAGCTGGATGGATTCCGGCGGCTCGATATATTCGGTGGTCGCTTCCGTCTCAGCTTCGGTGGTCGCTTCGGTCATGGTCGCGGTGATATATTCGATCGTATGTACCTGCGTGGTTTCCGGGAGCACAAGGGATGCAGGGGTATCATCCATTTCACTTGTCATACGGACAAGCGCATAAATCAGCACCGCCACAACGAGCAGCAGGAGCAGGGCTGTTCCTACACGTCCGTAGTGGATGTGCCGTTTTCTGTGTACAGTATTCCGTTCCATTCTATGTTCCTTTCTGAAAGTCTATATGAATATGATACTACAAAATGGGGAAAATGTCAATCTTTATGGAGGATTTGGCGCCATTAGCAATTATTTTCCAAAAGCACTGGAAATCTCCTGCGGAATGTGGTATAATAAACGAGAGTCATTATCATTGAACGGAGGAATTTCCATGCGTTTACTCGTCATTGACGGAAACAGCATCGTCAACCGTGCCTATTACGGTGTCCGAGCGCTTTCCAACCGACAGGGCATCTTCACAAACGCCCTGTTCGGCTTTCTGAATATCTATCTCAAGGAAACAGGCGAGCTCAAGCCCGATGCGGTTGCGGTGGCATTCGACCTGAAAAGCCCCACCTTCCGCCACAAAGCGGTCGCATCCTACAAAGCGAACCGCAAGGGCATGCCCGAAGAGCTTGCCATGCAGATGCCCTATCTCAAGCAGATCCTCTCCGCCATGGGGATCGCCTGTCTCTCCTGCGAGGGGTTCGAAGCGGACGATCTTCTCGGCACCCTTGCAAAGGCATGCAGTGCACAGGGGCAGGAATGCTTCGTCATGACGGGAGACCGTGACAGCCTGCAGCTTATTGACGAACATGTTACCGTGCGTCTTGTGACGAACCGTGAGCATATTCCCTACACGCCCGACCGCTTCCGTGCGGATTACGGCTTTGACCCGATCCACCTGATCGACCTCAAGGCACTCATGGGCGACAGCTCCGACAATATCTCGGGCATCAAGGGCATCGGTGAAAAGACAGCAATGGCGCTCATCCAGGCATGGAACAGCATTGAAAATATGTATGACCATATCGAGGAGGTACAGGCAACGCCCCGCATCAGGCAGAAGCTGCTCGACGGCAGACCGGACGCCGAACAGAGCAAATGGCTTGCGACCATCCGCACGGATGCGCCCGTTTCCACGGCGCTTTCCGACTACATTCCCAAGGCGCAGGAAACCGATGCGCTGCGCAGAATCCTCACGGAGCTGGAAATGTTCAAGCTCCTCGATCGCTTCGGGCTGCAGCCCCTCGGCTCGGGCGAGCCGCAGGCTGAAGCCGCACCTGTGCCGGATGCACCGACTCTGACAGAAGCGCCCTATGCGGCAGAAACGATCCTCTCCCTCCCCGAGCCGATCGCCTATGTCCTGCAAGAAGGCGTACTGACGGTCTGCGGTGAGCATACACTTTACAGAACGCAGGAGATTTCCGAAATTCTGGCATTTTTCTCCTCTGACAAGCAGAAGGCAACGGATGATGCCAAGGCGCATTACCATTTCGCATTCGATCACGGCGCAAAACTGCATGGGATCGTCTTTGATGCGGCGGTATGCGGCTATCTGCTCAACCCCTCCGCATCCGACTACAGCGTGGCAGCGCTCTGTGCGCAGCTGAACGTACCGTACTATGCAGAACTGGAAGAAGCTGCGGATGTGCAGGCACTTCCTGCCCTTGCCAAAAAAGGCAGTGCACAGCTGCAGGAGGACGGCATGCTCCCCCTCTGGACGGACATCGAGCTGCCGCTGACGAGAGTTCTCGCCTCCATGGAGCACGAGGGCGTGCTGGTGGACAAGGAGGGCATCAAGGCATTCGGTGAGGGACTTTCCGAAAAGATCGCAGAGCTGGAGACACAGATTTATGACTATGCCGGGGAGAAATTCAACATCGCTTCCCCGAAGCAGCTCGGGGTGGTGCTCTTTGAAACGCTCGGGCTTCCGGCAAAGAAGAAAACCAAGAGCGGCTATTCCACCAATGCCGAGGTGCTTGAAGAACTGCTCCCGAAGCATCCGATCATCGGGCTGATCCTCGAATACCGCCAGTACACGAAGCTTCTGTCTACCTATGTGGATGGTCTGCTGAAAACAATTGCCGAGGATGGACGCATTCACACAAAATTCAAGCAGACGGAAACGAGAACCGGACGCATTTCGTCCATTGAACCGAATCTGCAGAATATCCCCGTGCGCACGGAACTCGGACGCAATATGCGCAAATTCTTCAAGGCATCGGAGGGCTGCATTCTGCTCGATGCCGATTACAGCCAGATCGAACTGCGGCTGATGGCACATCTGAGCGGCGACAAGGCAATGCAGGAAGCATTCACAAGCGGCGCCGACATTCACACCGCCACCGCTGCCAAAGTCTTTGACATGCCCGAGGATTTCGTCACACCCGAGATGCGAAGTGCCGCAAAAGCCGTGAATTTCGGCATTCTCTACGGTATGGGCGCATTCTCCCTCTCAAAGGACATTCATGTGACGACCGCACAGGCAAAGAAATACATTGAGGATTACCTTGGTTCCTATCCCAAGGTTTCCACGTTCCTCTATGCAGTTGTGGAAAACGGCACGGAACAGGGCTTTGTCTGCACGATGCATGGCAGACGGCGCTATGTACCCGAGCTGCGGTCGAAAAATAAAATGGTGCAGGCAGCCGGCAAGCGCATTGCGATGAACACGCCTGTACAGGGTACGGCAGCGGACATCATCAAGCTTGCGATGGTGCATGTGCATGATCGTCTGGAACGGGAAGTGCCGACGGCGAAGCTTCTGTTGCAGGTGCATGACGAACTGATCGTCGAAGTGCCGCTTGCGGATGCGGATGCAGCAGCGAAGATCCTGCATGAGGAAATGCAGCAGGTATGCGAGCTTGCCGTGCCGCTGACAGCGGAAGTCAATCGTGGGGAGACATGGTATGATGCGAAGGGTTAAACAGGTCGGCGGTGAGGATACCGCCATACTCGAACAGATCACTGCACTGGAACAGCGCTGCATCCCGAATCCGTGGAGCTTTGAGATGTTCCAGCTGGAAGCAAGCCGCAGAGGCGGCATCGTTCTCGCAGCACTTGAGGAGGACGGCACGGTTGCCGGATTTCTGACAGCACAGCAGATCGCGGATACTGCGGACATCAACAATGTTGCCGTGCATCCGGACAAGCGCCGCCAGTCCATCGGCAGTTTGCTGCTGCAGGAATTTCTTGCGATGATGGAGGATTCCGTCCAGATCTTTCTGGAGGTCCGTGCATCGAACGTGCCTGCCATCGGACTGTATGAAGCGCAGGGCTTTCGCCGTGTCGGGATGCGCAAGCGCTACTACACGAACCCTGCGGAGGATGCGATTTTAATGCAATATGGAGGAACAACATGTTAATTCTTGGAATCGAAAGCTCCTGTGATGAAACCGCGGCAAGCGTGGTGGAGGACTGCACGAAACTGCGCTCGTCCGTGATCGCATCGCAGGCAATGGAGCACAGAGAATATGGCGGCGTCGTGCCGGAGCTTGCCTCCAGACGACACTGCGAAAATATCTATACAGTCGTGCAGCAGGCGCTGGACGAAGCCAATGTCACGATCGAAGAACTCGACGGCATTGCGGTGACACATACGCCGGGACTCATCGGTGCGCTGCTGGTGGGCGTGAATTTTGCGAAGGGTCTTGCCTTTGCTGCCGGAAAGCCCCTGATCCCGGTGCATCACATCACCGGACACATTGCGGCGAATTATCTGGCGCATCCCGATCTCAAGCCGCCCTACCTCTGTCTTGTGGTCAGCGGCGGTCACACGATGCTCTGCGAGGTAAAGTCCTACACGGAATTTGCCATCCTCGGCACGACCCGTGACGATGCGGCAGGAGAATGCTTTGACAAATGTGCCCGTGTGCTGGGCTATCCCTACCCCGGCGGCGTGCAGATCGACAAGGCGGCGCAGCAGGGCGACAGCACGAAATATCCCCTCCCCCGTCCGAGGGTTGCCGGAAGTGAACTCGACTGCAGCTTCTCCGGTCTAAAAACGGCGGTCATCAATATGGTACATCATGCGGAGCAGAAGAACGAAGAAATGGATGCGCCCTCCATGGCAGCAAGCCTGCAGCGGACGGTTGCGGAAATTCTCACGGAAAAGACCCTGCTTGCGGCAAAGCAGACGGGCTACACGACGATTGCGATGGCTGGCGGCGTTTCGGCAAATTCCGGACTGCGTACCTGCATGGAAGCGATGTGCCGGAAGCACGGTTATACCCTCTACATGCCGCCGCTGTCCCTCTGCGGTGACAATGCGGCAATGATCGCTTGTCAGGGATCATACAATTTCCTTGCCGGCATCCGTGCGGATGAGAGCCTGAATGCCTATGCTTCGGGGACGGCAATCGGGGAAATGACGGCGAGTCGCCGCTGACATCCGTCCTCCAATGTGCCTTACAGCGCAAAGTCGACATGGGTTTTCTGATGAATCTAATCCTACAAATTAATCCCCCTCTGCCCGAAAGCAGAGGGTGATCCTGCATTATTCTTCCATATCATGCCCAGCCAGTACGCACTGAGTGAAAAGATCATTGTAGCGCAAATTCTTTGTCGGGATGACGACGAATCCTGCACGCATGGATACGGGGAAGGTGTGCTCGCCGGAGGTCACGGTTTCGCCGTTGTGGGAGAGGATCTTCCGTGCCATGCGTTCGGCATCTTCCAGATTTTCATATTCCGTAATAAGGACGAATTCATCGCCGCCGATGCGGATGGGGAGCATGGTTTCATCCGATTCCATGTCGATCCGGCGCAGACATTCCGCAATGCCAATGTCCCCTGCTGCACTGCCATAGGTGGCGTTCACTTCCATCAGGCGCACCATATCAAAGCAGATCACATACTTTCCGCTATGTCCCTTGATAAAATCATAGAGATGCGAAACATCAAACTTTTTCTTACTGTACTCCATAGCATTTCCCTCCGCGTCCGTGATATCGATGGATTCATCGAATTTCGGGAAAATCTCTGAAAACCTTCTGCTCTTCCGGAATTCAGATGGTGAAACACCCCACAGCCGCCGGAATGCACGGGTAAACACCTCATGCGACTGGTAGCCGTATTTCAGGGCAGTATCCAGAATGGAAGCATCTGATTCAAGCAAATCTCTTGCCGCTGCGCTCAATTTTCGTCGGGCAATATAATCGCCTACACCAATGTGAAAGACACAGCGGAACAGCTTTTGCAGATTCGAAAGAGAATAGCCACATTTTTTCGCACAAAGCTCCGGCGTGAGCGGCTGCGTAAGATTTCCTTCGATGAATTCCAATACGACGGACAAAATTGTAAATTTGTTCATAGGATCACCACTTCTGATAACGTTATCGTAATTCTATTATAGCATACAGAAATAGAAATTGCTTGACGATTTGCGTAAAAATACAAGCCTGCCGGATGGCAGGCTCGTTTTCGTTATTTCTTCGCATCCTTGTCGCGGATGACATTGTAGCGGATCTTGCCGCTGATGGTTTTGGGAAGTTCCTCGACAAACTCGATGATCCTCGGGCGCTTGTAGCCTGCGGCACGTTCCTTGACGAATTCCTGCAGCTCCTTCTTGAGTGCCTCGGTCGGTTCAGTACCTGCCTGCAGCACGATGGTTGCCTTGATCAGATTGCCTCGTTCCACGTCCGGTACACCCGTAACTGCACACTCCACCACGGCAGGATGCTGGATCAGCACACTCTCCACCTCGAACGGTCCGATCCGGTAGCCGCTCGACTTGATCACATCATCCAGACGGCTCACATAGTAGTAGTAGCCGTCCTCATCGCAATACGCCGTATCACCTGTATGGAACAAGCCGTCCTTCCAGCAGCGGGCAGTAGCTTCGTCATTGTTTTCATAGCCAAGGCAAAGTCCTTCGGGAACACGCTCAGTTGCGTCAATGACGATCTCACCGGTTTCACCAACCGGAACATCATTGCCGTCCGCATCCACAAGGCGTACCTTGTACAGCGGAGAAGGCTTGCCCATGGAACCACGCTTCGGCTTGCCGCCGGCAAAATTGCCGATAATCAGCGTCGTTTCGGACTGTCCGTAGCCTTCCATAATTTCCAGACCCGTGCAGTCATAGAACAAACGGATGATCTCCTCCTGCAGTGCCTCACCTGCGGTGGACACATGCCTGATGCTTGCGAATGCCTCACGGCGCAGACCTGTTTTCGCCATCAGACGATAGAGTGTGGGCGGTGCGCAGAAGGTAGTGATCTGGTACTTTTCCAGTACCGCCATCATCTTTTCGGCGTCAAATCGGTCATAATCATACGCCATGATCGCACTGCCGCCAAGCCACTGTCCATAGATCTTACCCCACGAAGACTTTGCCCAGCCCGTATCCGCAACGGTCAGATGCAGACCATCGTTCTGCACGCAATGCCAGTACACGCCCGTCACAATATGCGCCAGCGGATAGGCATGGTTGTGGATGACAGCCTTTGGGTAACCGGTCGTACCGGATGTGAAATACAGGATGATCGCTTCGCTGACTTTTGTTTCCATTCTCGGGAACGTCACCGGCTCCGCTTCGATCAGCTTATCAAGCTGACGGAAGCCGCCATGATCAAAGCGCACGGTGAAGAGGTTGCACAGACCCGGCGCCTGCTTGGAAGCATCGAGCACTCTGTCGCAGAGCGCAGGATCATCGGCACAGACAATGGTACGGATATCGGCAATATTCGCACGATAAACGATATCGCCGGTCGTCAGCATATGGCTTGCAGGAATTGTCACTGCACCGATCTTGTGCAGTGCAATGATGATGTACCAGTACTCGTAATGGCGCTTGAGCATGAGCATCACACGGTCGCCCTTGCGCACGCCCTGCTTGACCAGATAGTGTGCAGTCTGATTGGACAGACGGCTGATGTCACCGAATGACAGGGTACGGTCATTGCCTTCGTCATCGCACCAGACTACCGCACGCTTGTCCGGCTCCTCTGCCGCAATGGCATCCACCACGTCATAGCCGAAATTGAAGTTCTCCGGGTAATCCAGAGAAAAGCCGGTGATCTGTCCGTTTGCGTCAAACTCCGCCTTGCTGTACTTCTGATATAATGCTTCCATCATGAAACCCTCCGTTTCATTGTATCCTACGAACGCTTTTATCCTTGAAAGCGTCAAAGTGAACTGATTTTGTTTGATGGATTCCCCACGCAGGCGAATCCATCAAGAATACTTATGCGTTCTTTTCTTCAAAGACGCCGAACTTACGGAATCTCTGGTATCTCTGCTCCAGCAGTTCCTCCTCGGAAAGTGCACACAGGTGATCCAGCTCACGGATCAGTGCCGCCTTGAGGTTCTTGCACATCTTCGGGAAGTGGTCGAAGTCCTCAGGAATGATTTCCTCTGCCACGCCGAATTCCTTCATATCCTCTGCGGTGATGTGCAGGCATTCCGCTGCATCTGCCACCTTACCGGAATCCTTCCAGAGGATGGAAGCACAGCCCTCGGGAGAAATTACGGAATACACCGCATTTTCGAGGATCAGCACCTTATCGGCGGAAGCCAGTGCCAGCGCACCGCCGCTGCCGCCCTCACCGATGACAACGGAAATAACAGGTGTTCTCAGACCGAGCATCTCCATGATGTTCTCCGCAATTGCCTGACCCTGACCACGCTCTTCAGCATCCGCACCGCAGTACGCACCAAGGGTGTCCACAAAGCAGACAACGGGACGATGGAATTTTTCCGCCTGCTTCATCAGGCGCAGCGCCTTACGGTAGCCCTCGGGCTTCGGGCAGCCGAAATTACGGGCAACACGGCTCTGCAGGTCGGTACCCTTTTCCATTGCAATAAAGGTCACAGGACGCTTGCCGATATAGGCAATACCTGCCATAATGGCGAGATCCTCGCCGAAACGACGGTCACCGTGCAGTTCGATCGGAAATTCAAAAATTTCCTTGACATACGCACCGCCGGTCGGTCTGCCGTTCTGTCTGGCATTTTTCAGCTTATCATATGCATTCATTGCGCTCGCTCCTTATCTCTTGTGAATGTGCAGGATCTCTGCCAGTGTGTCACGCAGCTCGTTTCTCGGGATGATGGCATCCACAAAGCCGTGCTCCATGAGGAATTCCGCACTCTGGAAATTATCCGGGAGCTTGCTCTTGGTGGTCTGCTCCACAACACGTCTGCCGGCAAAGCCAACCAGTGCGCCCGGCTCTGCAAGGATGATATCGCCCTGCATTGCAAAGCTTGCGGTCACGCCGCCGGTGGTCGGATCTGTGAGCACAGCGACATAGAGGAGACCTGCATTGCTGTGAACCTTCACAGCTGCGCTGACCTTTGCCATCTGCATCAGGGAGATCACACCCTCCTGCATTCTGGCACCGCCGGATGCGGTAAAGCCGACTACGGGGAGCTTGTGTTCGGTCGCATATTCAAACAGACGGGTGATCTTCTCACCAACAACGGAGCCCATACTTGCCATCATGAATTTCGGCTCCATCACAAATGTTGCAAAACGGATCCCGGCGATCGTTGCGATGCCGCAGATCACAGCGTCCTCCTCGCCCGTTGTCTCTCTGGACTTATCCAGCTTCTGCTGGTAGCTCGGGAAGTGCAGGAAATCCTTACTTGTCAGACCGGTGAACAGTTCATGGAAGCTGTTCTTGTCAAACAGGAGATTTACACGGTCACGAGCGCCGATACGATAATGGAACTTGCAGGAAGAGCAGATATAGCTGTTCTTCTGCAGGTCATAAGCAGTTTCTTCGTGACCGCACTTCTTGCAGGTCACGGTCTGCACTTCGGTGGGTGCAAGCTTCGCTTGCAGAAATTCCTGGATAAAATTCATATTATGCCTCCGCTGCAGGCGCTACAAGTGCAAAGGAGAAGTCCGCAGAAACAGCAAGTTTGCCGTTTACATAGCCCTTTCCTGTGCAGAAATAGAATGCGCCCTTGGATCTGGTAACTTCACATTCGGTTTCAAACGTATCTCCGGGCTTGACCTGGCTTCTGAATTTCACCTTGTCCAGACCTGTGAAATACGGTGTGCAGCCCTTGCAGGAATCTGCCAGCAGCACACAGGCGGACTGTGCGAGGATCTCGCACAGGATCACGCCGGGAACGACGGGATTTCCCGGAAAATGTCCCTTGAGGAAAAATTCGTCGTCCGTGATATGGAGCTTGCCGTGCGCCTTGCCGTCCACAGCCTCTGCTTCGTCCAGCAGGAGCATATTGTCACGGTGGGGCAGGATCTGCATGATTTCTTCTCTCAGCATTGCCGTGCCTCCTTACGCCTTCTTGAATGCAACAACGGCATTGTGACCGCCGAAGCCCAGATTGGAGGACATTACCAGCTCCAGATCTGCCTTCACAGCAGTATTCGGTGTATAGTCAAGATCCAGCTCCGGATCTGCTTCCTTGTAGTTGATGGTCGGGGGAACCATACCCTCGTTGAGTGCCAGAACAGCGGCAATTGCCTCAACAGTACCGGTTGCACCGAGCATGTGACCGGTCATGGACTTGGTAGAGCTGATGTGCAGCTTCTTTGCGTCCTCACCGAATGCACGCTTGAGCGCATTGGTCTCGGTGGCGTCGTTCAGGGGTGTGCTGGTACCATGTGCATTGACATAGATCTTCTCTGCCGGCACGCCGCAGTCTGCATAGGCATCGAGGAATGCCTTGGCAGTGTACTTTGCCTCCGGATCGGGAGCAGTAACATGATGTGCATCGCAGGTGGAACCGTAGCCGCATACCTCAGCAATGATGTTTGCACCTCTTGCAACGGCATGTTCATATTCTTCCAGTACCATAACACCTGCGCCCTCAGCCATAATAAAGCCGTTTCTGCGCTTGTCGAACGGCATGCAGGCATTGTCCTTATCGGATGCGGTGGAGAGTGCCTGGCAGTTGCCGAAACCAGCAACGGTCAATTCGTTGATGGCTGCCTCGGAGCCGCCGCAGATCATTGCATCAGCATAACCGTGCAGGATGGTACGGTAGCCTTCACCGATTGCGGTAGCACCGGTTGCACATGCAGTGGAAACTGCGGTGCACGAACCATTTGCATTGTAACGGATGGCGAGATTGCCGGCTGCAATATTATAGATCATCTTCGGAACGAAACGGGGAGACACCTTTCTCGGACCCTTTTCGAGCAGATTCTGGTGCTCATCGCAGAGCGTCTCAATGCCGCCGATACCGCTGCCGAAGCATACACCGAAGCGGTCGCTCTCGATATGATCCTTCAGACCGCTCTGTTCCATCGCCTCATCCGCTGCTGCCATTGCATACAGAGTAAACATATCCGTATTCTTCACAGCAACCTTGCCGAAGATGGCAGCTGCATCAAAATTCTTCACTTCGCCTGCAAGCGTCCATTTGGATTCGCTTACATCAAACTTTGTAATGGTATCAATGCCATTCTTGCCGGCAAACATTGCTTCCTTGAATTCTGCAACAGTATTGCCGATCGGTGTCACAGCACCCATACCAGTAATGACAACTCTTCTCATTTCAATTTCCTCCTACATTGCCATTCCGCCGTCAATGCGGATCACTTCACCTGTGATATAATCAGAAGCAGGGGATGCCAGGAACAGCGCCAGACCTGCAACCTCCTCGGGCTTGCCGAAGCGGCGTGCGGGAATTGCCTTTACCAGTTCCTCGTTACCCTGAAAATCAGTGGTCATGCTGGTCATGATGAAGCCGGGAGCGATCGCATTTACGCATACACCCTTTGCTGCCAGTTCCTTGGCAGTGGACTTGGTTAGACCGATGATACCCGCCTTGGAAGCGGAATAGTTTGCCTGACCGGCATTGCCGAAGATACCGGATACGGAGCTGATATTGATGATCTTGCCGTACTTCTTCTTCATCATGGGACGGTAGAAATTCTTTGTCATGTAGAATGCACCCTTGAGGTTTACATCCACAACAGCATCGAAATCTGCCTCGGACATACGCAGGATCAGATTGTCTCTGGTGATACCTGCATTATTGACCAGAATGTCCACACCGCCGAAATCCTTGAGGATCTCTGCACAGGTGTTCGCAACAGCTTCGCTGTCGGCAACATTGCACTGATAGGTTCTGACGGTCACGCCCAGCGCAGCAATTTCCTCAGCTGCAGCCTGTGCCTTTTCCGGTGCACAAACATCAACAATGGCGATATCCGCACCGTTTTCTGCATACTTCTTACAAATTTCCTTGCCAATGCCCTGCGAACCGCCGGTCACTACGGCAACTTTACCTTTCAGCATAGCTGTCATCCTCTCTAACATTGTATTGCTGCAGAGGAGGTTCCTCCTCTGCGTTGATTTGTTTACTTACCCAGTGCTTCCAGCGTTGCCTTCAGACCCTCTGCGTTTTCCACGCAATAGCACTTTGCCTCGGGCAGGATCTGGGAAACGAGCTTCTGCAGGGTGTTGCCTGCACCGCACTCAATAAAGGTATCAAAGCCCTCTGCCGCCATATTGCGGATGAGCTGTGTCCACTTCACGGGATTGTTGATCTGCTTGCACATCAGCTCCTTGGGATCTCCTGCATAGGGCTGGGATGTGTAATTGGAATAAACCGGGATCTCCGGAAGCTTTACCTCGAAACCTGCGAGCGCCTCTGCAAAGGGCGCAACAGCAGGCGTCATGTACGGTGAATGGAACGCACCGCTCACTGCGAGCGAAACGGCTCTGCCCTTGACCGCCTTGAGATCGGCAGTGAGTGCTGCGAGCTGCTCCTTATCACCGGAAACCACGAGCTGCATCGGGGAATTATAATTCACCGGATAGATCTTGTCGTACTTTGCTGCCATTTCCTCAGCCTGTTCGCTGGGGATTCTGACGATCGCCGCCATACCTGCGATCTCCGAATCGGAAGCGGCTGCCATGCATGCACCACGCTTAGAAGCGATGGCAAAGCCCTCCTCAGGGGAATATGCACCGGCAAATGCCAGCGCCGGGATCTCACCAAGGGAGAAACCTGCAACAGCATCGGGCGTCACACCATTCTCACGCAGTGCAATGGCTGCAGCAAGGTCTGCCAGATACAGGCAGGGCTGGGTGTTTTCTGTCTGCTTGAGTGCAGCACCGTCGCCGGTAAAGGTCTGCTCAAGTGTGCCGGGTCTTACCTGTTCAGCGGCGTCATACATTGCCTTGACTGCCGGAACGGTTTCATAGAAATCCTGGCCCATGCCCACATGCTGTGCGCCCTGTCCGGAAAATACAAATGCTACTTTACCCATGCTGCTGCTCCTTTCAGGCAGTTTTCTGCTTCCTGCATGATCTCTGCAATGATCTCAGCGCAGGTCTGCTCTTTGTTGACCATGCCGGAGATCTGACCGGCAAGCACGCTGCCCTGCTTGACATCGCCTTCAACAGCTGCCATGCGCAGCGCACCGGAGCCGAGCATTGCAACGCTTTCAGCGGTTGCCTCGGGATCATATTCTGCCTTGACAAAATTACGAGTGAAATTATTCTTGATACCACGGCAGGTATTACCGCCGAAGCGTCTGCCGGTTACCTGTGTGGAAATATCCTTGGCGCCCAGGACCATATCCTTATAGTTCTGATGCACACCGCATTCCTTTGCAACGAGGAAGCGTGTACCCATCTGCACGCCGCATGCGCCGAGCATCAGAGCAGCGGCAATGCCTCTGCCGTCAGCGATACCGCCCGCTGCCAGAACAGGGATGCTCACCGCATCCACAACCTGCGGCACGAGTGCCATGGTGGTCAGCTCACCGATATGGCCGCCGGATTCCTGACCTTCAGCGATGACAGCGAATGCACCTGCACGCTCTGCCTGCTTCGCCATGGTGCAGGATGCGACCACGGGGATGACCTTGATGCCTGCTTCGTTCCACTGGGGCATGTACTTGACTGCACTGCCTGCGCCGGTAGTCACAACAGCGGGCTTTTCTTCTGCACAAACCTGTGCACATTCGTCCGCAAAGGGACTCATCAGCATTATATTCACACCAAAGGGCTTATCTGTCAGCTCCTTGGCAATTTTAATCTGTTCTCTCAGATATTCTGCGTTTGCATTCATTGCGGAGATGATACCAAGACCGCCGGCGTTGGAGACCGCTGCGGCAAGCTTGCCGTCAGCGATCCATGCCATGCCGCCCTGAAATACAGGGAACTGAATGCCGAGAATTTCACAAATCGGCGGCTGCATCATAACTTATGCCTCAGCTACGAGCTTCTCAACAGCCTCAGTCAGCTTGCCAACAGTGTTCAGCTCAGGAGACATTTCCAGAGTGATGCCGAACTCATCTTCCAGGTCCATTGCCATCTCTGTCATGTCCAGAGAATCGATGCCCAGATCAGAGAACTTTGTCTCAGCATTGATCTCGGATGCGTCAGTGTCAGTTGCCTCTGCGAGCATTGCAATAATTTTTTCCTGTACCATTGTTTTTACTCCTTTTTTATGATATAATGTATGTGAACCGGAGCTTCCGGTTTTCACCTTGAATGAAAGGGATCGTCGGGATTTACCATTCGATCAGGCAGGCTGCGTCAGCCAGACCGCCGCCGAATGCGCAGAGAATAATCTTATCGCCTCTCTGCAGCTTTCCGCTCTTTGCCAGCTCATCGAGTGCGATCGGAACGGACGCACTGGAGGTATTGCCGTACTTGTCGATGTTGACAACCATCTTCTCTTCCGGCATGCGCAGGCGCTTGCGGGCAAAATCCACGATTCTCTTGTTTGCCTGATGCGGGATCACAAATGCGATATCATCCATTGTCAGACCATTGCGTTCCAGCAGTGTATTGACATCGTCGCACAGGGAGGTTACCGCATACTGGAACGTCTCCTGACCCTGCATATGAATGTAGGGGGTATCCTGCTCTGTCTTGAAGAAGGGAGAGCAGCCGAGTGCATGGGGGATCTTGATGACATCATCGCCGCCCTTGACATTGTATACAGCGTCGAGATAGCCATTGCCCTGTTCGAGCACTGCCGCACCGGCACCGTCACCGAAGATGACACAGGTACCACGGTCGCTCCAGTCAATAATGCCGCTCATACGCTCACAGCCGACCACGAGGATCTTCTTGTAACCACGCAGTGCAAAATACGCTGCTGCTGTTTCCAGAAGGAAAAGGAATGCGGAGCATGCTGCATTGATCTCGAGTGCCGGACAGGTCGCACCCAGTCTGTGCTGGATCATGCATGCCATGGACGGAGATACGGTTTCGCCGCTGACGGATGCTGCCAGGATCAGATCCAGATCCTCAGCCTTGCAGCCGCAGCTGTCGAGCGCAGCCTGTGCTGCCTTGTATCCCATCTCGGAGGTGAATTCCGTTTCGGATACACGGCGTTCCTTAATGCCGACACGTTTGGTGATCCATTCGTCGTTTGTCTCAACGATTTGTGCGAGGTCGTCATTTGTAACGACTCTGGACGGCACATACATGCCGGTTCCGATGATTTTAAAACTCATTTGATTTGCCTCCTGTGATAAGCGCAGCCTCAGGGCGCGTTCAATTTTCCTTGCGCAAGTGTTCCGTTAAATTAGTAACACATTACAGCAAGTTTGTTACAAAAATAGCAACCAAATAATTTCCACAAAATTTGTGCAGCTTTACCATGTCGAATTGTTGTAACATTACCGCAGGAGCTGTCACTAACATGATAAATGGAGGAAATGCATTCATGAAACATGAATTCGATGCCTTATATAAAGAATACTTTCCCCGTATTTTTGCATTTCTGTACAAGCTGACCCAGCAGCGTGATCTGGCGGAGGAACTGACGCAGGAAACATTTTACCAGGCGTTTGTTTCTTTCTACCGATTCCGGGGCGACAGTGACGTATTTACATGGCTTGCATCCATTGCGAAGCATACCTATTATCGTTATCTGCGCAAAAACAAGCATCAGATAGATTCAATCAGCACGGAGCTGATTGCGGAATTCTATGCCGGCGAGGATACAGAACGGCTTGAGGAAGCAGTGGAAAGGCAGCTGCTGTTGGAAAGTACACGAAAAGCGCTCAGGGCGCTGCCGGAGAAATACCGGGATGTGACCATATTACGGGTATATGCGGATATGAGCTTTGCCCAGATCGGAAAATCGCTGCACATCAGCGAGAATTCCGCAAGAGTGATATTCCATAGAGCAAAGAAATTGATGTTGGAGGCGATACAAAATGAACATGACGTGTAAGATTGCAAGAGATCTTGTAGAATTGTATCAGGAAAATATTGTAAGCAGGGAGAGTGCACAGTCCATTCGGGCGCATCTGAAGACCTGCAAGGAATGCCGCAAATATTATCGGGAGTACCGTGAGATAGAAAAGAAAGAGATCATGGC
>JAZPZJ010000023.1:0-67493 GCA_045544635.1 Oscillospiraceae bacterium
GGGATGCTGCGATGATCTCGATCGCCTTGAGGTGGAACATGTCAGTCATTGTCCAAGCCGCCTTGGTAGTGAAGCCCTCGATCGCATGGGTGAGAGCGTCCATGCCGGTTGCAGCGGTCAGACTCTTGGGCATGGTAGCCATCATATCGGGGTCAACGAATGCCACGATCGGAATGTCATGGGTATCCACACAAACCATCTTGCGGTTCTTTTCCTCATCGGTGATGACATAGTTGATCGTTACCTCTGCGGCTGTGCCGGCAGTGGTGGGAACAGCAAGGATCGGAACGCAGGGATTCTTTGTGGGTGCAACACCCTCAAGACTTCTGACATCGGCAAATTCGGGGTTGGTGATGATGATGCCGACAGCCTTTGCGGTGTCCATTGCGGAACCACCGCCGACAGCGATGATGCAGTCCGCACCGGAAGCCTTGAACGCCTCCACGCCGTCCTGCACGTTCTTAATGGAAGGATTCGGCTTGATTTCGGAGAATACTGCATAAGCGATCTGGTTTGCATCGAGGAGATCGGTCACCTTTGCAGTCACGCCGAACTTAATGAGATCGGGATCGGAGCAGACGAAGGCTTTCCGGAAGCCTCTGCTCTGTACTTCTGTGATAATGTCGGCAATCGCACCAGCGCCGTGGTAGGATGTACCGTTCAAAACGATTCTATTTGCCATGGGGATGACTTCCTTTCCGTTATAAGTTAGCTATATTATAGCATGTTTTGCACAGTTTGTCAATGAATTTTGTGTGAATTCACCGAACAAAAGTGCATCCCCCGATATCATGGGGGATGCGCTTCTCTTCTCTCTTATCGTTTGCTGAAACATCAGTGTTGTTCCCAGATCACCGTCTCAGCGTTAAAGTGGGATTTAGGAATCGTGATCTGTGCAAGGATATTGGTGAGGATATCCGGTGCAGTTAGCAGCGAATCATAGTGTTCCTGCCAGCTGACCGTCATCGTTGTCCCCTGCTGGAGTATCCCCGTGATTTCAAAGACACATTCTGTACCGCACGTCTGTGCAAAGGCATTGAGCAGCAGGACATTCTCATCGAAATAGGCGTCGGTGTATGTTTCACGGAACATCGCCATTTCCTCTGCGGAAACAACTGGCGAAAGCCATTCCTCCAGCTCCGCACTGCTGCGGATCACAGCGGAAGATGCATTGGAATCGGCACGTTCCCAGAACGTCTCATTGTAGGAAAGCGAAGTCATTGCAGTCTGTGCGGTAATTTCCTGCACTTCGGTGGTATGTGCATTCCACTGCATGCCGCTCGGAGCTCCCATTGATTTTGGAATGATCACCCAGAGCAGCGCAGCCACCGGTTCGTTCGGGATCGCTCCATAAGGATCCGGTTCGTAGCGGTAATCTACGATCAGCGTACCATTTTCAAAATGTGCCCCCTCAACCGCATAGGTATCGGAACCGGAAGAGATCGGAATGGCAAGCATTGCCAGGTCATATACCCAGAAAAACGGAGCATTGATGTACCCTTCCCCGATCCAGGAAAGGCGCTCACGTTCCTCCTCGGAGGTGATGCCGGACAAATAATACTGCAGCTCCTCCTCCGAGGTCACATAGGCTGCCTGTGTGTAAAAAATGTCTACGAAATCCCCTTCCGTGCCTTCGGGAATCACCACGGAGATCTCTCCGCCGCCCCGCACGATCTCATAAAACTGATCAGTCGGTTTGAAGATCGTCGCATCGGCACAGCGGGATGAGGTATCCTCCCAGCAGCAGAGGTATTTCAGCATGGTCAGATCGAAGGCATTCACTTTGCCGTCCATATTCACATCGGCTCGGTTGAACTGTGTTTGTGTGAACGAAATCTGCCCGAGCAAGTAACGCTGCAGAGCGATCGCATCGGTCACAGAGCCGCTCCAGCCATCCTGATCCACATCAAGATCCAGATGGGGGGATGGTTCCATAGCAGCGCTGCCCGTCACCGCCGGGATCCCCAGCAGCATCGCTGCTGCAAGCAGCGCAGAAAGCATTCTTTTTTTCATACTTCATCCTCCTTGTAATAACATATTCTGCTTATATAACCACACAGGGAAGAAAATATTGGAATTCATTATGTGAATTTTTTGTAAATCACAAAATTATTGCAGGATATCATCCCAATCCGGCGTCTCACCGCTGCCGGCAATGACGGCATAAACCAGAATTGCCGCTGCGTCAGTGGCATTGAGTGCCGTACCGTCACCCTCACCGCAGGTTGTGGAATGCTCATCCACATCGGCACAATAATATGCCAGCCGCTCCAGCTCTGCATTTCCCTCCGAATAGAGGACTGCCTTCTCGCCAGCACCCTTAGCCGTAGAGTAGACCAGTACCTCTGCAGCATCAGCTGCATTTACAAGCCCATCCATGTTGGCATCACCGAACATCGGAGACACAACACGCAGATTCTTCAGCGTGGGGATCATGCTGTTGTAAACGCTCTTGCCGCCAACGCTGTCGTCACTGGTCAGATAGGTCGCCCCAAAATCATCGCCTTCCGCACCGGATACAAACGAAATATGGTGCACACCCGGTTCAATTCCGGGGGCTACCTGCAGATCCAGATCCAGCAGACTGAACGCATCGGAACGTCCGCTGAGGAATCCGGCAGACATTGTCTGCAGATCACTGTAACCATACATCCATGTGAAATTGAAGGAATTTTCGTCCACAGGAAAATTCGCAGTCAATCCCATGCTGTCATGATGATACGAAGTGCCGGACAGCTTTCCGAGCGCATAGGGCTTGAATTTCGTGGAAAATGTGGTACCATCCGCAAGCATGTAGGTAACGGGCTCCGTCCATGCAGTCACGGTCGGATTCACAAAGGCATCCTCAATGAAGGTGATCTCCGGAGTATCCGGCTGCACCTTACCGTAAATATAGGCAAGATCCGCATACTCAGCTTCAATATACATGCCGATCTGCAGCTGTGTTCCAGCTGCAGCGGACTCCGGGGTCAGGAATATGGTATCCCCTTCCACCAGATAACTGCCGTCCGCAGGGGCAATGCCCCGCAGGCTGAATGCAATTTCATCCTTACTCTGGTAAGCGGCCTCCGCAGTCAGCGACGGCAGCATCAGTGCTGCCGCAAGTATGGCAGCGGTGGTTTTCTGAATCATATGATGCATTACAAATTCCTCCTTGTGATGTGGCGTCGAATCATTCTCTTCATATAAATAGAACAACGTTTTCTTCAAAAGATTGGATCTTTTACAATTCAAATTATAACATAGCAGCCATGCGCTGTCAACGGAAAAATCCGGAAATACGGCACTGAGGACAGGAATCATTCTTGCAGGCATTCTGCAGCTTAGCTAAGAAATAACCCGGTACAAAAGCGGTTCCACTGCAGGCGGCGCTGCAGTCAGTTCAGTACAGCGCAGAATGCGTGCCGCTGCCTTTTCGCAAAGGGCATCGGAAGCACCGTACACCGTGAACAGCGGATCGCCCTTGCGGACTGCATCCCCGACAAAGGCATGCAGCTGCACGCCTGCGCCATAGTCGATCTCACTGCAGCCGGCAGTTCTTCCTGCACCAAGTTCCAGACAGGCTAGCCCCACCTCTTCACTCTGGATGGAAGCAATATAGCCGTTTTCAGGTGCAACTGCGGTATAGCTTGTCTTTGCCTGCGGAAGCAGTGCGGTATTTTCTGTCACAGCGGGATCGCCGCCCTGTGCTTCGATCATCTGACGGAATTTCTGCAATGCCCTGCCGGAATCGAGTGCTTCCTGTGCCATGTGAAGGCATTCTTCTTCCGTCCCCTTACCGGAGAGTGCAAGCATGTGGCTTGCAAGCGCAAGGGACAGCTCAGAGAGGCGGTTGCGTGTTTCACCCCGCAGGATGGAAATGACCTCGGCAACCTCAAGCGCATTGCCGACTGCCGCACCAAGCGGCGCATTCATATCGGTGAGCACGGCACGGCACTGTCTGCCGGCACGCTTACCAACCTCTACCATCGCAGCGGCAAGCTGTTCTGCATCCTCTGCTGTTTTCATAAACGCACCATGTCCGAACTTGACATCGAGCAGGATGCAGTCGGCACCGAGCGCAAGCTTCTTGCTCATAATGCTCGAACAAATAAGAGGGATGCTGTCCACTGTTGCGGTGAGATTGCGCAGGGCATACATTTTCTTATCCGCCGGGACAAGATTGCCGCTTTGTGCGATCACACAGCAGCCAATCTCCTTTGTAATTGCAAGGAACCGTTCGATCGGAAGGCTGGTGCAGAAGCCGGGAATACTCTCAAGCTTGTCGATCGTACCGCCTGTGAAGCCCAGTCCCCGCCCCGACATCTTCGGGACACAGCCGCCGCATGCCGCAACAATGGGGGCAAGCAGGAGCGTGGTCTTGTCACCGATACCGCCCGTACTGTGCTTATCCACTGTTACACTGCCTACAGGCGCCATGGAAAGGCATTCTCCCGAATCTCGCATGGCAAGCGTCAGTGCGGCAGTCTCCGCTGCTGTAAGCCCCTGACAGCAGGCTGCCATCATCCATGCGGACATCATATAATCAGGGATATTCCCCTGACAGTAGCCGTCCACGATGAACCGGATCTGCGCTTCGGTCAGCGGCTCCTGCCGTCTGGTTTTCTGAATGAGGTCATACATCTGCATTGCAATACCGCCTTTCAGTCGTTTACTTTCTTTTATGATACTATATTTTCCTCCGTTTTTCAAGCGGTTTTCAAAAAATTTCCGCACACTGTATATTCTTCCCGGTGCTGTCCATATTCTTGACGAGGTGATCATTATGAAAAAACTGGAAATTGCGGTAGTACTCGGACTGATCTGTGCGATCTTCTTCTCTGATTTTTCAGGATTTGCACAGCGTGTTGAAAGCCTGCAGGAGAATGTGCTGCGCCTGCACATTCTGGCAAATTCGGATTCGGATGCAGATCAGGCGCTCAAGCTTGAAGTGCGTGATGCGCTACTTGCACAGTCGGACGTGCTGTTTTCCGGCTGCGAGACCCGTGAGGAAATGCGGGAACGTGCCGAGGCACAGAAAGAGACCATCCGTTTGTTGGCGCAGTCGGTCGTCGAGGCGCATGGCAGCGATGCGCAGGTAACGGTGCAGCTGGTGCAGATGGAATTTGATGAAAAGCAATACGAAGAGATCACAATGCCTGCCGGAGAATACGACGCTCTGCGCATTCTGATCGGCGAAGCACAGGGACAGAACTGGTGGTGTGTGATGTATCCGCCGCTGTGTATTCCTGCTGCAGCGGATGTCGTTGCAGATACGGAAACTGCGGAGGTCTTTTTTGACGAAGAGACTTCGGAGCTTCTGACGGAACACTGCAGATTCGAGATCAAGTTCAAGTGTCTGGAATGGTGGGATGCGCTGGTAGAGAAAATTTCGTGATGCGATCTTTCCGAAATGCTTTAGAAAAATTTCACAAAATGCCCACAAATATCTTATATGATAGGATCAGAGAGAAATGACACCATAATGGGGAAAACGAAAGGTGTTAATATTATGATCGACAACATGAGAAAATTATGCAGCGCAGCGGCAGTGTTTGCAATGCTTGCGGCAGGCTGCAATGCCCAGAGCACCGAATCCGCTGTACAGCAGCCGACCGAAGCCATGGTGCAGCCCGAACGTCCGGGCGGCATGCAGCAGACGGCCGGAACGCAGGACGTCCCTGCAGCACTGCTGAATGCGGAAACGCCCGTCCCCTCGTGCGATGTCACGGCACTGTTTTCCGACAGGGATCTGAGCGGTACTTATGATACAGCAGCTGCCGTGATCACCTGCAGCGGTGACAGTATCGCCATCGAAGGAAGCGGTGCAGCAGCAAACGGCGCTGATATTACCATCACGGAGGAGGGCGTGTACCGGATCACGGGAACGCTCAATGACGGGCAAATCCTTGTAAATTCCCCCGGCAAGGTACAGCTTGTACTGGAAGGAGCTTCCCTCTCCTGCTCGGATTCTGCTCCCATCTATGTGCAGCAGGCAAAGAAATGCTTTCTGACGCTTGCACCGGGAACGGAAAATTCCGTCTCCGACGGCAGCCCCTATGTCTATGCAGCCGAAGGCGACAACGAACCGGATGCAGCCATTTTCAGTGCGGACAGCCTGACCATCAACGGCAGCGGTTCGCTCACAGTCAACGGCAATTACAATGAGGGCATCACCAGCAAGGACGATCTCGTTATCACGGGCGGCACCCTGCACATCAACGCTGTCGGGAACGGCATTAAGGGCAAGGATTATGTAGCGGTCTCGGGCGGTGATCTGACGATTACTTCCGGTGCGGATGGTCTCAAAGCCACAAATGCCACGGACGCAGGCTGCGGCTTTGTCTATGTGGAAGACGGCAATCTTACCATTGACGCACAGGAGGACGGTATTCAGGCAGAAACGGAGCTGATCGTGAAGGACGGTACCTTCCGGATCACCTCGGGCGGCGGCACTGCCAATGCGCAGCCGCAAAGGAACAATGACTTCGAGGGCGGTCGTGGCGGCTTCGGCAACTGGGGCAGCTTTGACGAAACGAATCCGGAAGACGACACCTCCGTCAGCACGAAGGCAATGAAGGCTGGTGCACTCCTGTATCTGGCAGGCGGCGACTTCAGCATCGATACTGCGGATGACGGACTGCACTCCAACGGCGACCTTTGCTGCTGCGGCGCATCCGTGGAAATTACGGCGGGCGGCGATGGTATGCATGCGGACGGTCTGGCAGATCTCACAGAAGGAACCCTCCGGATCCTGCGCTCCTCCGAGGGAATCGAAGCGGCCGGCATCCGTGTTTCCGGCGGAACGATCGAACTGACTTCTTCCGATGACGGCTTCAATGCCAGTGACGGCACATCACAGGGCGCAATGGGCACCTATTCCGGCGCATGTGCACTGGAAATTTCGGGCGGCAGCGTTTATGTCAATGCGGACGGCGACGGACTCGATTCCAACGGCGATCTGCTCATCAGCGGCGGAACCGTCATTGTGGATGGTCCGACCAACAGCGGCAACGGTGCACTCGACGGAAACGGGAATCTCTACGCATCGGGCGGATTGCTGATCGCAGCAGGAAGTTCCGGCATGGCGGAATACCCCAAAGGTTCCCAGAATACAGCAATTATCACTTTACCGGCATCCCAGCCGGGCGGCACAGTGGTCACAATCTGCGACAGCAGCGGCACAGAGCTTCTTCGACACGCACCTGCCAAGCAATTCAATTCCTTTATTATCAGCAGTCCGGATCTGAAGGACGGCGGAACCTATACCGTCTGCACGGACGGCACCGAAGCCGGCAGCTTCACGGTCTCTTCCATCCTCTCCTATGTCGGGGAAGCAGGCGGTATGATGGGCGGCGGCTTCCACGGCGAACGTGGTGACGGCATGGGCGGCGGCTGGGGCAACCGCCACGATATGCAGATGCCAACCGATGAAAGCGGCAATATCGCCATGCCGGAGGACATGCAGATTCCCGATAGGATGGAAATTCCCACGGATGAAAACGGAGATCCCGTCATGCCGGAGGATATGCAGATCCCGGGTGGTATGCAGCAGCCGCAGGGCGGATTCCCGGGCGGTATGCCCCCGCAGCAATAGGAACAGCAGCAAAAAACGGCGGACATGATTGCGCATGTCCGCCGTTTTCGTATTTATCATTTTGGTTATTCAAACACAAGTGCTTTGTTCGGCTTTGAGAAAAGATAACCCTGTGAATAATCCACGCAGTAGCTGCAGAGCAATTTCTGAATTTCAGCGTTCTCTACATACTCCGCAATGACCTTTTTCTTGTGCATCCTGCACCACATTGCCACGAGTTCCAGAAGCTGACAGCAATCTGCATCCTCACAGATCTTACGGATAATGCCGCCATCCACCTTCAGGAAATCCAGATCCAGACGGATCACATGGATCAGATTGGAAAAGCCGCTGCCAAAGTCGTCAAGTGCAAGCTTCGCACCATAGAAATGGATCTTTTCTGCAAATTCCGTCAGTGCGTCATAGTCATTGATGTCCTCGGACTCCACGACCTCGAACACATAGTGATCGGGATGACAGGAAGTCTTCAGACGGCTATAAATCAGCTCTGTCATTTCAGGATTGAGAATATCCTGCATGGACAGGTTCATGGTGACAAGCTCATCATATTCCTCGAACATTTCCATGACCTTGCCGATCATCTGTCTGGAAAGCTGTGAATACAGACCGTATTTCTTTGCAACCGGGATGAAATCATTCGGAAAATAAAGTTTTCCATCCGCATCACACAGGCGCATGAGCGCCTCAAACATGGTGATCCTGCCACAATGATTATCGTAAATTCCCTGGAAGAACGGAAGCACACGATCGTTTGCGATCGCATCATTGATGACATGCACCATATGCACATCATGCATATTGCGTTCCTCCATACCCATATCAGGAGAATATACCATAAAATGCAGGTCACTGCGGCTGCGCAGAACGCTTTGTACAACCTTTGCACAACGGAGCAGATTTTTCTGTTCCATGACAAGACAGAAATCATAAACCGGAAGAATCCGGTAATATTCCGCAGCAGACAGATGCTCGTACAGACGGCGCATGAGCAGCTCGAATTCATCTGCTGAGATCTCATCACCTGCCGAAAGCATCAGCTCACCCTGATCGGACATGTAGTACCGGATCCGATATCCCTGCAGAAATGCCTGCATGTTTTCAAGAACATCCCAGGTCAGGCGGTCGTAGGCACGATAGCCGGCATAAGCAATCATCTCGTTGCAATTGCGTGCGGAGATCATGCAGACTTTATTGATTTTATGCACCTGGATATCATAAAAAAGCTTTGTAAGTCTGCCGAGCTTGAGATTCTGGTCGGTATACAGACGGGATTTCATTTCCTCATGGAAGAAATTCTTTTCTCCATCCAGACCGGATGCTGTCATGGTCAGAAAGTCGATCAGGTTCTCATTATCATGATATAAATTATGTGTTTTTGTTAAGCCCTGCATATGCAGCACAGTGGAAGCATGCGGATGCGAAGCAAGCGCCGACACCACAAAAGTACAATTGCCGAAACGGTTATGCTTCCCGTCATAGAAAAACTCACCGCCAAGAAATGCACCGGATGCCGATGTATCCGTCAGAGGTTCAAGTTCCCATGCAGAGCAGTTCTGCAGGATCTCGGAACGCAGCGAACAGCTGTAGGCAAAAATCGTCTCGATCGGCTGATCCTTCAGATTGCGGTACAAACGGACCACCTCGTCCACTACACCGCTCGGGCTGATGTAACCGAGTGCGATCTGTTCACCCTCCACAAAATCATCCATGATCATCACAGCATCACGCTGTTTTTCACCGCCGTAAAACGCCATTGGCCACGCACAGTTTTCACGGCTCTCACGAACCAGCGGAAAGATCCGGATTACGTCCAGATTTGCCTTATCAATATTATCACCGCCAAGCTCACTGAGCCATTCATACGGTGTCTTACCGCCCGCTTCGTAAAGAACATTACCGCTGCAGCGATTCACTTCACTGCCGGATGTAATCTTTTCCATACCAAGGGCATAGCCTTCAAAGCAATGGAGACCGGGACTTGCGATCACAGCCGCCGAAAGCATACCATGTTCACAGGACTCCTTGGTAAAGGTAAAGTCCGTTGCGGCAATCGTTCCGCTGCTGCTGATCTGGAGCTGCGGATCATTGGCAATACCGCCGATTATGCGGATAGCAGGGCACATGCGGTCAATGACCTCGGCAAATTGCGAGGCATGGAAATAATTC
This sequence comes from Oscillospiraceae bacterium, assembly GCA_045544635.1. GTDB lineage: Bacteria > Bacillota > Clostridia > Oscillospirales > Ruminococcaceae > UBA3855. The sequence continues at coordinate 9,743 of JAZPZJ010000023.1, forward strand.
TGCGGCATAAATACCAGAAGCTGTCCGTTTTTATGGGTAAGTTCCAAAGAACGAATCAGCTGCAGCGCAAGCGCTTCACCGCAGATCGCCGTATCATTTGCAAAACACGGCAGGGATACGCTCTTTACATCGCAGTCACCGGTCAGCGTGATGGAAATCATGCAGACATCCGTGGTGCGTCTGCCATTATAGATCACAGACATACTGCTGCAGCCGACAAATACGGCATGCGGCAGGCGCTTTCCGATTTCAGCGAGCAGCGTTCTCATGCTGTCAATGTCATGCGTCACCGAATGAATGCGCACGACCATAGAAGCTGCGGGATCAATCCGGTTCTCCTCCAGGAAGGTTTCAAACACTTCCATTGTCGAGAACAGATGATTGTAGGTCTCCACAATTTCACCCCCATTTTGGATTCTATCTCTCTAAAAAAACATCCAATACACTCATTATAACATATTTCTTGTGAAATTGCAATAGATTTTGTAAAAATTATCTGAATTTCACGAACCGCTGTGAAAACAGATGTCAATAAAGCACAAACCAGTCCAGTGCACTGTGCACCCATGCAATCGGTGCCGCAGATGTTTCTTCGGAATAATTTTCATCATTCAGGAAGGAGGACGCCCCCAGAAAGACCACAGAAGCGTTGGCATTTTCCTCGTGTCTTGCATAGCCCATCACATCGAGTGCCGTTCCCTCATAGGTCAGCGGATCATCCTCCGTACCGCCGCAGGGCGTGCCGATGACGGAAGATGCTGTTTTCAGGATGACATCCTGCTTGACACGGCTGAAATGATCCTGATAGAAGAAATGAAAGCTTCTGGCATTTTCAAGATACACAATGCCGCTGTCCTGCGCCGAGGAATAGAGGGGCATATTGTCAGGACGTGCAATATAATCCGTCTGGATAAAATACGCATCTTCTCCGATCGTTCTTGTCATATCGGTTTCACTAATACGGTCATAGTCAAACGCAATGCAATATTTTTCAAGGAAGTGGGAAAGATTTTTGTAGCGTGTTTCCTCTTCGTTCGCCGGCAGGAGAAGAAGGAGATGACCGCCCTCATCCATATAGGCATTGAGCAGATCCATTTCATCCCTTGTCAGATCTTCGGTCGGGGAATTAAGAATAACAGCATCAGTATCCGCCGGAATTTCAGAAATGGTGCATTCCGACCAAGTGTAGCCGTCTGTTTCAAGCTGTGCAGTGAAGCTGGTGATCTCATCGGGAGCGGTCGTTCCGTTTCCGGTGAGGTAACAAAGATTTCTGGAAACAGGTACTACGGGCGGTGCAGTGGTTTCCGGGACGGAAGAATCAACGGTATCGCCGCTGCATCCGGTCAATCCGGCAGCAAGCATCAGACCCGTGCAAAGCATAGCAATTTTGCGGTACATGATAAACTCCTTTTTCTGCAATGATGCAGGAATGTATTTCCCATGTTCATGAAGAAAGGCGGAGCATCACACTCCGCCTTTTTATTATAGCATATTTTGTCAGGAAATGCAAGCTATATATCCAGCAGGAACCGCTGCAGACGGACAATATCCGCAACGGTACCGGTAAAGGAGCCATCCAGCCGTCGCTTTTTGGCTTCGCCCAAGTCAAATACATTGACAGTGCCGTCCCCGTTCACATCCAGATCGAATGGCGCAGGAGTCTGCGGCGCAATATAACCATAGAACGCCAGCTCGTTCAGATCGCCGCCGTTTTTCACGATCTTCAGCAGATCCGTCGGTACGGAATCCTCCGTCAGCGTCATGGAACGGTACATATAACCCCCCAGATTACTTGACCACAGGAGGGTATCCGTATGGGCATCGTACACCGAGATCCCGCCCGTCCCGTAGGTATCATACACCCCGAACCCCGTGAATACGCAGGGATGGTCGAATTTCGCATAACAGGTGATATTGCCGGCGGTCACATTCGTCGAGGGGGCTTCCAGTCCTGCGGTACTGCCATAGATCATGGAAGGCATGGTCTGCGGTTCGTCGAACATCCGATAAAACTGATTCAGCGTCGCATCCGCCGGTGCAGCTGTCAGGTCATTGGTTTCCCCTGTAAAATCTGCATTGAGGCAGATGCTGTCCGGCGCAAGATACTGTCCCTTGCCATTGATGATCTGCTCCTGCGTACTTGCTGTTCTCACAAAAACGGGAGTTTCTGTCACATCGAGTGTCACCGTTCCGCCGGATACCGTCATTTCCGTTGTCGTTCCCTCTGCGTATCCCGACGGCACGGTCAGATAAGCATATGCAGCATTCCCGATGGAGAGCGTATGATCCGCAATGATCTTATCCTCATTTGTGGGCGACCAGAGGCAGTAGATCTTCTCCCCCGTCTTCCGGTCGGTGAATGCGTAGCAGGATACGCCGTCAGCAGAGAGATCCTCCGTAAAATCGGAATTTTCAAGCACATCCGTCATGCAGGAAACATAGTACCAAGCCGTTTTCTTCTCCCAGCTTCCCTTCTGGGTGACCAGACCGGAATCGTAGTACACACCCTCACCCTCGTCACGCAGCTGAAATTTGGACACTCTGTCCACGCCCTCTGCAATGGCGGCAAGGTAAGTTCTCGCCACCCTCTGCGCATATTTCAGCTGGAAATTCTCATTGTCATGGTTGTCGACGCCCTCGACCTCGCAGTCAGACATGACGACCTCAAACTCCGAGATCCACAGTTCCGTTCCGGGAGCATTCTTGTCGATCCAGTCCTGCAGGGCATGAATTCGCTCCACAAAGCCGCTGTCCTCCGGATTCGGGGTATCCGGACCGATATGGACATTGATGATGTCCACGGCGAATTTGCCGTCCGTGCGGTTGTAATCGAACCAGAGCTTCATTTCATCGAGGTAGTCGATCATGGTCGCCGTACCGACAAGTCCACCCATGGCAAGCTTAAAATCGGGATCGGCGGTTTTCACACCGGCATTCGGGATTGTGCCCTCGTGTCCGTCATAATCCGCCGAACACATCGCCGCCAGCTCATAGGGCGTGAAATAATTTTCCTTGCCAGCCCAGCCCTTGTTCGGCTCGTTGGAATTTTCGAGTGCGCTCAGAAGCCCCATACCGATCTTGACCTCCTGCGCATCGGTAATGTTGATCGTGGAGGGATCGACGTCCGGATTGCTTCCGTAGCGTGACGCCACCTGATAGAGCGTCTGCGCATGGAGGGCGTAGCTTTCGGGATCGAGGGTATCCGCCCCTGCCGGAACAGGGATCTCCGGTACGGAGTCCGCATCGCCGGAAATCACGGCACTGCCAGCCTGAAAGCACGGGATAATGTCGATATTCTGTGCTTTCATGGATGCGTAAAAACTGTCCATATCGCCCCATGTGCCCTGTGTGAACTTGGTTTTTCCACTGTCATCCAGAAGCCAGTTGAAATTATGATATTCACGGACATTGCCGCCTGCCATGATCGCCGTCATCGGGTCGTCAATGAACGCATTGAAGCCGATGATGCCGCCTGCGGTGAGTCCGATCTGCTCGGAGGTGTTGGGCTTGGGTGCGGTTTTCGCTTTCTGCTCCGCTGTCAGTTCGGACGCAAAATAGCCATAAATCGCAAGCTCCGCCACACCGCTGTCCCCTGCCGGCGTAGAGAACCGCAGATAGCGTGTGGTTTGGGGATTCTCAAAGGTCATTCCACGCCACGCATTGTACCAGTCGGTCGTGAACGCCCCGATCTCCTCCCATGCGAATGGTTCGCCGCTTTCCACAGTCCATTCGTTGATACCGTTGGAATCCATAAAGCAGATGCCGGTAACTACATAATTCGCCCCGAAGTCAATGTAGAACGAATCATCCCCGAACGCCTGCATATTGGGCTTCCAGTTCGTGTGGTCGGTTGCTTCCCAGAGGTCACTGTCCACGCTTGTATCCTCCGGCGAGGCAGGGACCTTATCCTGATCGTTGAAAAGAATGGACGCATCCTTGAGGTAATCCGCCCCCAGATGTGCCAGATTTTCGTCCATGACCGTGAATTTCGTCATATCAAGCAGTGCAGATTCCGGCTCTGCCGCCTGCGGCATCACAGGTGCATTCCCCATACAGAGAAGGAGTGCGGTAAGAAACGCCGCCGTCTTTTTGATAGATTGCATAATATATTCCACCTTTTACGTCGTATTTTCGTTACTATGTATAGTATAGCACAAAGCAATTCTTTTGTCAATGGATTTCCAGATTTTGGAACTAGACAAACCGCACAGAAATCGGGAGAAAATTTTGTGGGAACGTGCCATCCCTGTGGAAAATACGGAAATGCCGTTTTCATCGCTTGACATTTTCCGACAATGGAGATACAATATAAAATGTGAATTATACAGTAAGGAGAAAAATATATGCAGGACAAGACCATAGAACTGTTCCGGAACGCTCCCGTTCCGAAAGCGGTGATCACGAATATCATTCCCTCGATCGTCAGCATGATCATGGTGCTGCTCTACAATCTGGCGGATACGTTTTTCATCGGACAGACGAAGGATCCCCTCATGGTAGCGGCAGTTTCTGTCGCAACACCAGCATTTCTGCTGTTCATGGCAGTGGGCATGCTCTTCGGCATCGGCGGTACTTCCCTGATCTCCCGCACCCTTGGCGAAGGAAATGAACGAAAGGCAAGGCGCATTTCCTCGTTCTGTTTCTGGACAGGGCTTGGCATCGGTGCAGTATCCCTGATTGCGATCATCTGTCTGAGCCGTCCGATCTGTATGCTCATTGGCGCAAGTACAGATACGGTTGATTATGCCGCACAATATCTCAGCATCGTTGCACTTGGCATTCCCTTCCTCATTCTCAGCAACGCTTTCAGCAATATCATCCGTGCAGAGGGTAAGCCCATGATTGCGATGGCAGGCATGATTGCAGGCAATCTGGTCAATATCGTTTTTGACCCGATCATGATTCTGGGCCTCGGCTGGAATGTCGCAGGTGCAGCATGGGCAACAGTACTGGGCAATGCCGTTTCGGCTGTCATTTATTTGGTGCATCTGCTCTCGAAAAAATCCATTCTCTCCATCCATCCGAAGCACTATCGTGTCAGAAACGGCATTCTCACAGGTGTATTTGCGATTGGGATTCCGGCATCCCTCAACAGCGTACTGATGAGCCTGTCGAATATTATCATCAACAATCTGATGCAGCAGCATGGAGACATGGCAGTCGCAGGTCTCGGCGTTGCCATGAAGGTCAATATGATCGTGGTCATGCTTCTGATCGGACTCGGCACTGGCATTCAGCCGCTTCTGGGCTACTGCTTCGGCGCTGGAAACCGCAGGAGATACATGGCAGTACTGAAATTCTCCCTGTGTCTTGCACTCGGTTTAAGCGCCGTCATGACAGTGATCTGCTATGCGTTCGCAGGTCCTTTGGTAACAGCGTTCCTCGACCACGCAGACGCCTATGAATTCGGCATGAATTTCGCACGAATTTATATCTATTCCGGCCCCATCCTCGGTGTGTTGTTCGTACTGATGAATGCAATCCAGTCCACGGGGGCAGCGCTTCCCTCCCTGATCCTGTCCATCAGCCGTCAGGGGATCCTCTTCATCCCGACCATCCTGATTCTGAATACCTTCCATGATGCCAGAATCCTCTCCATGGCGCAGCCCATCACGGATTATCTGGCAACGACAGTTGCAGTGATTCTGTTTGCGGCAACATATTGGAAGTATCTGAAAAACATGCCGGAAACAGCAAAAACCTAAAAACAATGCCCCCATCCTCTGCTTACAGGGGTGGGGGCATTGTTTGCATTATGAACGCAAGTATAGGAATTTTTCGCAAAAGGGACAATTACCCTTGCGCAACATCAGCGGCGATCCGCCAACCCGACCTGCAATGGATGTAGAATTCCTCCTGACTCGGCTTCCACCCTTTTTCCTTAGGCGGAAACTGTGCATCGAATGCAGCAACAGCGGCTTCATCTTCACAGGGGGCACTTGCGGTGCTCTCGTGGAAATACCATCTTCTGCCGTCAAGGGCACCGGGTTTCAGTTCCTTGCAGAGCATTGCCATCGGGACATAATCGCCCTCCAGGCAGATATTGTGCTTCTGGCAGCTGACAAAGCCTCGTCCCACATAATTTGCTGGACTGCCGAAAATGACAATCGCATCGAAACCCAGCTCCTGCGCCTTTTCAAAAGAGTGCTCCAGCAAAAGTCTGCTGTATCCCCTGCGCTGGTAAGCAGGATGAATACAGGCAGGTCCGAAGGAAAGGATGGTCTTTTCCTCGCCGGATTTGTCCAAAAGGCGGGATTTGGTGTACATGACATTACCGATGATCTCGCCGTTCAGCTCCAGCACGAATGCTAGCTCCGGCATGAAATCGGGATGCTCACGCATCACATGCACAAAATAATGCTCATTGCAGCCCGGCACATACTGATTCCAGAATGCTTCACGGGTGAGTTCTTCTACCGCACGATAGTCAGCGGGTGTTTCCAGTCGGATGATGATGTTGTTATTTTCGTTCATGATAATTTACCTCCAAAGAATGTTGTTTTTTCTGCAAATCCTATGGGAGGTGTGAGATTATGCCTCCTGATTCGTCCTTTCAGTTTCAGAACCTGCAGCACGATGATTCCGCACAAACGCAGTGAGTTAAGGAATCATGCGGCAGGTAAAACGATACCGCAAAACAGAGAATCTTCGTCAAAAGAAAACTCTCAGATGCGTTCAACTGACCGGACGCCGGTCACCTCCCGGTCAGGATACAATCTCCTTTTTAATGAAATGTGTCAAACAATTCTCTCCTTTTGTGACTATGTTCCGGCTGTGCCGGTGGTTTAATTATAGCATGGCTGCCGCCAGTTGTCAAGGATGGCGCATCAAAATCTGCCCGTGCTGTTGCAGGGACAGTCATTTGTTAAGAATTCGCAATCGTTACCTGATACTGTCCGTCCACAAGTTCGCCAACTGTAATTGTCACACCGGGATTCACGGACTCGTTTTCATTCGCATCATACCAGCCGAAGCCCGAGGTTCCGCTGCTGATCACATCACCTGTTGTGAAGACGCCTTCGCCGTCACCGACCAGACGCACCAGACGGATACCGTCGTCGTTGCCGCCGCAGTATTCAGAACCATTCTGATACTTCAGGAATGTCCACCAATAATCACGCTGCAGATCTGCTTTTGCATGGTAAATGCGGATACCGCTGCCAATGGTCTCCCACCATCTGTCACGGGGCAGACCGCAGTTATTGCCATCGGGGGTAACATATTCCAGAATGAAATATTCCGAGAAATACTGTCCGTCCAATGAACCGTTCGGGATGATCACACAGTTACCGTTGTCCGTCTGTGCATTATACAGGGAGAAGGTCTGACTTCCCAGAGATGCATCATAGACGGATACCTGATTCTGTTTGTACCAGCCAAGCATAAGCTTTGAGAAGCAGCCGAAATCGGAATAAGCATCCGCATCCATCAGTTCAGAACCTGCATCGCCATGGAAGCCCTCATAATCATCAGAACTATACAGGTAATAGTCCGGCAGACCCATGCAGTGTCCCATCTCATGGAGGTAGCTGCTGTTGAAGTTCTTATAGTCCGCAAGGCTTACCACTTCTGCATTGCCAGTGATCAGATGACCAAGCGTCTTGCCGTCCACTTCATAGTACGGATCACCGAAACCGCCTGCACACGGCCACCATGCGTCATCACCTGCTGCGGTGGGAACGGTGATCAGTGTTGCGTCGATCTTTCCGTCGCCGTCACCGTCATACTGGCTGAAATCCACCGTATCCTTGAATGCCTCGTAGCATTCCTCTACGATCTTCACCTTATCGTTATCGTAGACCGCCTGATTTTCCTTTGTTGTATAACGGATGACAGTACCATTCAGATCCAGCGCACCCTTGGAGGAACGTGCATAGAATGCACTCATGCTCTCAAACGGGTAGCAGGGATCGGATTCATCCGATGCACCAAAGGCAATTTGGCGAAGCTGTTCCTCGCTGAAATCTGTGGTATATCTGCAATCCGGGAAATCAACATAGAAAACGACCAGATTGCCGTTGCCATGTGACGGCAGCCCTGCATCACATTCTGCGATCACCGCTTCGTTCCATGTGACAGGCTCAACCGGTTCGATGTACTCGGTAGTCGGTTCCGTAGGCGGTTCTGTCGAAGGCTCTGTCCAATCCGTTGTAGGTTCCGTCGTCGTTTCCACTTCGATGTAAATGTCATACCACGATTTGTTGAGGATGGTTTTTTTGATGATGGCCAGGTCAAATGCAGTAATTGCATCATCATCGTCCATATCCGTCAGCTTCACTGTCACATCATCCTGCAGATGGTCCATTCCGAACAGAATCTTCTGAAGCTTGACAATATCCAGGACATTCACTGCCTCGTCCCGGTTCACATCACCACGGTAGCCCAGCCGGATAAATTCTGCGGACGCTGACAGCGTCATTGCGGATGCTGCCGCCACTGCACCAAGCAAGGCAGCAAGGATTTTGTTTCGTTTCTTCATAAAAATTCCCCCATTCTGTCATTTTGCTGTTCAAAATTGCACGGTGAACAGCTTATATTCATGATTATATCACACTTTTGTCACAATTGCAAGAGGAATTTTCCATATTTTGAAAGTTTTTATACAAAAACACCGCCCTGCAGAATTTGCAGAGCGGTGTTTGATTGTTCTGTATCTCAATGCCCGACAAATTCACGGATCAGCGAATCCTCCGGCAGTGCCTCGGACGGGAGTGCCGCCGCATCCGCAAGGAATGCGCCCGCATCAAGAAGCTCGGGTTCATGCTGCATACGGCGGATATCCTCAAGCAAAAAGTCCCTGTATGCGCAGATTTCATAAGCCATGAAGGTATCCACATCATAGGTGGAACGATATTTATAGGGCATGATGTACTTATTTTCGCCCTCTTCCACACTGCGGAACATCATGAGTGTTTCCGCAAGTGAACGTTTCCGGAAAAGGCGGTCACGCACCATACGTCGCATCAGACGGATTTTGGACGGATGGAGGGTCTCGCCATTGTCAGTAATACGGGTACGCACGCTGACGTAGATCTTGGCGGTCAGCGCATCCGGAATTCGGATCACATCCGGATTCAGACTATGGATCCCCTCCAGAATGACCAGCTCACCGGGCTTACGCTGCAGGATATTGCCGCTCATCACACGTTTCGATTCCTTGAAATCGTAGATCGGCAGCTCCACGGGCTTTCCCTCTTCTAAGGCAGTGAGCTGCTCGCTAAGGAACACACTGTCCACCCGGGCAGGGGACTCAAGGTCGATCTGTCCCTTGGAAAGCAGTTCCTTTTCTGCTTCGGTCAGTGAGTTGAAATAATTATCGAGTGACAGCGTATGTGTTTCAATCCCCTGTTCGTCAAGAATCTGCTCGATCATCTGGGCAGTGGTGGTCTTTCCGGAGCCGGAAGGTCCCGACAGCAGGATGATGGGACGTTCGCTGCGGTGTGCCGCAATGTCCCCCGCAATTTCCACCAGACGGCTGCGATAGGCATTGTCCGTTTCCTGAATAAAAGCGCCGGAATCCGTCATCAGTTTTTCATTGATTTCGTTGAGTTCAATATTCATATATGGTAGTTCCTTTCAGATTTGCTGCATCATACTATGTAATCCATTTCCGCTTAATGCAATGATACCATATTTTTCTACAAAAATCAAGGGATTTCAGCAAATTTGCTGTTATCAGAACAAATTTACGCATTTTTCTCTATCTGGAGTGTTTGCGGTATTCTGTCGGTGTCATGCCGGTATGGGTTTTAAAGTGCCGCATCAGGTGGAATTCGCTGCTGTAGCCGCTGCGTTCGGCGATCTGCCGCAATGGGAGATTTGTCGTGGAAAGCAGCGTCTGCGCCTGCCGGATGCGGGCGTGGTTGATATCGGTCATGACATTGGTGCCGAAGATTTTCTTGTAGGTGTGCTGGAATGCGGACTGGCTCATGGACAGACTGCGTGCCATTTCACTCACGGATCCGACATTCTGCACATGATCGTAAATTTCTTCTCGCAGCCGGATCATGCCGTCGTAACGGGAGGTACTTCCCTCCGGAAGCGTGCGTACTGTTGTATGCAGCAAACGGCTGAGTTTGAAAAACAGTGTCTTGAGAGAAAGCTCCACAAGGTCAATGCTGTAGAGATTTTTTGTATAGAATTCATAGGTCATGGAACGAATGAGCGTTGACAGCTCGGAAATATCCTCAAGCGGCAGCGGAACCCCGATGGGGATATCCAGCTCCTGCAGGAGTGCGATGTCCATCTGCTCAACGGTAAAATAGAACCAGTCGTCAATGTAATCCTCGTCATCCGCACCGTAATACTGCGGAATATCGCCGGAATAGATCAGCACCGTATTCGGACGGATGCGGATCGTTTCGTCATTTTTACGCATCATTGCGTTACTTTTGATGAGCAGGAACAGCCATCCCTGCCCGATTCCCTCAGGGCGTTCCATGAGAAAATGCCTGCCGTGGATGTGATGATAACCGATACTATGGATCTCCATACCGTACACCTCCGTATATCACAGTTTCTGCAATTATTATACCACATCCTTGCAGAAATTGCAATATATGATTATAATATTCATTAAATCCGCACTATTATTGCAATAGAAAAAAGCAGATTATGTTATTTCAAAATCTGTCCGGATGTGATACAATAAAATCATATAGATTACCTCAGGAGGAATTGAGATGAAAATCAAGCAGATTTCCGCCATGCTCTGCGCATCGGTCATGCTGGGCTGCAGCCTGTTCACCGGCTGCACAGCGGACACAGGATCGGGGGCAGGCATGCGTGATATGACAACGATGGAGCTGGTGCGTGAAATGGGCATCGGCATCAATCTTGGCAACACCTACGAGGCTTGCGGCGACTGGATTTCCGGTGACTCGGTGGAGTCCTACGAAACCGCATGGGGCAGCCCGGTCATCACACAGGCAATGATCCAGGGCTATGCCGATGAAGGCTTCGGTGTGCTGCGGATTCCGGTAGCATGGTCGAACATGATGGGCGAGAATTATACCATCAGCCCCGAATATCTGGCTGCTGTCAAGGAAGTCGTGGACTGGGCACTGGAGGCAGATCTGTATGTGATCCTGAACATCCACTGGGACGGCGGCTGGTGGGAGAACTTCCCCACTGACAAGGACAACTGCATGAAAAAGTACACCCGTATCTGGGAACAGCTCTGCGATGCATTCAAGGATTATGACGATCACCTGATGTTCGAATCTCTCAACGAAGAGGGCGGCTGGTCGAGTCTCTGGAACCGCTACGGCGGCAATCCTTCGGGTAAAGCAGATTCCTTCGGGCTGCTCAATGAGATCAACCAGACATTTGTGGACATCGTGCGTGCATCCGGCGGCAACAACGCCAAGCGTCACCTGCTGATCGCAGGCTACAACACGGACTTTGAGCTGACCTGTGACGAAATGTACGAAATGCCCGAGGATCCCGAGAACCGCTGTGCTGTATCGGTGCACTACTATACACCTGCCACCTTTGCGATCCTGGAGGAGGACGCTGACTGGGGCAAGGCGCAGTCCACATGGGGTTCGGAGAAGGATCTTTCCGAGCTGGAATATTTTATGGACATGGTACAGACCAGATTCATTGATCAGGGAATCCCCGTTATCATTGGTGAATACGGCTGTCCGAAGAAGAACAAGGAACCGGATTCCGTCCGGCTCTACCTCAGCTCAGTCTGCAGCGAAGCATATGAACGCCAGATGTGCCCGGTACTCTGGGACACCACGGGTTCACACTATGATCGCAACACCTGTCAGATGATTGATGATGCGCTGATGGCAGCATTTCTGGAAAATGTGAAAGAATAACAACAAAGGGACACCCGCTGGGTGTCCCTTTTCTCTTTTTATGATTGTGCGACCATCTTCCATGTACCGGGATCCATTCCATAATCCCCTGTGTTGCTCACAAGGAAGCTGCCATCGGACATTGCTGCGATTCCACGGATCTCCATGACATTGAAAACCGTCGTTTTCCAGTCGATCACGACCTCACTTGTACCCTCCGCTGCATGAATGCCATACAGCGCTTCCTGCGCATGCATGTAAAAATCATAGCCATTGGCACCGGGCAGCAGTTCGGTATAGGAAGTCGGCATATCCTCCGTCACGATATCCTGAATGGTCAGATTCACAGGATCAATACAAGCGAATCTTGCTTCATACACACCCACATGATACATCAGGTAAACTTTGCCGTCCGCACCGGTAACAAGATCGTCACCGATCGTCATTTCACCACGCACACTTCCCAGCAGCTGCATTTCCTTGTCATAGATCACGACCTCATGATTGCCGCTTTCATCCCAACCAAAGAAATAATGATTTCCAGCCTTGTCGATCTGCATGGTCGGATGATCGACCGCTTCTGCTGTCAGCGATGTCACTTCCTGCTCTTCTATCAGATTCATCTGGCTGTCATAGGTTTCCACATAGCGGCCGCCGCCTTCCGCATCGCCGCTGTAGAAGATATGGATATTCCCCGTCTCACCGGTCACGACCTTCAAAATATCCGTCGTCTCACTCAGACGGGACAGTGTGACGGGCTTGACCGAACCGCTTTGGGGATCATAAAGTGCCACAGCACGTCCCTCGTGCTCATTGAGTCCCACAAGCAGATAGCTTTTTCCAAGCGGAATGATCGACTGAACGGTCGGGATGCCCTCAATTGCATTTGGCTCAACAATATACTCCGGAATGCGATACGCCTCTGTGACAGCCTGTGTCTCTGTCGGGGTGGTCTCACTGTTCTGTTCCGTGGTATTTTCGTCGCATCCTGTCAGCAGCACTGCAGAACACAGCAGCGCAGCCATAACATGACCCGTTCTGATCTTCATCATGAAATTCCTCCATCATTTTGATATCTCTGTCTGAATGACTGTATGATTTTGATTAGTACAGTTATCAGTATAGCACATACCAGCCCGCTTGTCAATAAAATCACAAAGTCTGTAAACATTCCTTAACCGATATGGAACGAATTGATACATCACGGCATGCATCAGCTTTGCTCGCTCAGGTAGATGCTTGCACGGCTCTGGATCATTTTTGCAGTTTCCTCGGGTGTGGAATCTCCAGCCAGCAGCATCTGCACCTCTTCCCAGAGAATGTTGTAGACGGTTTCATCATAGTAATAGCTGCTGCGGATATTCTGGATATAGTCATAGAATGCCTCCATTTCCTCCTCCGGCGCAGCACTGACATTGACCTCGCCCGTTTCGATCCAGACAGGATTGTAGTCCTGCTTTGTGGCAAGCTCCAGATCCTCTTCCAGACTCTTTTTCAGAATTGGCATCCTGTTTGTCTGCTTGCTCTGGTAGTCCTCGGAAAGCAGATGCTTGGCAAACTCCCATGCAATGTCCGCATACCTGGATTCCGAATTGACCGAGAGCGTATATTCTGTGCGGAACACACCGCCGTTGCCTTCGTGAGTCGGATAGCCCGTCAGTACCATTTCGGCATCCTTGAACACCACACTGCGGATGGCGTGGCAGTCGATCGGCTTCCCGAAGCTTGTTTCATACAGGAGGATGCTGTCATCCTGAATCCCACGCATAAAGGCACCCTCTGTAAGGGACGTTTCCTGCAAAAAGCGCAGAAATGCTGTAAATTCAGGTGTATCAAAGCTGCAGGTATTCTTGCTTCCATCCACGAAATAGTTCATTGAGCTGTAGAAATAATTCTGCAGCATGTACTCGTGATTCCAGACACCATAGAGCTGCATGCCGGCAGGGGCACTGTCATACAGCGCCATGATCTGTGCAAGATCCATGCCCTGCTGTGTGCCGACATGCTCCGCTTTTGCAGCAACGGTCGATACGCTGAAGGCAACACCCAGCCGCTGCAGTCTGCCGTTTGTTTCGTGGGCTTCAAAGAAATTGGTCAGGTAGTCCTCCCGATGGAATTCCTTGTCCGCATCCATGAGGTCATACCAGTCAAGGAACATTCCCTTGTTCGCAAGGCTGTCAAAACGAAGCTGGTCGGCGCAAATAATATCCGCCACAATGCCATCGAGCATATCCTTCCGGAACTGTTCCATGCCGCCTGTGTAATTGTTTTCCTCGTTGTTATAGGTGGAATAATCCTTGATGAGAATCCGGCTGCCATGGGCACTGCGGTTGTAATCCATGACCGCCTGCTTGAGACTTGCGGGGAGATAGTACACCGCAAGGCTGATGCACTGGGTATTGTCAATCTCCTCCTGAGAGCGCTCTGAAAGCACCCAGACCTCATGCCGATGATCGTCTGTAAAGTTGTCTGCAACAAATCTGCCTTCCGAAAGCGGATAAAATGACATTACACTATCGAAATCGGAGTTGAGCCAGCTGACGATTTCCGTGGATTCACCCTGATTCCAACCATAGATGGCATATGCATCATCATAATAGAACGCATAATCCCCTGTTCCACGCACGGCATAGCCAATGCCGGAGCCTTTCAGGGCACTGCCCGCATCCTCATAGCTTTTGTCCGCTGCAGAGAGCTTCATTGGCTGCAGCCACTCACCGTGATCCCCCATCTGCACAAGCGCATAGGCATTGCCGTCAGCACCGCTGACAAGGGTATGAAAGCTGCTGCCGGACGGCAGGGAGATCTCACCGTATTTCTGGAACTCGCTGTTGAAGGCTTCCAGCTTCGGGTTCTGACCCTGATCGGGGAATTCATAGGAATAGACATACCAGTTGCCGTCGCCATCCACACAGACACGAGTCTCCCAGAGCGCGTTGCTCTGTCCGAAGCCCTCCGTTACTGCGACTGTTTCAACAAGCTGCAGATCCTTGTTGTAATACTCCACCGTATGCTCCACGTCCGTATCCGATGAGCTGTTCATGGAGGTGCTGTGTTTATTATAGAGGACGGCAAATCCTCCGTCGCCATGCGCTTCTACAGTGACTACACTGACCGCACGCTCACGTTCCCGGTCACGGATAAAGGGTGCTTCGATCTCGGAAAGCGTCTGTGCAGCGGTATCATAGCAATAGAGATGTGAGCGCTTTTCGGAATTATCATACTGCTGATAAATGAGCCGGTCACCGATCGCAGTAAGCAGTGTCAGCTCCCGTTCCTTCTCAAGGATCTGTTCGGAGCGGTAGGATTTTGAAAGGTCGATCTCCAGTGTAGCGCCCTCCGGTTCCTTCGAAAAGCCGCCGCATCCGGTCGTCGGAAGCATTGCCGCCAGCAGCAAGGCTGCCATCATAAAGCATCTGATTTGTTTCATATGGATTCCTCCCGTTTATTTTCGTGATTTACGACTGTTCGCTGAGATAAATCGTGACTCTTGACTGGATCATTCCGGCTGCCTCTTCTGCGGTTTGGTCGCCGGCGAGGAACATTTCTGCTTCCTCCCAGAAGATCGTGTAGATATTCGGATCAGTGTCGTTCCCTGCAGTAATGCCCTCCACATAAGCAAGAAATGCGTCCATTTCCGCTTGTGTGGCGTTGCCGATGGGCTGGATGGTATCGGCAAACCATGAACGGTTCACGTCAATTTCCGTGCTGCCCTCCGGAATGGTCGGCTGCATGGCGGCTTCCATACGCTGTTCCATTGCACTGCGCAGGACGGGGAGTTCATCCACATCATTCTGGTAATTTTCAGAAAGCAGTGAACGGAAAAATTCCCAGACTGTTTCCTTGTGCTCCGACATCGAGGACATGGCAAGACTGCCGTAGGAGGAAAACTTTCCGCCGCTGCTGGCTTTGTCTCCGCTCGGTGTGCCGACCATCGTCACCTCTGCGCCGCCGAAATCCCCTGCAATGACCTTGTGCCATTCGTAGGGATCGCTATAAATCTGAACGGGCATGAGCAGGGCGGTGTCATTTCGGTAGGCGTACTGTCTTTCGTTCCAGTAATCATCATCCGTCTCCTGTGCCATCTGTTCCTCAAAGCTGATATAGTCCGTGCACTGTTCCAGCAGATTGACAAATTCCGGCGTATCAAAGCTGCACGATGCATTTTTCATATCTACGAAACAATCCAGATTCGGTGTGCATACTGTATTGAGCAGGGTATGATCATTCATATCATAGAAAATCTCCATCCCCTCCGGCAGATTCTGCGTCATGTTCCAGAATTCCGGAAAGGTCAGCGGCGGCTGTACATCACCGACAAATTCTGTTTTCGCTGCAAAGGTTTCCACGCTGAAACCGAAATTGATCTGATAGAGTTTCCCGTCCGTTTCGAGAGTTTTGAAATAATTCATGAAATAATCATCGGGGTCAAAGCTTTCGTCCTGCTCCATCCACGGATAGAGATCCTCATACAGCCCCTTGCGGACATAGCCAGCAAAGGGCAGACCGTTGTTTTCCACAATATCCGCAACCTCTCCGGCAAGCATATCACGCTGGTACTTTTCCACAGCCGCATCCGGATTACCGTCCTCAACATACTGGCTGTAGCTGACCAGTTCAATCCGGCAGTCCGTATGTGCACGGTTAAACGCACTAACCTCGTCCTCATAGCCGTTGTAGAGCGTGGCAAATTTAATGATCTCCGGCTCGGTTTCGGGGGCTTCGCAAGGAGTCAGAATCCAGTATTCCGTCTCTGTGTAGTCCGCATTCTGGATGCCGAGGAGGAATTTCCCATCAGGCATTGCTGCGCCATGCTGGGCACGGCTGCCGTTGAAATTGATCTTCAGGAAATCCACCACAGCCGTGCAGATTCCGTCACGGATGCCGTACATTCCCTCATGATTCATGACAAAGAGTTCATATTCCGCATTTCCGGCGAACACATCCGTCAGCCCCTCCGGAAGTCCCTTGATCTGCGGTGTTTCAAGCGCCATAGTGTCTGCGGAAAGAATACCGAGTTCCACATCCATACTACCCATTTCTCCGGAATAGGCGACATAAATTCTGCCGTCCTCCATCGGAAAGAGGTGTTCCAGATATAGGGGCGGTGCATCCACACGACCCATCACCTGCAAATCCGCATCCAGCTGATGGATGATCTCGGCACTGCCGTCAAAGCTAGCAGCAAAATAACTGCCGTCAGGATTCTGCACATAGGGGCAGTAGAATGTTCCCGGCGTTTTTTCGCTGTAATCGAACAGGGTGATCTCCTCAATGGGATTGAGGGATCCATCGAGCTTCAGTTGCACATAGCGTCCGCCCGTCCAGTCGCCATCTGCATCGAATTCGGATTCCGCATAGTAGGCATGGAGAGTATCATCCTGTACCTGCAGGCTGTAGGGCTGGAATCGTTTTGTGATACCGTCATATTCCGGAAAGGGACATTCTGTCTTGGCATTTACAGAGAGGTCGAACACCTCATAATAGGGACACATATCCATTTCCTCCCAGAGAATGTAATTCCCAAAGACCAATACATCCTCCTGACTGCTGTCCATGGTCACAGGAAGCTGTTCTGCGGTGTAGGTCAGATTCACGGGTAAAATGTCCGCATCCGGTTCCGGCATAACTGCACTGTCATTCTCCGCATCTGCGCAGGCGGTCATGCAAAGGAATAGCAGTGCTGCCAGAAATGCAGTAAATTTTGTTCTTTTCATCATGATTCTCCTTCTTGTCTATTGCTTTTACTTTTGTTTGTACAAAGTGCATGAGATGGTGCATTTACGACTGTTCGCTGAGATAAATCGTGACTCTTGACTGGATCATTCTGCCGCATTCCTGTGCATCCTGATCGCCGGCAAGGTATTTGTCAATCTCCTCCATCATGATGGTGTATACGGTGTCATTGTAGTAGAACGCTGTCTGGATGCCCTCCAGATAGCTGCGGAATGCTGCCATTTCTTCGTCATTTGATTCGCCGATGAAGGACTCACCCATACCGAAGGGAACCTTCGCAGAAACCATCTGTTTCGTCTCGTCAAGTTTTGCATCAAGCGCACCCAGATGTACCGGCAGAGACATGGTCAGACTGCGCTGGTATTCCTCCTCCAGCAGATGCTTCATGAAATTCCAGATCGCTTCCTGCTCGTCCGACTGCGCATTCACGGATACTGTGAAATCCGCACGGAACAGACCGCCGTTGCCCTCGTCATAATTCATCGGGATGCCCACCATCGTCACGGGTGCATCACGGAAGGTCGTACGGTTCATCGCACGGTAATCAATCGGCTGCTTGAACACAACATCCTCGATAAATGCACGGTTATCCTGGAACGCCATCCAGCTGTCATGGTAGCTCGGCAAGCGTTTTTCAAGATCCCCTTCCGGAATGCGATCGATCTCATCAATTGTCGGCAGTACAGCGAGCATATCGAGAATTCTCGCAAATTCACCGCTATCAAAATAGCATTCCGCATTCTTTGCGTCCACGAATGCATTCATATAAAGCGGAAAATACTGCTTCATGAACCATTCCCGGTTGTAGAAGTCGTAGAAATCAATTTCTGCCGGCAGATCATCCATAAGAGCGGAATATTCCGCAAGGCTTGCACCTTCGTGTTCTCCTGCAAGCTCCGTCTTTGCCGCGGCGGAGTGTACGCTGTACTGCACTGCAAGGCGCTGGAGTTTGCCGTCATATTCATAGGCGTGGAAGAAATTCTGGAGATAGTCCTCCCTGCTGAAGCTCTCATCGGCGTCCATCAGGTCGTACCAATCGGCAAAAATACCCTTCCCTGCAAGGCTCTCAAAATGCATGCCATCCGTGCAGACCAGATCCGCCACAACGCCGTCCAGCATATCCTCCTGCAGCTTCTGCGCACCAAGCGTCTTGTCCTCCTGCGTGTTGTACTGGTTATAATCCACAACGATGATACGCCAGCCGTTCTCCGCCTTGTTGTAGTCGATCACGGCGCTTTCGAGTGCCGAATAGAGTCCGAGCGAAGAAAGACTGATGAGCTTCGTATTCTCAATTTCCTCCTGTGTGCGGGGCGTGCAGAGGTAGTAATCGTGCTTCGCATGATGACCCGTCACTGCAAGAACGCTGCCGTTGTCCATGTAGTAACACTCCGATACTTCGCCAACGGGGAAATCGGAATTGATCCAGCTGAGGAGCAGCGTTTCTTCGCCGTCACGATAGCCGTAAAGCCCCTTGATATCCATAAAGCAGAAGTCATATTCACCGCTGCCCTCGACAAAATCCGTACTGTCATAATAATTGATCATGTTCGTACTCATGAACTTTTCCATGCCCTCGATGGAATTGAACACGCCGGTGCTTTCAATGGTACGTTCTGCGCCATTGATGACGAAGGTCTCGAAATAATCCTCACTGCCGTCTCGGTGCTGCATGCAGGCGTACATCGTGCCGTCCTCCCTGCCCCATACCATGTCATAGATATAGCATTCCGCAGGAAGCGGAATCTCGCCATATTTCTCATAATTACTGTTATAGGAGCAGAAGGAATACACGCCTGTATCCTGATCCATCGTGCCAAGATACCAGTTTCCCTGATTGTCCACATAACCATCGAGATACCCGCCGTTATGAAAATCCGCAGGGATCTCCTCGGTGCGGAGGTAATTCATATCCGCATCGTAAATTTCGATGCAGCGGCGGATACAGCCCTCCTCGTAACGGCTGGTTTCATTCATGACAAGGCCCACATTTCCGTCCGTATATTCGATCACCATGCCGCATTCGATTGAATTGCTTGCTGCTGTACGATCTTCGGCAGCCTTGGCGGTGAAATCCTTTACCTCGCCCGTTTCGGTATTGATGAACTGGTAACGTTCCTGGAATGTCCGCTGTCCGTCATATTTCGATAAGAGAATGCAGTTGCCCCATGTCTGCACCGGATTATAGCCGTTTTTCACATCCTCCAGCTCCGTGCTGCGCCAGGAATTATCCATGCTGATCTCGAGTGTTGCGCCCTCCCTTTCCTTTGTAAAGCCGCAGCCGCAAAGCGATACTGCTGCCAGCAGCGCTGCGAGTGTCAATGCCATCATTCTCATCTTTTTCATAACCGGATTCCTTTCTGATAAATAAATGATTGATAAAACAAACGGAGTACAGAGCATTTTTGCCCTGTACTCCTAATACACATCAAGGTGCCGAATCCTGACACTTTGCTGCAATTTTGATGCAAATTCAGAAGAATGCACAATTTCTCCGCAGTCATTTTGGCGAACATCACAATCAGCTCTGCTCGCTCAGATAAATGGTCACTCTCGACTGCATGACTTCCGCGGCTTCCTGCGGTGTCTGGTCACCTGCAAGCATCTTCTCCGTTTCTTCCATCAGGATGTTGTACACCTTCTGATCATAGTACCAGCTGGTTTTGATGCCATAGATGTAATCACGCAGACGTTCGGTCTCCCATTCCTCCATCGCACCGATCTGTACGGTATTCGGGTAGATCCCAATGGCTGCAGTCACCATATGTTCCGCTTCGTCCAGCTTGTGCTCAAGTGCACCGGTATGGATGGGCATGGAATCATAGCGGTTTTTTTGGTATTCCTCGGACAAAAGATGCTTCATGAAATCCCAGATCGCATCCTGCTCGCTCGACTGCGCATTCATGGAAACAGTGAATGGTGCGTGGAAGATTCCTCCATTTCCCTCATCGAGAATCATCGGATAACCCACAAGCGTGATATCCGCATCGAAGAAGGTTGCACGTTGCTCGGCGTGCAGGTCAATGGGTTGGGCAATCGTGCAGGTACGAAGGTAAATTCCATCGTCTTTCCAGGTATCCTCCGCTGTTATAACATACTCGGAATCGTAGAAGACCTCTTCCTGCGGCATGCAGGAGAGCATTTCCAAAAACTGTACAAATTCTGGTGAATCGAAGCAGCACTGTGCAGTTTTGCGGTCAATGCAGCCTGTCTGCAGATTATACATCCACATCTGTGCCATGTATTCCACGGGGCTGTAGTCAAAGCGATGCATTCCCTCGGGCAGCGGCGTGTTCAGGATCGTTCCGAGGCTTTGCCCCGCTTCCTCCCCTGCAAATTCCGTCTTGGCAAGAGAAGTGGAAATGGTAAAGGTAACGCCCAGCCGCCGCAGTGCGCCGTTTGTTTCATAGGCTTCAAAGAAATTGGGCAGGTAGGCATCCAGGTCAAATTCCGCATCCGCATCCATCAGATCATACCAGTCAGCAAAAAGTCCCTTCCCTGCAAGGCTCTCGAAATTCAGACCATCCGTACAGATCATATCCGCCACGATCCCGTCAAGCATATCCTGCTTCATAGTTTCGTAGCCGAGTTCAGGATTCTCCATCGTATTGTACTCACCGTAATCCTTGATCATGATGCGGTAACCGTTTTCTGCACGGTTATAGTTGATCACCGCCGCCTCCAGCTCGTCCGTGAGCGGTTGGGCAGTTGCAAGACTGATCAGCTTCGTGCTGTCGATCTCCTCCTGGGTACGGGGGCTTGCAAGCCAGTATGTCCAGTTGTTGGAATCTGCCGAGCTGTAGAGCACGAAGGTTCCGTCATCAAGCGGATAGAAATTATGCAGGCTGCCGCTTGGAAAATCGGAATTGATGCAGTCGATCAGCTCCGTGAAGGTATCCCCTTTTACGCCATAGATGCCGCTCGGCGTGCTGTAATAGAAGTCATATTCCCCCGTTCCGGGCATCGTCCAGCGCACCTCGTCCGGGATCGTGGCGCCAAGCTCCTCATAGGTACGGGTTTGTGCATCAAGCTTGTAGATCTTTTCATACTGGTTCCAATCCTGGTCATACAGAGAAAAGCGTACATAGACCGTGCCGTCCGCACCATTGAAGAGCGTCGGCGCATGATCATCCAGATACGGAAGATCGATCTCCCCATACGCCTCATACTCGCTGTTGTAGGCGATCAGGGACGTTTCGTTGGTATCCATATCATCGCTGATGCTGTACCAGTTCCCCTGCGCATCTATGCAATGTCTCTGCGTGTAAAAAAATGTTCCATCAAAAATCTCCGCCGGCATCTCACGGGTCTCCAGATAGTTCATCTCCGTATCATAGATCTCCATGCAGCGCTCGTGCACATCGAATTCACCGCCGCCCTTGTTCTGGTAGACCGTGCACACGATGCCGATATTCCCATCGGGCAGCTCGATGGGACAGCTGGAAACACGCTCGAGGGGATCAATGTTTTCCATGCATTTCGGTACAAATCGGGTCTTCTCCCCTGTCTGCGTATCATACCACAGGTATTCCTCCGTATTGTCCGGCAATACCTTGAAGCAGAGCAGATGCGTCCCCACACCGAGCAACGGATCGTGGGAAACACTCTGGAGCGTTTTTTCGGTATGCCATGAATTTTCCATGCTCATTTCCAGCGTTGCGCCGTCTTCCTTTACAAAACCGCAGCCGGACGCCCCTGCGGTGAGTGCCATCATAGCCGCAAGCAATGCTGCGCATGTTCTTCTTTGTTTCATATTGGGTTCCTCCTTAACTTTGCTCACTCAGATAGATGCTGACTCTGCTCTGGATCATTTCGGCAGTTTCCTGCGCCGTCATTTCACCTGCCAGATAGAGGTCGATCTCTTCCCGCAGGATCTCGCTGACCGTTCGGTCGGAATACAGACAGGTGCCGACGCCTTCGATATAGGTACGCAGATGATCCATTTCCCACTGTTCCGCTGCACCAAGCACAACGGGACCTTCAAACTGAGCGGTCGCACCGACCATTTTGGTAGCTTCCGTCAGCTTGAGATCAAGTGCTGCTCTCTGCACAGGGAGCGCTCCCTCGAGTTTTTTCTGGTATTCCTCGGACAAAAGATGCTTGATAAAATCCCAGATCGCGTCCTGCTGGCGGGACTGTGCATTGACGGAGATCGTAGAGAGCGGCGCAAAAATGCCGCCATTTCCCGTATCCCCGAACATGGCATATCCGGCAAAGGTCATATCCGCATCATAGAACGCTGTGCGGCGGATCTCACGGTATTCAATGGGCGCTGAGAGGATGGTCGGATACAGCAGTGCCCGATCCTCACGGAACGCATAATTCGAACGCAGAAAGCTGGGAAGTTCGCCTGCCTCGGCAGCAGCTGCCATTCCCGCTTCATCCTCCGGCAGGCTGCCGAGCATCTCAAGCATGCCGATGAATTCCGGTGAATCATAGTAGCATTGTGCAGTCTTTCGGTCAATGTAGCAGGTCTGCGTGGTATCCAGATAATTGTAAAGTGCAAACGCACGGGGCTGGTTGCTGCGGAAAAGCTCCATTTCTGCGGGGAGAGTTTCCCGGATCTCCAGCAGCTGCGCAGGCGTCATGCCTGCATCTTCCCCCAGATGGGCAGCTTTGGCAAGACGGGTATGCAGCTGGTAGGAGAAGCCCATCCGCTGCAGCTCACCATCATATTCGAGCGCTGCAAAAAAGTTAGTCAGATAATCATCACGGGAGAAATCCGCATCCGCATCCATGAGGCAGTACATATCCTCAAACAGCCCCTTGCTGGCAAGGCTTTCGAAATTAAGTCCGTCCGTGCAGATCATGTCCGCCACGATCCCGTCAAGCATATCCTGCTTGAATTTCTCATAGCCCGCATACGGTTCTGCTTCCGTGGTGTACTGCGAATAATCCACCACCACGATGCGGTAACCGTTCTCTGCACGGTTATAGGCAATGACCTCCTGCACCAGATTCTCGGAGAGATTCACCGCCGCAAGGCTGATCAGTTCCGTGTTTTCGATCTCTTCCTGTGAACGGCGCTTGGCATGCCAGTAACCATCGCTGTAGGTTTTCAGAACGCATGCGCCATTTTCCATGAAATACCCCTGATTGACCGTATTTTTTGCAAAATCCGAATTGATCCAGTTGATGACCTCGGTGCTTTCGCCGTTCTTGACGCCGTACATGCCGATATCATCCACATAATAGAAATCATAGCCGTTTTCACCGGGCGAGAAGCTTGCGTAATGATTGATCAGGAGCTCGCTGCTGCAGGAACGGTTTTCGGCATGAAGCCGGCAAACCTCAGTGTAGGTCTCAAAATTGACCTCGTCAAACTTCGAAAAGCTCGCAAATACTGTACCATCCTCGCCGCTGATAAGGCTGACAAAATCTCCGGTTTTGGGCATTGCGATATTGCCGTATTTCTCGTATTCACTGTTGTAGGTCTCTATCGTGGTGACCTCCGACCAGCCGTTGGCGCTGCCGTCCTCATCAAGGGCGCAGTACCAGTTGCCCTGTGCATCCATCGCAATGCGGCTTTCATCCACGTTGGCATTCTCAAGAAAAGTAAGCGGCACCTCACGGCTTTCGATGTACTGCATGTCCCTGTCATAGACTTCGAGATGGTAGCGCAGCCGTTCGCCGTTCAGCGTTTCCTCGCACAGCAGACCGATAGTTCCGTCGGGCAGTTCGACTGCAAGATCCACCGTCACGCTCGCAGCTTTCTGCCGGTCATCGAACATCTTCGGATGAAAATACTGCGTTTTTTCGGTTTCTGTATCATAGAGCATCAGATCCGTCACATGCATGATGGTATCATATCCGGACATGAGCATACGGTTGTCAAACTGCAGCTTCGTACCGAAATTCTTGCTGTCTAGGATTGCGACCGAGCGGTAGGAATTGTCCATATTCAGCTCCAGCGTAGCACCCGTTTTTTCCCGTTTGCCGCATCCTGTCAGCGGTGCTGCCGCAAGCAGCAATGCCGCCAGAATTGCGATTGGTTTCTTTGTCTGCATTGCACTCCCTCACTTCATTAGGATTGTTCACTCAAGTAAAGACTCACTCTGCTTTGGATCATTTTTGCTGCCTGCTCTGCGGTCTGATCGCCAGCAAGGAACATTTCCGTTTCTTCACGCAGCACCTGCTCCACAGTTGCATCATAATAGAAGGCTGTCTTAACGCTGTTCAGGTAGGCTGCCAGCGTGTCCATGCTCTCCTGTGTCGCAGCACCGATGTTCACATTGTTGCCATCGTAGTAGACATTGGTGCCGACAAGATTTGTGGCTAGCTCCAGCTGATATTCCAGCGTCGCCTTATGCACGGGCATGGATTCGGTCAGCTTTTTCTGGTATTTTTCGGAAAGAAGATATTTCATGAAATTCCACACTGCGTCCTTCTCTTCCGACTGGGCATTGACCGAAAGCGTAAAGTCGCTGCGGAACACGCCGCCGATGGCATCCTCCTCCGCTGTCGGATAGCCGATGAGCGTGATCGGTGCATCACGGAATGCAGTGCGGCTCAGGGCGTAGTAGTCGATGGGCTGGGCAAAGGTTGCCAGATGCACCAGCTTCCGATCCTCCAGAAACGCTTTGCTGTCCTCCATCGGCGGCTGCTCGCCGGGAACCGACTGCATCCAGATACCGGTATACTCGTCCGTGGAGTAGGACTTGAGCGATTCCAGCAGCGCTGCAAATGCAGGGGTATCGAAATCGCATCGGGCATTGCTGCGGTCTACAAAGCTGTTCTGTGCGCAGGTGAACCAGAAATCCAGTGCATAGTCCAGATTGTAGAAATGGAAGCGCTCCATCTCATCGGGGATCGGAAGTTCCATGAATTCCGCAAGCGTTCTGCCCTGCTCCTCGCCCACATGCTCGGTTTTCGCAAGTGCCGTCTGGAGGCAATAGGAAACGCCGAGTCTCTGGAGTTTTCCGCCATATTCCATGCTTTCGAAATAATTTTCCATGTAATCACTGCGGTTGAATTCGGGATCCGCATCCATCAGCTCATACCAGTCCGCAAAGATGCCCTTGCCGGCAAGGCTTTCGAAATTCAGCCCGTCCGTGCAGACGATATCCGCAACGATGCCGTCGAGCAGATCCTCCCGCAGCTTCGCATATCCCAGGCTCTGGTCATCCACGGTATTATAATTTGCATAATCCTGCAGGATGATGCGCACGCCGGTATCCTGCCGGTTGTAGGAAATGACGATATTTTCGAGCGTATCGTACATGCCGACCGTGGAAAGGGTGATCAGCTGCGTATCCTTCACATCCTCCGGTGTGCAGTGTGATGCAAGATAACGCTTTTCCTGGTAGGTATTATAATCCAACGTATCCAGAAAGAAGGTTCCATTTGCAAACGGCGCAAAATCATTCACGGAATTGATCGGAAGATCCGAATTGATGAGACTCATGACGTATGTGACTTCGCCATCCTTGATGCCGTAGATTCCATAGCCGTCATTGTAATAGAGGTCATATTCTCCCGTTCCGCTCTTGAACACACAGGGATTCCATCCACGGGGACAGATGGGATTCCCGATCTCTGTATAGGTTCTTGTCTGTGCATCCGCCCGATAGAGCTTGTAATAAGAACTCGAGCCGTTCTTGTCATATTGCGGCGCTACTGCAAAGATATCGCCCTTTGAACCCTGATAGAAATGGAGCATTTCCGCAAAACCCGGACGGGGAATTTCCCCATAGCACTGGAAATCCTGATTATAGCACATGGTAATATTGTTCTGTGCGGCAGGATCCCAGAAATTGACGTAGTAATCCCCATTCCCATCCACAGCGAAATTCGAAGCAGAGAGGTACTGGTTTGCCCCGACTTCCTCGGGAATTTCAATGGTTTCGGCATAATTGAGGTTTTCGTCATAAAGCTCAATGCAGCGGCTGATGATTTTTGTCTCTTTCTCAAGATTGTTGGTAACGGTGCAAAGCAAGCCCAGTCTGCCGTCAGGCATTGTCAGGTACCCCAGATCGACCGTATCATTTGCATTCTTCCCCTCAACGCATTTTGGGATAACTTCACCGGATTCTCCGGTCTCGCTGTTGTACCAGCAGAGTGTCGTGATTTTTTTCAGATCGTCAAAGCTCATATACAGGAGATAATTCCCCAGCGCCCCCACACGCCATCCTCCCAGACGAATATCATCCAGTTCGGTCGTCCGGTAAGAATTGGCAAGAATATCCTCCGCAACAAGCCCGTCCTCGTCGAGGATGATCTCACTGTTTCCATCGGTTTCCTCCATGCTGTCCGTATATTCCTGTCTGCTGCCGCAGCCGGTAAGGGTCAGTACCATTGCAAATGCGAATGCAGCGTATTTCATCTGTTTCATGCGATGTTCTCCTTTCGTACTTTAAAAAAAGGGTACGGAGCGTTTTGCCCTGTACCCTTAATACACATTAAAGTGCAGATTTCTGACACTTTTTTCAACTGCAACTGCAAATTTGTATACCTGCACAAATTGCGCAGGTATACTTTGGTAATCATTACGAATCTTCCGGATCGGGGATGAGCGAACGGTAGCGCAGCTTGTATGCCCGCCGTTTTTTTGTGAGCCATCCATCCAGGAAACGATAGCCCTTCCACAGCAGCACCAAGCCCCAGATCACGGGATAGACAAGGAACAGGAACCTTGCCGCCAGCAGGAGCGCCAGGTCAAAATTCACGATCCTTGCGGCATTTTCCCAGTACGGATAGGCGATCTCCTGCGACACCACCAAAAGATCATGCAGATGTGTCAGGTGATGCAGGCTTTGCTTCAGTGCAAAGCGATCCGTATTCTGCAGAATGACAATGCCATCCCCGCCGCCGATCGCCTGTTCAAAGGCGTTTTTGGCATAATTCCGCACGGGATCCGGCAGTACCATCTCGTAGCAGGTGATGCTTGGCGTGACGCCCGTCTGTGCCTCCCACTGTTCATACAGCGCAAAGGGAATATACATGCGGGGCGTTTCACCATATGCCTGTGCGGTTGCGTAATCCTTCTCCTGCGCAATGACCCCCGCCACATGGTAATAGCGCTGGTTGATGAGCACCCGCATGCCGGCAACATCGGAAGAACCGAAAAGCTGCCACGCCAGAGTTTCGTCCAATACGACACGATCCTCCATGAGATCGGATTCCTGCAGATAGGCGCCGCCAAGGATCGGCTGCTGGTGGAGCGTGAAATAGGAACCGCCCACCGCTGTGACATTTGCCTGTACCTCAAAGCGTTTCGTGCCGCTGACCGTCACCCGACCCGCCGGTGTACTATAGGCATCGTACCAGAGTCTTGCCCCCTCCGACGCCGCATCCAGGGAAGCGGAACGCATGGATGCGTCCACCATTTCCCGGATGTACTGCAGGCTGTCCTCGGGGATCGCTGTATCCTGCGAATAAAATGCGCTCATCTGCGTGTAATGCAGATCCCCGTCCGCTGCCCAGCGTTCGGCGGCATACTGCATCTCATGCAGTCCTGCGATATGGCTGCTTACAGCACTCAGCACGCTGAATACAGCCAGCGAAAGCAGGGCGGCACTGCCGCAGATCCACTGCTTTTTGCGTATTTTCATGGGATCAGTCCTCCATCCGGATCTGCATGCCGTTTTCGAGCGGCTTTTCGGAATTGGTAATCACAAAGTCAGAGGAACGGATATCGCCCGACACGGCACTGCTGATCTCGTCCGCTGCGAGCACCTCCACGCTGACACGGCTGGCATAATATCGGTTGCCGAGGGGCGTGCTCTTGGCGTTGACGATCATCACGAACTTGCCGTCCTTGTCCTCCATCACAGCACTGGTCGGCACAACGCAGTCATAATTCTCGTTTGAGCAGGTGATGGAAAGGGAAAGGGACTGCCCGACCGTCACACTGCCCTTGACGCTGAAGGTCAGGATCTTGTCAGAGCCGGTGGGATTCTGGGTATCCGTCCGGATGTCAGTCAGCTGTGCTTTGATGCCATAACCATAGCCGTTTGTGACCTCTGCCTCGGCGCCGACTGCGACCTTGCTTGCCTGATTGGCGGTCACGATGCATTCCACGGTATAGCCGGAATCTGTGAGGTTGATGTTGGCGAGGATATCACCGTCCATTACAGTATCGCCTGTTACAAAATTCAGCGCACTCACGATACCGGCATGCTTGCTGACAATGGTCAGGGTACCACTGTTCTTTTTCAGTTCCTCCAGCTCCTGCTTCATCTTGTCAATTGCCTTTTGCTGGCTCTGGAGATCAAGACTGTTGAGTTCCTGCGTCAATGCGTCATTTTTCTTTGTTTCCGCAAGATTGATGAGCAGACTCTGAAGCGCACGCTCCTGCTGCTTGACCTGTGCTTCCAGTGCGGAAATATCCATGCCGCCCTGACTCTCATAAGCAGAGATGGTGGCATTTGCCTGCTGCAATGCCTGATTGGCTGCAGTCAGATCGGATTCCATGCGGCCTCTGACCTTGGAAACAGCGCTGTCATAGATGCTCTGTGCGTCCGCTTTTACGGCTGCCGCTGCATCCAGTTCAGACTTTGCGTTCTGCAGATCCTGCTCCTTTGCAAGGATGTCTGTGAGAGCCGCTTTTGCTGCTTCCACATCCTGCTGCGCATACAGCATTGCCTGCTCGGCGTCCTCCATCGCACGCTTGAGCGTGAGATCACCGCCGCTTGCTTCATAGTCTTCTTTTGCACGGGTATGGGCAGTCTGCGCTTCACTTGCAGCACGTTCAAAGTCTGCAATGATCCCTTCCTGTGCCGTACTGCTGACAGGGATGCCGGCTGCCAGCGTATCATACGCTGTCTGTGCGGTTGTCAGTGCTGTCTCTGCATCACGCAGCGCTGCGGATGCGGTCTCCAGACTGCTGCGGTAACCGGACGGTACACTGCCAACGCTGCCGCTGTCGAGCATCGAAATCGCAGTGGTCAGCTCGGAAACCTTGGCAGACTGCGCCGCTGCATTCGCCACGGCAGAAGCGTAAGCAGAATCGGAAACACCGGTGCTGCCGGCATTTCTGGCATCATTGAGTGCTTGAATAGCGGACTGGAGATCCTCACGGGCATTGGCGATTTCCTGATTCTGCGCCGCATAATCGGGTACCGCAGTGAGCAGGGCCTTCTGGTAATTCAGCTCCGCATCGGCAATGGCTGCCTCCGCAGCCTCCACGCTCTCGCTGCTGTCCGTGCCCTCAAGCACGAAGAGGGTATCCCCTTCACGTACTTTATCCCCGGGCTTGACCTCGACGCTCTCCACCACACGGCTGCCCTCAGCGATCACCTCATAATTCTGGTTTGCGGTCACAACGCCCGAACAACGGACGCTTTCGGTGATCGTACCATAACCGGCATACTGCGCTGCGACAATGGGCAGGCTGTAATTCTGGATGGTGTTGGAGAAGAAGGTCAGGATCAGCAGCAGTACCAGAAAAATGATCAGGATCGTTTTGATGCGCTCCTTGCGCTTATTGGTAGTTTCGTTCATGAGTAATTCCTCCTGTAAATTTGATGATGTTGTGCATATAAGGGCGCATCAGCCCTTGACGCCGCCGGAGTAGGTAATGCCCTCCACGAGGTATTCCTCTCCGTACAGGAACAGCAACAGTGCAGGTACCATGTAAACCACTGCCACTGCAAAGGCAAGTCCGACATCCCCGGAATTGATCTGGGACAGGAATACCGAGAGCGGGTATTCCGCTTCGTTTTCCATCAGGATCAGCGGCTGTTCAACCATGTTCCAGTAGTCGATGAATACCAGCAATCCGACGGAAAGCATGGCGCTGCGGGAAAGCGGCATGCAGATCTGCCAGAAGATCTGCCACTCCCCTGCACCGTCGAGTCTTGCGGCTTCAAAATACGCCTTCGGAATGCGCCGCATGACCTTCGTCAGCAGATAAACACTGAAGGGAGAGAATATGCCCGGCAGGATGACTGCCCAGCGTGTGCCAAGAATGCCCAGAAAATCAGAGACCAGATAATTCGGCACAAGCGTGACCTGATAGGGCATGAGCATCAATATAATATAAGCAAAGAAGATGATCTCCCGTATTCGCCCCTGATATCGGGAAAAGCCATAGGATGTGAACGCCGCCAGGAAGATCTGGAAGAGGGTGATGGGTACCACCAGAATGACGGAATTCCAGAATTTCAGCAGGTAATCGGGACTTTTGAACAGCACGGACAGGTACTGCTGGATACTAAGCATATCCGGGATAAATTTGAGATTCAGCTCCTCGGAGATGTAGGATTTCTTATCCGCAGTTGCGCTCTCGATCATGGCGCCGTAATTGGCGCTGATTTCCTTCTCCGTCATGAAGGAATTGGTGATCGTTAGTACCGTTGGCATGATGAACAGGAACGCTGCCAGCGCCGCAAACAGAAACAGCAGCGTCGGAAGCAGATATTTTTCAAGTTTTTTCTTCATTAGTCCTCCACATCCTCTCCGAATTTCCGCTCTGCCAGAAACAGTCCGCCGATGAGAATGATCATCACCACGGACAGTAGCACCGCCGCACTTGACAGCTTCTGGTAATCCAGCGAATTAAATGTATTGTTCATGAAATGCTGCAGCAGGTACATACTCTCATAGGGGTAATCGCCCGTCAGCAGGTACACCTCACGGAACATTTTGAATGAGCTGATGATCGACAGGATCGTTACAAAGAGGATGGTCGGTGACAGGTAACGCAGCTTGATATGTACAAACTTGTACCACCCGCCGGCCCCCTCAAGCTCTGCCACCTCCACAATATCCCGGGGAATACCGGCAATGGCGGACATGAAAAGAATCATGTTGTAGCCGAGTGTTTTCCAGAGAAACATTACTGTCAGCACCATGTATGACCAGTTGGTTTTCAGCCAGTCAACCGGTTCGAGTCCGAACAGTTCCGTAATCTGATTGAGCGTGCCATGATAATGGAAGATGACCTGCCAGACCAACACGACCGATGCGATCGGCACCATGAGCGGACAGAGAAAGCAAGTCCGCAGCCAGCTCTTGCCGGGGATTCTCGAATTGAGCGCAAATGCCAGCCACAGCGACAACACTACCGACAGCGGCACCGCTGCCAGCGAAAAAATAGCGGTATTCCTCGCTGCACGGATGAACGCCGTATTCTGCAGCAGCTTTCCGAAATTCTCCAGTCCTACAAAATTCGAGAAAATCGGGTTATCCAGCACTGAATAGTAGACAACTACCCCGAACGGGATCAGGAAGAAGATCATTACTCCAAGAAAACTCGGCAGGATCCAGACGCTTTCTTTCGTCAATTCCCATAGCTTTTTCCGTTTCTTTTTCATTGTATCACGCACTCCTCTGCGATAGATTTTGCAGCATCCAAAGATCGCTTCTACTTACAATACACCTGATATGCCTCATTTCTGACAACTTTTTTTGTTTTTTCCTGCATATTTTGCATTTTTGTAGGAATGCACAAAACAGAGCATCCATGAATGTGCAGATTGCTCGTGTACAAATATAGTCATCCGGCAGTACATCTGCAACGCAAAAATTATTTTAGGTAAAAACAAAGAATCCATTGACAATTTTAGCTAATTGCGGTATAATAGAAACAGGTCATCACAATCACAAGGAGGCGTCAGCATTGGCAAAAAATGTCCGCATGTCAGATATCGCCGCACAGCTTCAGGTCAGTACGGTAACAGTTTCGAAAGCACTTTCCGGAAAGGATGGCGTCAGTGACGCACTGCGCACCAGGATCCTGCAGCTTGCAGAGGAAATGGGCTATCAGAAAAACAGCATCAAGCCCGAAGCCCCGAAAAGCGGCTATACCATCGGAGTCATTACTTCACAAACCTATATAGAAAAGGGACATTCGTTTTATTGGTCGCTCTATGAACGGCTTCTGCACCATCTCTCAGAAATGGGACACATCGGCATTCTCGAAGTGATCTCTGCTGAAACGGAACAGGAATGTCAGATTCCCCGTCTTGCGCTGGAAGGACGTGTGAACGGTCTAATCGTGATGGGCACCTTTTCCGATGCCTATCGAAGCGCACTGGCATCGGCAGGAATCCCGTTCGTCATCCTCGATTCCTTCCACGCAAAATATGAGCAGGATTCCGTTATTTCCGATGGCTACTATGGGATGTACACCGTAGTGCACCATCTGCTGCAGATGGGACACCGGAAGATCATGTTTGTTGGTACGGTGGATGCTACCAGCAGCATTACGGATCGCTATTACGGATATTGCCGTGCAATGCGGGAAGCAGGACTTACCATAACCGAAGAACTCGTTCTCCCCGACCGAGGCAGCGACGGAAAGATCGTACTGCCGATCGACAGTCTCCGGGAATTTCCCACTGCATTTGCCTGCAACTGCGACAGCACCGCCTATACCCTGCTCAATCAGCTCAAGGAACGGGGCGTTCGTGTACCGCAGGATGTTTCGATTACAGGATTTGACAATTTCTTCCTCTCTGAACTGGCGGTGCCCTGTATTACGACCTATGCAGTCAATCTCGACAAAATGTCGAAGGAAAGCGCACGCCAGATCATCCGCCGCATCCAGAATCCAAGTGCGGCTACGGAGCGCATTGTCGTCAGCGGTTCGCTCCTCGTGCGTGACAGCGTACAGCGGATCGGCTCATAATGTAAGCCCTCTAACAAATTTTATAATTTCAAACACGATAATTTGCTGTTTTTCTGTGCATCCTACAATTTGTGCGCAGAATTGCCAAAATCGCTTGACAAATTTTCAGCAATCTGCTATAATATGGTTACCCGATGAGGGAGTAGCAAGCACACAGCAATCTGCTGTGCGCAGCAAGTCAACATCCTGGTTCGATGAGAATCTGGCTTGCTTTAATATGCGAGACTCATGTGTATCTGCAAGGCTATGCATGGAGTTTGTGTTTGACGTTAACCCTGAGCATAGTTTGATTATGCTCAGGGTTTTTATCATAAGTGACAAAATAACAAAAGTATCTGCAGGAGGTATGATTTATGCTCGAACTCAAAGGCATCAAAAAAGACTATCTCGCCGGCGAGAATACCGTCCATGCCCTCAAAGGCATTGACCTGAAATTCCGTTCCAGCGAATTTGTCTCCATCCTTGGTCCTTCCGGATGCGGCAAAACCACCATGCTCAATATCATCGGCGGTCTTGACCAGTATTCGGACGGCGATCTTATTATCAATGGTATCTCGACCAAGCAGTTCAAGGACAGGGACTGGGACACCTACCGCAACCATTCCATCGGCTTTGTGTTCCAGAGCTATAATCTGATCCCCCATCAGACCGTGCTCCAGAATGTCGAAATCGCCCTCACGCTCTCCGGTGTCAAGAAATCCGAACGCCGTGAACGTGCAAAGAAGGCACTCGAAGATGTGGGTCTCGGCAATCAGCTCCACAAGAAGCCCAGCGAAATGTCCGGCGGTCAGATGCAGCGTGTGGCAATTGCCCGTGCGCTCGTCAACAATCCCGACATCATCCTTGCCGATGAGCCGACCGGTGCGCTCGATACAGAAACCAGCGTACAGGTGATGGAGATCCTGAAAAACATCTCCAAGGATCGCCTGATCATTATGGTTACCCACAACCCCGAGCTTGCAGAGCAGTATTCTTCCCGTATCATCCGCATGCTCGACGGTGAGATCAAGGACGACTCAAAGCCCCTGACTGAAGAAGACTGCAAGGCAGAGGAAGCACACGATCAGGCAGCACGAGAGGCAGAAAAGAAAAAGAAGAAGCCCTCCATGTCCTTTGCTACCTCCTTCAGCCTGTCGCTGAAAAATCTGTTCACCAAGAAGGGACGCACAACGCTGACCTCCTTTGCCGGCAGTATCGGTATCATCGGTATTGCGCTGGTTCTGTCCATTTCACAGGGTTTCCAGGCATATATTGATCTTGTGCAGGAGGAAACGCTCTCCTCCTATCCGCTGACCATCGAATCCGCCACCATTGATATGAGCACGCTGATGGAAACGTTCATGGGCATTGAAGCGGATGATGTAGCACATGAAAATGATGCCGTTTATGAGAAGGCAGCCATTTATAATATGGTGGAAGCCATGAACAACCTCGAAGCACGGGAAAATGACCTGCGTGCATTCAAGACGTATATCGAAGAACAGTGTGCCGACGAGGAAAGCAAGCTCCACAGTGCACTCAATGGTGTACAGTACAGCTACAATCTCGACCTGCTGGTCTATACCAAAAATGTGGACGGCACCATTATTCAGTCCGATACCGCAGAGCTTCTCACAGATATGATGAGCGAAGCGATGGATATTGATATGGGGGCAATGATGGAAATGGATGCTGCCATGATGGGCGGTACCTCCTCCATGGATATGATGGCTGGCGGACTCTGGCAGGAAATGCTGCCCGGTGAGAACGGCGACATCATCAGCGATCTGCTGGAAAAGCAGTACGATGTGGTGTACGGCAGCTGGCCGTCCGATTACGACGAGGTTGTCCTCGTACTCGATGAAAACAATGAGCTGGATGATGTGACGCTCTATGCACTTGGTCTCAATTCCAAGGAAACGATGGATACCATCATGGATGCTGCCATCAACAAGACCAAGCTCGAATCCAGAGAAGAGTCCAGCTGGACTTATGAAGAGATCTGCGATATGGAGTATCGTGTGATCCTGAATTCCGAATGCTACAGCTACGATGAGCTGACCGGCACCTACACCGATCTGCGTGAAACGGAATCCGGTCTGAAGTTCCTCTATGACAATGGTTTGACCCTGAAGGTCAGCGGTATCATCCGTCCGAATCCGGAAACGGAAGCTGCAATGCTCTCCGGTGCAATTGCATATACCTCCAAGCTGACTGAATACGTCATCGAAGAAGCAAAGGATTCCGAGGCAATCGCTGCCCAGCTTGAAGACGAAACCACAGATATCTTCACCGGTCTCCCCTTCCAGGAAACCAAGGGTGATATGACGGACGAAGAAAAGGAAGATGAATTCCGCCGTTATATTGAGAATCTTGATAAGACAGAGAAGGCTATGATCTATGTACAGATGATGTGCATCCCCTCCGATGAGCAGCTTGCGACCTCTGTGGAGCAGGCAATGCAGGGACAGACCCGTGAGACCATGGAAGAAACCATGATCCAGGCACTGACACAGCAGATGGGTATGTCCGAAGCTGAGCTTTCCGGCTATATTGCAGATATGAGTGATGAGGATCTGGAAGAAGCCTACACCATGATGGTGGAGGAGCAGGTAAAGATGCAGTACGCTGCACAGGTGATGGAGCAGATGTCCGCTCTTCCGGCAGAACAAAAGCTTGCAGGTCTTGACCAGCTGATGGATACCGCCGATACCGCAGCACTCGCCAAGTACCACGATGAGATCATGGTGTTCTCCGATTCTGATTATGAAACCAATCTCGTGAAGCTCGGCTACCTGAATCTCGACGAACCTGCCAGCATCAATCTCTATGCATCCTCCTTTGAAAACAAGGATGTTATTGAAGAAGTGATCGCAGATTATAACGAGGGCGTAGAGGAGCTTTCCCAGATCAAGTATACCGATTATATCGGTCTGATGATGTCCTCCATTACTACCATCATCAATACGATCACCTATGTTCTGATCGCATTTGTTGCGATCTCCCTGATCGTTTCCTCCATTATGATCGGCGTTATCACACTGATCTCCGTACAGGAGCGCACCAAGGAAATCGGTATCCTCCGTGCGATCGGTGCATCCAAGCGTGATGTTTCCAGCATGTTCAACGCAGAAACCCTGATCATCGGCTTCACCTCCGGTTTGCTGGGTGTTGTCGTGACCTACCTGCTGTGCATCCCGATCAATGCAGTGATCCACGCACTCACCGGCATTCTGGCACTGAACGCCGTGCTGCCCATCGGCGCAGCGGTAATCCTGGTGATCATCAGTATGCTGCTGACGCTGATTGCAGGCATCATCCCCTCCGGCAGTGCTGCCAAGAAGGATCCGGTTGTTGCACTCCGAACAGAATAACAGATATAAAAAACTCCGGTACAAATGTACCGGAGTTTCCTTTAACGTGATCCAATTTCAATCCCATGACGTTCAGTTTAAATCTTGCGATGCGTTTATGATACAAAAAAGAAAGTCCCTCATAAAGAGAGACTTTCAAATACGTCCAACAGACCGGACGCTGGTCTGGCGTGCCTGGAGGGACTCGAACCCCCGACCTACTGGTTCGTAGCCAGTCACTCTATCCAGCTGAGCTACAGGCACATCCTCGAACCTTTAATATTATATCACAAAAGGCAGTGCTTGTCAAGCTTTTTCTTCAATTTTTTCTAAAAAAATTGAAGAATTTAGATTTCACCGAATCATCGCAAAAAATCCCCTCCCAGAAGGGAGGGGAATCGTGTTTTGATCAAGCTTCATCCGGTTCGAGCACAGCATAGCCCTCGTCTTCACGCTGGTATACCACGCTGATATTTCCGGTTGCAGCATCCTTGAACATGAAGAAGCTGTGTCCGAGCATATTCATCTGGAGAATTGCTTCCTCCACACTCATCGGACGGAGTGTGAACTTCTTGCGACGGATCACGTTGTAATCTGCCTGCTCCTCCACAGTATCCTGGAATTCCTCCTTGAATGCGGTGTCCTTGAGCCGCTTCTCAAGACGTGTCTTGTTCTTGCGGATCTGACGGATGATCTTATCAATCGCAGCATCCAACGCATCCTTCTTGTCGGGGGCGGACTGCTCCGAACGATAAATCATCTGGTTGTAGCGAACGGTCAGCTCGAGTACGATCTTGCCCTTGAGTTCAGAAAGCATCAGCTTTGCTTCTGCTTCGTCGCCGAAGAACTTATCCAGCTTTGCACTCAGCCGCTGTTCTGCGTAATCGGTAAAGGATTCAGAAATCTGCATCTTCTTTGCGTTTAATGTCATTTTCAATATGGTTTCCTCCTTTACACGGAAGTAATGCACTTCCGTAGATGATAGTTCTATTATAACATATTCACAGAAAAAATGCAAGTCTTTTTGAAAATTTTATTGAAAATTATGAAAGATTCCGAAAAGTGACGCTCTTTGGAGCATAGAAGGTTGCGATTTTCGAAAAAATGTATTATAATGTAGGAAGACAGAACCGTGTGCTGCATGATCCGCAGCCACGAAATCATGCAAATCACCAAACGGAGGGAATACCATGTCTGAATTTTTGGAGATGCTCTCGGCATTGGAGGTACCGGATCTGATCCTGTGCGCCATTGCGGTTGTCATCCTGGATATTTTTGCGCTGTCTGTGATTCTGGCAGCAAACCGTGAAAGCCGGCTTTGCCGCCAGCGCTGGGAAAAGGTCAGCGCCGGAATGGAGCTGCAGTACAAGGACAAGCATTATCCGCTAGAAGCGGACGAGATCCTACTCGGACGGCATCTGTCGGCGGATATCCGTTTCCCGGATCCGTCCGTCTCCCGTTACCATGCGGTCATGACGGTCACGAACGGCGTATGGAGCATTACCGATCTCGATGCACGCAGTGGTACCTATGTCAATGACCGCCGTGTCCGCCAGGCAAAGCTGCTGCCAGGGGACGTGGTGCGCCTGGGCAATACTACCATC
Source organism: Oscillospiraceae bacterium (assembly GCA_045544635.1). Lineage (GTDB taxonomy): Bacteria > Bacillota > Clostridia > Oscillospirales > Ruminococcaceae > UBA3855. Next base: position 47,790 of record JAZPZJ010000023.1, read on the forward strand.
CGTTTCCGCAGGCAGCAGCCGCAGAAGCGCAGAAAGTGAGGGATGCAGCATGCTGAAAAACGGTCTTTCCTATGTTTCCTGCGTCGTACTTCTGCTGCTGACCCACCTGTCCATGCTGGGCATCGTACTGGTACGGGGAAATTTTGAAACACCCGGCGATCTGCTCCTGCTCACGGCAGCGGTCATCGGACTTGATCTTGCTTATATTGCTGTGGTGAAGCTCTATCGCAAAATGACGTATACACTGGATTTCCTGCTGCTTGGTGTCCTGAATATGGGACTGATCTTCCAGTCCTGCTTCGGCGCTGTGAGCCTCTCTTTCAAGCATCTGATCACCTGCATTGCGGCGCTCGGTGCCATGCAGGCAGGCTTTCTCCTCACACGCAATCACGAATGGATCCGCACCAGAAAAAAGTACATCTATGGCGTCATTGTTCTGCTGATCCTCTGTATTCTCCTGTTCACGGGCGGACGCAGCATGTGGATCAATATCGGTTCTTTCTCCCTGCAGCCCTCGGAATTCATCAAGCCCTGCTTTGTCCTGATCTGTGCGGCGTCCATTATGGAACTGCACAAAAAGGTGAAGGTACTCTTTTTCTATGTCTCGAAGGACACGCTGTACCTGTGCGGCATGACTGCGATCATCATCGGACTGCAGTGGTGGGCAAGGGATCTGGGCAGTCTCCCGACCTTTGCAGCGGTGTTTGCCTGCGCACTCGTCGGCAGACTCTGCTACCCAAGGGCACGCATCTCCAAGACAGCGCTCATTATTTTCGGCGTGGCGGCAGTAATCGTACTGGTTGCCGCATGGAATCTGGCACCCTCCTATGTGCAGGACCGACTGCATGTGGATATCTGGGCGGATCAGTACGGCAACGGCTACCAGCAGTGTCAGGCACTTATCGGCATCGCCAGCGGCGGCTGGCTGGGGCTTGGACCCGGCAATGGCATGCTGCACACGGTTTTCGCCTATGAATCGGACATTGTATTTGCTTCCATCTGCGAGGAATGGGGTCTGCTCTACGCATTCCTCATGGTCATCCTCATTCTCATGATGCTTATGACACCGCTGATGAATCCGCCGAAGAATTACTATCATGCGATGGTTTCTGCCGGCGTTGTGGCAGTGTTCGCAGCGCAGATGGCGCTGAATATCTTCGGTTCCTGCAACCTCATTCCGTTCACAGGTGTCACACTGCCCTTTATTTCCCAGGGCGGCAGTTCCATGGTGACCTGCGGTTTTCTGATCGGTATGCTGGGAGCTGGACAGTCGCCGCTCTTCCGGCATCAGAATGCACCGAAGAAACGCACAAAGAAACCGGCGAAGAAAAAGAACACTGCAAAGGGGGCAAAGGCATGAAGAGTATCCGCAGAGCGCAGCACCTGATCACGCTGATGCTGCTGGCGTTCCTTGCCGGCATGGGCGTACTCCTGTACAAGCTGCAGACGGAATCGGCATTCTACATCTCCCACTCCTCACGTACCTCACTTGGCTGTGTCTACGACCGGAATGGTGACATTCTCTTTGATCCCGAGGCAGACAAGGAAACCTATGATGCCAATCATTTTTTGGATGTCGGCAATTTCATCGGTGATGATACCAGGCAGATGACCAATACACTTGTGGCACAGAACAAGGCATTGCTGACGAATTTCAGCTTCATGCTCGGTGCGCAGGAGGACGGAAAATCCGCTGTTTATACCACCCTTGACCATGCGGTCAACCAGAAGGTCTATGCGGCATTCGGCAGCAAAAACGGCTGTGCGGTTGCTTACAACTATGTCACGGGCGAAATCTACGTCTGTCTGAGCAAACCGAGCGTCAACATTCTCAACAATTACACCGATATCGAGACTCTCGAGGAGGGCAGTATGCTCTGCAAGGTGTTCTACCCCACCGTTCCCGGCTCCACGCAGAAGATCTCCACGACCATTGCGGCGCTTGAAACCATGGGGTATGACACGCTCTCACAGAAGCAGTTCAGCTGTACGGGCAGCTATCTCAACCAAAGCGGGCAACGCATCAAATGCCACAAAGAAAGCGGTCACGGCACACAGGACATCACCGCTGCCTTCGCTAACAGCTGCAATCCCTTCTTTGCGCAGCTCGTTGAGGATCCGGCGCTGCCGCTTGACAGCATCATTTCCACTTACCGGAACATGGGCTTCGATGTGAACGATTCCGCCGAAACCGTGCTCGATGTCAACGGCATCGAAAGCTTCACCGCTTCCACAGTACTGACGGATGCGGAGGACTTCGATACCCAGTGGGGATGCATGGGACAGGGCGAAACCCTGATCAGTCCCCTGCAGCTCATGGTCTGGCAGAGCGCCATTGCCAATACGGACGGCAAAATGACCATGCCCTATCTCATCGACCATGTTTCCCGTGTCAACGGCGATCTGACAGGTTATGCAGAAACCGAAAAAAGCGATCAATGCTTCGGTTCCCGCACCGCTGCTGAAATGCGCAGTATCATGCTGCAAAACGGCACAGCGAACTACAGCGGCGTGCTTCCTGGCACCGCCGTCGGCGTAAAGAGCGGTACGGCACAGGTCGGTGCGGATAAACATGAAAACTCCCTGCTCACGGGCTTTGTGGACGATCCGGCATTCCCGGTAGCTTTCTGCATTGTGATCGAGGATCGAGTTTCCGGAGAAGTGAGCACATCCCAGATTGCAGGCACACTCCTGCAGAATCTGCAGGAAAGTCTCCGGCAGGAATAAACAAAGGATCGCCCTGTAACCTACAGGGCGATCAATGCGAAACATCAACGAAACGAGGTACTTATGAAACGATACGATGTCTATAAACGTGCGCTTCTGCTGGCGGTGCCAATGATGATTCAGAACGGTATCACCAATATGGTGGGACTGGTGGACAATGTCATGGTCGGCAAGCTGGGTACGGAAGCAATGACTGCGGTTTCCATCGTGGGACAGCTGATTTTTGTGTTCAATCTGGCGATTTTCGGCGGATTATCCGGTCCCGGCATCTATGGAGCGCAGTTCTTCGGTCAGGGAAATCTGGAGGGATTCCGCAGCACCTTCCGTATCAAGCAGTGGATCTGCGGTGTCTGTCTGCTTGGCGGACTTGCGGTATTCCTGTTCCTGGACGAATTTCTGATCGGACTTTACCTGCATGGCGAAAGTGAAAGCGTGGATGCCGCACTGACCATGCAGTATGCAAAAGAATATCTGGGCATCATGCTCGTGGGCCTGCTGCCCTTTGCGGTCACGCAGATCTACGCCAGCAGCCTGCGGGAAACCGGTGACAGCGTTAAACCCATGATTGCCGGCGTCAGCTCCGTGCTGGTAGACGTGGTGTTCAACTATCTGCTGATCTACGGAAAATGCGGATTCCCGCAGCTTGGCGTGCGGGGTGCAGCGACCGCTACGGTGCTGGCAAGATTTGTCGAAATGGGCGTGGTCGTACTCTGGGCACATCTGCGCAGCCGTAAGCACGAATTCCTGCAGGGAATCTATCGGACAATGCTCGTTCCGGGGGAGCTTGCCGGACGGATCCTTGTAAAGGGACTTCCGATCTTCTTCAACGAATTTCTCTGGGCAGGCGGACTGGCAGCGCTGACGCAGTGCTACTCGACGAGAGGACTTGAGATCGTGGCAGGTCTGAACATTTCCAATGCCATCTGCAATCTGCTCAACGTGGTGTTCGTGGCACTCGGTTCGGCGGTCGGCATCCTGACCGGTCAGAAGCTCGGCGCCGGAAAATTCGAGGAAGCCAAGCAGGACGCTTTCAGCCTGATGTGGTTTTCAGGTGGCGTCTCCTTTCTGCTGACGATGATACTGGCTGCGCTGTCAAGCTATTTTCCGCTGCTCTATGATACGTCCTACGAAATCCGGCATTACGGCACGATGTTTATTCTGATCACCGCTCTCTTCTTCCCGGTGCAGGGATTCCTGAATGCGCTGTATTTCACGCTGCGGTCGGGCGGAAAGACGCTGGTGACGTTCCTGTTTGACAGCGTGTACTCCTGGATCATCCCGGTTCCGCTGGCGCTGCTTCTGTGTAAATTCACCGGTCTCCCCATCCTTGCCATCTACGCCATCGTACAGGGGGCGGATCTGATCAAGCTCGCAGTCGGCTATGTACTCATCCGGAAGGGTGTCTGGATCAGCAATCTGGTCACCGAAAGCTAAAGGAGGTCAAATCATGGAAGAAAAAACAAATGTCATGCGCATTCTGGATAAGAAGAAAGTCGAATACGCTCACCATTGCTACGCAAATACAGCTGCAGTAAGCGGCGTGGAGGTCGCACTGGCTCTCGGGCAGGATCCTGCACAGGTATTCAAGACGCTCGTCACAGTCAGCGGAGGCGGCAGCTACTACGTTTTTGTGATCCCTGTTGCCAAGGAACTGGATCTGAAAAAAGCCGCAAAAGCCGTGGGGAAAAAGAGCGTGAAGATGCTCCCTCAGAAGGAGCTTCTGCCGCTGACGGGCTATGTACACGGCGGCTGCTCGCCGATCGGGATGAAGAAAGCATTCCGCACAGTGATCGACGAATCCGCACAGCAGCAGGAAACCATCATCTTCAGCGCTGGAAAGATCGGCTATCAGGTCGAACTGTCCCTTCCCTCCCTTGCAAAGGTACTTCGGTACTCGCTTGCAGCACTGACCATGCAGGGATAGCTCCGCTGCAAATGAAGCAAACCTACAAGTCCGGCATTCGCCGGACTTTTTTTCTGACATCTGCACAAAAACGCCTCTCCCGATTGTGTAATAGATAGAGAGGCTCAAAAACCAACCGTCCGGACAAGGAAGTGATGAGATGAAACAGAATCATACGGCATTGTATGCATTCCGAACCTATGGAGATCTTGTGCTGAGAACTGCATATTGCTGCGTGGGCGATTACAGCGAAGCAGAGGATATTACGCAGGAGGTCTTTCTGACACTGCATGAGAAACCGCAGGAGTTTCGTGATGACGAACACATGAAGGCCTGGCTGCTCCGGGTTGCCATTAACAAAGGACGAAATTATCGTAAAAACTGGCGACAAAAAGCAAGACTCACGCTGGAGGAACTGCCGGAGCTGCCGGCGGATGATACTGCCATGCGCAGCAGAGAAATCCGCAAAGCCGTCCTGGCACTGCCGCAGGATTATGCTGTTGTCCTCTTTCTGCATTATTTCGAAGGATACACGATCCACGAAATCGCATCCTTTCTGCAGAAAAACGAAAACACAGTCGGCTCCATGCTGCGCAGGGGCCGGGAAAAATTAAAACTGGAAATGGAGGAAGCACTATGAAACGTGACGATTTATTCGATGCTTTTGATGAGATTCGCTGCAGCAAGGCATTTTCTGAACGCATGGAAGCCACACTGCAGGCACCTTATGCTGCACCGCACGGCACTGAAATCGTCAGTGATGTTGCTGTCACAAAGCACAGCCGCATCCGCCGTGCAGGAATGGCCGCAGCATGCATTGCCGTAATCCTGCTTGGCGGTACGGGGCTGATGGCGCTGCAGCACCGCATCCCCTCACAGCCGGATGAACCTCCGGTACAGGAAACCGGCACAACTGCATTTTTACAGCAGCCGCTTGCCAACGAAACGACCTCCCGGACGACGGAACAGACAGAAACCGCCCCGCCGGAACTAATCGGAACAGAATCCACCAGCACAACGACCACCGCACAAACTACGGCATTCACACAAACTGCCGCAGCCACCACCTTACTGACAGAAACCACCACAGCCAACACAACTGCGGCTCCGCCGGCAGAATCCTCTGACAAATCCACGATAAGTACAACAACTACCATTCTGCCGGACAAACAAACCACCACATCCCGTACAACCACTACAACTGCAGAGCAATCTTCCACATCGACAGAAACGACCACAAAAACAACGGATCCGCTCCCCATGACAACACCAGACATTGCCATCTGCTATGCGACCAAGCTGGAATATGATAATTCCCCAATGGCAGTGGGCGAAACCAGAGTGGTGCGCTATTACCACCCTGCATATCCGGACACACCGGTCGGATCGCATTCATTCAGTGAGATCCCTGCCAATATTACCTGCAGACTTGATGAAGCAAACGGCGTTGTCTATGTCACAGCGGTTTCTGCCGGCAGCGCTAAATTCTACATTGCTGCGGAAGGCTGCGCATTCGGTGCCTATGCGTATTTTACCATTGAATAGTAAAAATGCTCCCGATTTCTCGGGAGCATTTCGTTTTTCTCATTCGTTACGGTGCAATCGTATAAACTGTCGGATTTTCCGGCAGATCATAGCCCGTACCCAGGAAGAAGCTGGTGTTCGGCGCCTGATTGTAGCCGACATTCTCGGTTGCCACGCCGCAGCGGTACTGGTCGTCATGCATCAGAGTACCCAGTCTGGTTTCGGTTTCGAATGTTGTACCGAAGATGCGGATCTTTGTGCCGCCGTCAGCCTGCAGTACCACTTCTTCACGCCAGTCACCGAACAGGTCAGCGGTCAGGCATGCATTGGACTTGGATGCGTTATTATAAGAGCCGTCGCCGGTGAACTTTCTGCCGCCCGTATCCTCGATCATGGTTCTGTCCATGGCTTCACGTTCCAGATCGTCATCCCACCAGATTGCGGAGTTCATACCCCACTTGATCTTATCATTCCAGCCATAGCCCTGCGATTCGATCTTGCCGGTGGACGGATTATAGGCATAAACCATACCGTCCGCTACGCTGGTGAATTCCATGCCGGCGGAATCCGTGGTCAGATTCAGTGCAATACCTCTGCCGACATCATCACCGCCGTCAACAGACCAGATGATCTCACCGGTTGCCGCATCGTGCACCTCTGCACACCAATGCTCTTCGTGCACCTGGAAGACCTCCAAACCCGGACGCTCCGGAATCAGGTCGCCAGCCTGCATGCAGTCGCCATGTCCGAGCTTTGTGCTCCACTTGACTGTGCCGTTGCTTTCGATGCAGCAGGAACCGTAGAGGATCTCATGCGCACCGTCATTATCCACGTCGATCGGGATCAGGCTGTGGTTACCCTGACCGTATGCCGGATTGGAGGAATCCGTTCCGGTGTCGAACGCCCACTTCTTGACGAGCTTCTTGTCCACAACGTCGTATGCAGTCAGTGCAGTTCTTTCATAATAACCACGGCAGAATACAGCGGATGCTGTCTGTCCGTCAAGATACGCCACTGTTGCAAGGAATCTGTCACAGCGGTTGCCATAGGACTCATTGGCATTCTTGCCCCAGCTGACGATCTCACCTCTACCCGGCTCATAGTCGATGGTATGGAGGTTTGCACCGGTCTGACCATCGAAGAGTGTCAGATATTCCGAACCGGAAAGGATTCTGCCTGCGCTGCTGCGGTAATCCTTGCTGCCATCACCGACAACATTACCCTGTCCATCCACAGTGCCGTCCGCTGTCTTGCAGATCATCTCAGCCTTGCCGTCGCTGTCGAAGTCATAGACCATGAATTGTGTATAATGTGCACCTGCACGGATATTCTTGCCAAGATCGATTCTCCACAGACGTGTACCATCGAGCTCATAGCAGTCGATGAATACGGAGCCTGTATAGCCATTATTGGCATTATCCTTGGAATTTGACGGATCCCACTTCACGATCAGCTCATACTGACCATCGCCATCCACGTCGCCGCAGGAGGTGTCATTCGGGGTATAGGTGCAGGTCGTACCGTCGGGCATGGTCTGCTCTGCGGGCGGTGTGACTGCAAATTCGGTATATGCGCCGGACTGTCCGCTGTTCTTGGTGCCCAGTACGACTGCCGGTTCTGCAAATTCTACCATGATATCCCCGACAAACGCATCCATGGTGAATACATCGGTCGCAGATGCACCGGATACCAGCACATTGGTCTTCTGGGTTGTATCATAAGTTCCCACCAGTTCACCATTCTTGTACAGCTTGTAGATCATATCTGCCGGATCGGTTGCCAGTGCACGCCAGCTGACAAGCATATTGCCGCCGGAAAGTGTTGCACAAAGACCACGGTCAAGATCTTCCATCTCATATCCCACGCCCTGCACGCCGTAACCACGGTTCGGCGCTTTGATCGGAGCGATATCGGTGGAAGCGCTCTCCTCCTGCGTGGTCGGTGCGATCGAAATATAGTCGATATTCGGCGCACCATCAGCCGTCAGAGAGGTAAAGGTCAGGCGGTTCAATCCCTCATTGAGCGGCAGGTACAGTGTTTCTTCCTGCCATGTTGTCCAAGCGCCTGTTGACTCGCCCTGCATGGTCCACGCCACGCTCTGTCCGCTGACATTGACGGACATATTTCTTGCCGCAGTACCGCCGTTTGCATAACGGATCGTCACAGCATACATACCGTCCGTGCCGGCTTCCACATTCCAGCTGACATCAATGCCGGCTGCATTGTGAAGATTGAGATATGCCTCGCTCTCAAAGCCTGCATTGGTCGTTTCAGAAGCACCGTCCGTATAAGTACCGGAAATACCGGGATAATTGCGTGTTACCGGAACACTCTGCTTGATAAAGCCGCCCTTGCCGGTGAGCAGGAACTTATGAATCTGCACGATATCTACCACGGAGAACTGTTCGTCGCCACTGACATTGCCGGCGTACTTCTGGCGCTGGGTGCCGTTTTCCTGCACCATCATACGCTTTGCCAGTGCACCGTCAAAGCCGTTTACCACGCCGTCATCGTTTACGTCACCGGGGATGAAATCATCATCACCCTGCTGTGTGCCGGCAGATTCTGTCAAGGTACTGCCATCCACATAGTCCAGCTTAATGAACTCCCAGTCCTGGCAGTTTACACCATTGATGCCCCATGTCTGGATATTGGCACCGGAGGAGGTCTCTGCATTGACAACCTCGATCACCTGTGCATTTGCCTTGGAAAGAATACGGAAGGAACCATCCGCATTGCCCATGAGATAGAACAGCTGGTTGTCGCCGCCCGTATTTTCATAGATGCAGACATTATTGCTGTTCGCAGTATCCACGTTCAGCAGGCAGTTTTCACCGCCGTCCACCATGGAATAAATGCGGAACAGAGAATCCCCTGCCGCTTCCACACGCCAGATGCAGTTTGCCGCATCTCTTGCGGTACCCCACTGCTGCACGTTGGTTCCGTTTGCGGTTGCGCCGCCCTCAACATTGAGGCTCAGACCGCTGTTCACGTTGCGGATGATGTAGTAGCCCTCATAGGGACTGCTGACGCCCTCCTCCGCAGCGATTGCCGCAGTCCCCGTATAGCTCGTTGTCATTGCACCGAGCATCATCACTGCAGCCAGGAATGCTTTTACTTTCTTCATAATGACCAACTCCACTCCATTCTAACTGAATTTGACTCCCTTAAACGTTTTCGGAAATGGACAGACCACGCCCAAAAACATCCTTTCATTATCTATTATACATATTTTTCTGAATTTGTCAAGCGTTTTAATTAAAATTCACAAAATTCATAACCAACATTTCCCATTCCGTCTTGACAAGGGTTTCGTTTCATGCTATCATAGATATAGTAGCATTTATATACTATGGAGGAAAACAAATGACGGAACAGGAATTTCTGGAAAAATATGACCAGTCACAATATCCCAAGCCATCGGTAGCGGTGGATCCGGTGTTGTTCACAATACGGGACGGGATGCTGCAGGTACTGATGACAAAGCGCAGCGAGCATCCCTGCAAGGACTGCCTTGCGCTGCCGGGGGTATTTGTCGGAATGGAGGAAACGCTCGATGAAGCAGCACAGCGTGCCCTCCGGCAGAAAACAGGGCTGCATGACATTTATCTCGAACAGCTCTATACATGGGGAGATCTTGCCCGTGATCCCCGCATGCGGATCGTTTCGATATCCTATTATGCATTGGTACCTGCCGAATCCATTTGCCTTCCGGAAGAGGATGACAGCATCCGGTTCTATCCGGTGGAAGAAATCGCTGCCATGAAGGAAGGCGTGGCATTCGACCACAGCCGTATCGTGGCATACGGACGGGAACGTATCCGCAGCAAGGTAAACTGGTCGGACATCGCTTTTTCTCTGGTTCCCGAGGAATTCACGCTGCCGCAGCTGCAGAAGGTCTACGAGATCCTGCTGGGCGAACCGCTCTATAAAGCGAATTTCCGCAAAAAGATCGCCGAAAAGATCACCGCGACTGACAAGATGACATCCGGCGATGCCCACAGGCCCAGCCGCATCTATCGCAAGCGCCCGGCGCATCCTGCAGAAAACTGAGCAGGATCACGCATCAATTAAAGGAAGATGTAACCGGTGAACTGCATTTTCAGTTGACGTACCGTCAAAATTATGCTATACTGTAATTATATATCAATCCAGACTCAGGAGGTACCCATGGCTACTGTCCATCTGACACATGACACGTCACATTATGATGAATGCCGCTCCATCATGGAGCGCCATAAGCGAAATCATAAAAAGCGTACCACATTACTTTTTATTCTGATCATTATGAATGGCTATTTCCACATAGTTCCCATGCCCATGCTGCGTGCGGATGGTGCTTTTGCCAGAAATGCCATCTTCACCTCGGGCTTTGGCTATGCGGTGCTGGCATTCCTTGTTTCGATCGGACTGCTGGCTGTGGGATTTCTCGCCACCTCCGAAAAACCGACACTCATCCGTGTGGGATTTGTTCTGATAGGAATCAGCCTGATATTCGGACTGATCAATCCCATCATTCTGCTATTTATTTTTGTTCTGTTCCTGCTGGCGCTCTTTGAGACAAAAAAAGCTGCATGGGTCAAACAGCAGCCGGGATATCCTTATTTTAGCGAACGGTTCTACGAACAAATGGAAAACTTCTCGCAGAATTACAAGCCCGACCACAATATCAGACGGGCGCAGAAAGGCGACATGAGTGCGCTTGAAAATGCAACCGACCGCAATCCCCTGCAGTTCCGTGCAAAGGGTGCAGATTTTCAGGGAACAATGCCCGATCTGGATCCCGAAAAGCCCATCGTTATGGCATCTGTTCCGGAGCCGCCTGTGCCTGCTGCGCAGACGATCGCAGAAATCCCGGAGCCAGTTCCTGCTCCATCTCCGGTGCGCACAAAGCCGCCGAAGCCCTTTGCTGCACCCGCTGCAGAGGCACCCCTTCCGGAACCGGAACTGCCCGATACTAATTTCGATATTCCGACAGAGATCCCCGATCCCGTCTGGGATCTGCCGGATCCTGCGATGAATACTGCCGATATCCTTTCGGATTTTCCCGAAGTCAACGGTGATATTCCGGATCTGCCGGATATTCCCGATATTCCGAAGCTATAATATGAAGGAAGTGAAACTTGATGTTTTCCGTCATCAACAGCGTGGGGCTGTTCGGTATGAACGCCTTTCCTGTCACCATCGAAGCGGAGGTTTCCAAAGGGCATCCGCAGTTTGAGATCAGCGGACTGCCGGACGCCGGCATCCGTGAGAGTCGTGACAGAGTCCGCAGCGCCGTACAGGCAGCACGCATTCCGTTTCCCAAGGGCAGGGTGCTGATCAACCTTGCACCGGCGGATGTCAAAAAATCCGGTTCTTCTTTTGATCTGGCTATTTTCATTGCGCTGATGCAGGCAATGCAGATCCTGCAGATGGATCTCTCGAAGAAGATCTTCATCGGTGAGCTGGGACTAAACGGCGGCATCCGCAGCATCCGTGGTGCCCTGACTATGACCATGCTTGCCCGTCAGAACGGATATGAGGAGATCTATGTGCCGCTCGACAATGTGCGGGAAGCCGCTGTCATCGACGGCATCCGTGTGTATGGCATCGGCAATGTCAATGATCTGCTGTCCCATCTGCTGGGATTGTCCCCGCTCACACCCGTTCCCACCTACCGCCCTGAGGCAACGATCACGGAACAGATCCTCGATTTCAGCGATGTCCGTGGTCAGCAGAAAGCCCGCTACGGCATGGAGCTGGCAGCTGCCGGCGGTCACAATATCCTCCTCGTGGGAAGTCCCGGCAGCGGCAAAAGCATGCTTGCCAACCGTCTGCCGTCCATTCTGCCGCAGATGCACCGCAGCGAGATCCTCGAAACGACCAATGTTTACTCCGTGGCAGGGCTTCTTTCCAAGGAACATCCCCTCATGACGGAGCGTCCGTTCCGTGCACCGCACCACACCGTGTCCGCAGCAGGACTCGTGGGCGGCGGCAGTATTCCGGCACCGGGCGAGATCTCCCTTGCGCACAACGGCGTACTTTTTCTCGATGAGCTGGCGGAATTTGACCGTACCACACTTGAGATCCTGCGTCAGCCGCTCGAAAGCCGTGAGGTGACCATTTCCCGTGCGGCAGGCACTGCTTCCTACCCCTGCAGCATCATGCTTGTGGCGGCGATGAATCCCTGCCCCTGCGGTTATTTCGGTTCGACCCAGAAGAAATGTACCTGCTCCGAACATGCAGTCAAGCGCTATCTTGCCAAGATCTCCGGTCCGCTGCTCGACCGCTTCGATATGCATGTGGATGTAGATCCCGTGGCATATGAGGATCTGTCCTCTACGGAAAAAACGGAAAGCTCTGCTGTGATCCGTGCCCGTGTCGAAGCAGCCCGTGCACGGCAGAAAGAACGCTTCCGTGGTACGCAGATCCACTGCAATGCTACCATTCCCGATCACATGCTTCGGGAATTCTGCCGTCTGGAACCGGATGCGGAGCAGCTCCTCAAGGCGGTGTTTGAACGCTTTGCACTGAGCGCCCGTGCACACAGCCGCCTACAGAAAGTCGCTCTCTCCTCTGCCGACCTGCACGGCAGCGATACCATCCGTCGTGAGGATATTGCGGTTGCAGTGCAGTTTCGTGGCTTCGAAAGCAAATACCTGCGCTGATATTCCAGAAAAACAGAAAGGATCCACATGAAACAGATTTTCTCCGCTCTGAAGCGGTATTTTCTGGCAACGGACAAAATGCTCCTGATCGCAGTTGTACTCTGCTCTGCGATCAGCGCAACGCTTTTATACAGTATCGCTGCCAATGAACTGCTCGACAAAGTAAGCTTCGGACAGTTCCGCACCCAGATCATCGCCAGCGCCCTCGGGCTTTGTGCTGTCGTTGTTCTGAGTATCATCAACTACAATAAGATCATCAAGCTCTGGTGGCTTTATGCACCCGTCGCCATCGGTCTGGTGCTGCTGACCTTTACGGGTCTCGGCTACAAGCGAGCCGGTGCGGATGACCAGGCGTGGCTGAGTATCGGCGGTTTCCAGCTCCAGCCTTCGGAGCTGCTCAAGCTTGCCTTTATTCTGTCGTTTTCCTACCATCTTGCCAAGGATGAGGAGAACATGAATAAGCTTCCCCATATGCTCCTGCTCTGTCTTCATGCGGCGATTCCGCTGGGACTTGTGGCACTGCAGGGTGACTATGGTACAGCGATCGTATTCGCTGTGATCTTTGTTTCCATCATGCTGAGCGCAAAAATCTCGCCCCGTTACGTCATTGCAGCAGCGATTGCCATTCCGGTGGCATGTATCGCAGCATGGAATTTCCTGCTCAGTGACATGCACAAGGCACGTATTCTTGTGCTCATCCATCCCGGCACAGACCCCAAGGGTCTGGAATGGCAGCAGGATCTGGGGCTTTCCGCCCTTGCAAACGGCGGACTTTCCGGCACTGGTTTGCTAGCTGCTGAACACTATATCTCCGTCCCTGAAATGCACAACGACTTTATTTTCTCTTACGCCGGACAGGTGTGGGGACTGATCGGATCGCTTGCGATCCTCATCCTGCTGACCTTTATCTGCCTGCGAGTCCTGACCAATATGATGAATTCCAAGAATGCACAAGGACGCTTCATCTGCGTGGGTACCTTTGGCATGCTGTTTGCACACTGCGTGATGAACATCGGCATGGTGCTCAAAGTCATGCCCGTAATCGGTGTACCGCTGCCATTCTTCAGCGCCGGCGGTACGGCGGTGGTCTGCATGTATATTGCAATCGGACTGGTCAACAGCACCAGATGCCATAATGTCCGCAAGTACCGTGTATTCTACGACGCAGAGCCGGAAAATTAACAGCATCCCGCATTGAGAAACGAGGTGTCCGGAACCTATGAAACGAATTCTGATGATTTCCAATACTGCTTCGATGCAGTACCAATTCCTCCTCCCATGGACGCTGCTTCTGCGTGACATGGGGTATGAGGTACATATCGGCGCAAATTTCCGGGTCGGCTACAACAGCACTGAGGAGCGCATCACACAGTTTCAGGCGCAGCTCGACAGCCTCGGGATTCCGTGGCACCATATCGACTTTGACCGCAACGCCCTGAAACTTCACAAATACCGCAAGCCCATGCAGCAGATCAAAGAAATCCTGCGTCTGGGAGATTTCGCTGCGATCCACTGCCACACGCCCACCTGCGGCGTAATGGCAAGACTGCTTGGAAAGCAGCTTGGCATCAAGGTGATCTACACCGCCCATGGCTTTCACTTTTTCAAAGGAGCCTCCCCCCTGCATTGGGCAGTCTTTTATCCTGCGGAGCGCCTGCTGGCGCATTGGACGGATACGCTGATCACCATCAACCACGAAGATCATGAACGAGCAAAAAAATTCCACGCCGACCGGATCCGCTATATTCCCGGTGCAGGTGTGGATCTTGAGCGCTACCGCCATCCGGAGCAATCCCGTGCACAGATACTGGAATCCCTTTCCATTCCGCAAGACGCTGTGGTGTTCATCAGCATTGGTGAGATGAACCGCAATAAAAATCACGCCGTGCTGCTGCGTGCGCTCAGACGCCTGCAAAATCCCCATCTGCACCTCATCGTTGCAGGAAAGGACAGAATGGATGGCGCTCTCCAGTCTCTTGCAGCGGAATACGGCATTGCATCACAGGTGCATTTCACGGGCTTCCGCACGGATGTAGCGGATCTTTTGCATGCGTCCGATGTATTCTGTTTCCCCTCCAGACGTGAGGGTCTGGGTTTTACTGCGATCGAAGCCATGGCAGCCGGACTGCCGCTGATCACCTCCGACCGCCACGGCATTCAGGACTACAGCAAGGACGGAATTACGGGATTTGTTTGCAGTCCCGAGGATGATGCCGCATTTGCGGATGCGATGCGCACACTGGCGGAGGATTCCATTCTTCGAAAGACCATGGGACGGCATAACGCCATCGCCGCAAAGGAATTTGCGCTGGAACCTGTCCTTATGCAGCTGCGCAGCATTTATGCGGAAACACTCGGCGTACCGGTAACTAGCGAGAATGAAACCAAAATCACGGAAAAAATTTAAAAAGAAAGAAAAAAGTTGCACGCAAATGTGCAACTTTTTTTCGTTTACCTTATCATTCCATCCCCAGAATCTGCTTCCAGATCCGGAGTGCGTCCATGGCAGTCGGGACACCGTCGCCGTCGGCATCGGCATTATGTGCCTGCGCTGTGTTCAGCGACGCACCAAGAAGCGCACGGTTGAGCGCAATCACATCCACCGCACTGCAGATTCCATCGAGTGTGGTGTCTCCCATGCATATCGCATCGCTTGATGCAATGCAGGTCTCGTAGCTGCCGTCACCATCCGTATCCGCTGCCGCAGCGAGCGTTTCCGCATCAACCTCATAGAGCAGCACACTGTCATAGTCCGCTGAAAAACCAAGGAGTGCATCAGTGTCATTGCCATGTACCGCAACGGAAACCGCTGTCAGATCATCCGCTGTGAGCACACAGCCTGCGGGGGTGTACTGCAGCACAGCAGTCTGCGCACCGCTGCCCTCGACCATAAAACGGTACCACGATCCATGCGGTGTATTTGTCACAAGCTTCATACAATAATCCGCAGGACTTCCAGATAAACTGATCATCCCCGAGGGATCAAAGCTTGCCTGTGCCGCACAATCCGCCGAAACAGAGAGCAGACTTTCCGCATAATCCATGGTCAGGGAAAGCGCCGTCGGCTGCGCAGGCGTGACCTCGTAACCGCAGTCCGCATCCGGAAGTGCGTAGCTGATCTCGTGCGATCCGGCATTCCCGATCGCAGCGCTGTATGCCTTGATGGCAGCATCCGGTGAGGTCTGCAAAGCGCCGTTTTCGACTTGCTTAATGGCAAGTTCTACCGCAGACGGTGCAGCACTGAGAATGCTGATGTACTCATCTGCTGTGATCTCCGTGGTGCCATCAAGGCAGCCGTGATAATTGATCACGTCCGTATCATCCGTAATGATGCCCAGATAGCTGCCGTTGCAGGAGCTGAGCTGGTAGCCGGGAATGCACCATGACCAGTCCTGCGTATTGAAATACAGGCAGCAGCTGTCGGTGAGAGTGTCGAAATTATTATCGTAGATGAGGATCTTGCCGTTGTAGGATTTGCCTTCGAAATGATAGGCCGCATAGGTCACATCGTAGGCAACCACGGCATGTCCGCCCCAGTTGTAGTCCAGATAGGTCAGAAGCGTGGGCGAGTCATCCGCAAGGCAGGCAAGGAGCCTGCGGAGTTTTTCCTCCTCCGTGCTGACATAGACCGCATCGGCGATCGCCTGCTGCACAGCGTCGGTTTTCTGGAGCGCATAATAGTAATGGATGAGGGAACGGGTACGGGAATTGGGGGGATTGGAAATATCATACAGCGTTTCAGCCCCCATCTGCCAGTCCGCAGGATTGAGAATATCGTGGAACGCCAGCACTGCAGTCGCCGCCATGCCATAGCAAGAACCATGCCATTTCTCCTGCAGGAGCGTGTCGATGCGTTCTTTTTCCTTGTTGGAAAGCCCCTCCATCAGTGCCGCATAATGTGCATCGGTCAGGGCATAGCCCTCTGCACCGAAGCTCGTAAAGGAATTGAGGGAATGCCAGTTGTCACGCCCGAACGTAAATTGCTTTGGTTCCTGCTGATCCTCCTCGATAATGCGGATACAGCCATCCGTATATCGGAATGTCCCGTCTGCAAGATAGTTCGTTCCTGTAAAAAGATTCTGCCAGATGTGCGTGCGGTTTTCCTCGGGAACATAGGCAATCTCGTAGGTATCGCCGGGCTGCGCATCCGGCGGCAGTGTGACATCGAGTCTGAGAATGGTGCCGGTATCCGCCCAGACATCGGCAGCTGCCATCGTCCGCCATGTCAGGTTCTCGTTCGTGATCGCAAAGCCATCATCATAATCAAGCCAAAGGATCTCCGAGGTGCAGGTGCAGCGTTCATCCGCTGCCACACCGAACTCCGCAACATTGAAGCCCGTGTTTTCGGTAATGCGCACATAGACAGGAACAGTATAATCCAGCGCAGCAAGTTCGTCAGCGGTGAGCGTTACAGTGTCGATCTCAAGTGCCACAGCGCTGTCCGCCGCATGGACAGGAACGCCTGCGCCCCCAAACAGGATCAATGCAGCTGTCAGCTGCGCCGTACAGGCACGGAACGGATATTTCATACGGATACCTCCCATTCTCGTAAATTCATTTCCATTATACCACATTCCCGTTCAAATTACAATGCCATTCCCCAAAATGGCACAAAATTTACCCATTTGCACAGCAGAAATCAAAATTCCCCCTTGACAACCCCGGATTTCTGTGCTATAATGAAACCATTCTCACGAAAGGAAGGTGAACGGCATGTTCATGAAGGATCAATCTACAACCAAAAACGTACATACAACCGAAGTCAAGACAGCCGTATGCCTTTCGGACGGGCAGGAACAGCAGTAACGCAGGATTTTTCCATGCAGCTGCGTGATTTTGCATCATTTGAGGCACTTCTGTTCTGGACAGAAGTGCTTTTTTGCGTCCGGAAGACAAGGTGCGGCAGAAAAGGAGCAATCTATGTTTGAAATCAAAGGCGCCTGCAATTCGGCAAAGGTCTTTACAGATCACGCCGATCCGAGCGCCATCTCACAGATCACCGCACTTTGCAGCCAGCCTTTTACCGAAGGCGCCATGATCCGCATCATGCCCGATGTGCATGCGGGTGCAGGCTGCACCATCGGTACGACCATGACCATCACGGATAAGGTCGTCCCCAATCTTGTCGGTGTGGACATCGGCTGCGGCATGGAAACCGCAGTCCTCAAAGAAACCCACATCGAACCTCAGAAACTCGACAAACTCATCCGGGAAAAGATCCCCTCCGGGTTTGCTGTGCGGCAGAAAGCCCACAGCTATGCCGCAGAAATTGACCTTACAGCGCTGCGCTGCTATCACCACATCAACGAGGGACGTGCACTGCTGAGCGTCGGAACGCTCGGCGGCGGCAACCATTTCATCGAGGTGGAGCGTGGCAGTGACGGCAGGCTTTACCTCGTCATCCACTCCGGTTCCCGGCACCTGGGTGTAGAGGTAGCAAACTACTACCAGAACGAAGCGTACCGCCGCCTGAACCAGACGGATGATGCTTCGCTAGCTGCCCTGATCGCACAATACAAGGCAGAGGGACGGCATCGGGAAATTTCCGCAGAGCTGAAAAAGTTGAAGAATACCAAGCGCACCAATATCCCCAAGCAGCTTGCCTATTGCGAAGGTGCGCTGTTCGAGGACTACATTCACGACATGAAAATCGTGCAGGAATTCGCAAGTCTCAACCGCCGTGCCATGCGCCGTGAAATCGTCAAAGGCATGCGCTGGCATGTGGAGGAAGAATTTGCGACCATTCACAACTACATCGACATGGAGCACATGATCCTGCGCAAGGGCGCCGTTTCCGCACAGGCAGGCGAAATGCTCCTCATCCCGATCAACATGCGTGACGGCAGCCTGCTCTGCAGGGGCAAGGGCAATCCCGACTGGAACGCTTCCGCACCGCACGGTGCAGGACGGATCCTCTCCAGAAGCGAGGCGAAGGAGCACTGCTCCATGGCAGAATACCGCCAACAGATGGAGGGCATCTACACAACCTCTGTCAGCCGGGAAACACTGGACGAATGCCCGATGGCATACAAGGGGATGGAGTCCATTGTGGAAAATATCACGCCGACAACGGAGATCGTCGATGTGCTCAAGCCCATCTATAATTTTAAGGCAGGCGCAGATCCTGCGCTTGCATAACACGTTTTATCAATCTCTGTAAAACGGTAGTTTGTATCTCGTGGTAAGGTGTTTCAACCGCCTGATTCTATTTGCCTGCGCAAACGGAATCATCGCTCTTGACTGTAGAAAGCGAGGGAATGATGGAAAAATTCGTACCATATGAAAAAATGAGTAAAAAAGCACAAAAGGCACTCAATGCGAAAAAGCGCAGTGATTGGGGGCTTTGCAATCCTGCAACAAAGCAGGAGGAAAATAGAAAAGCGTATCGCAGACACGATAAGCACAAGAAACAGTTGATGGAGGATTAACCCATATGCATGAAATACAACAGGAAAATGAACGCAGCCGTGTGATCCTTGTCGGGATCGACACAGGTGAATATGATGCACAGCAGTCCATCGAAGAGCTTGCCGAGCTTGCGGATACCGCAGGATGTGAGGTCGTTGCGACCGCCATTCAGAGCCGTCCGGCTCCGGAAGCCGCAACCTGCATCGGTGCCGGAAAACTTGAGGAGATCGCTGAACAGGTGAAGCTTTTTGAAGCGGACATGCTCATCTTCGATCTGGAACTGACGGGCATGCAGATGCGCAACATCTCCGACGCTGCAGACTGCAAGGTCATCGACAGAACCATGCTCATCCTCGATATTTTCGCAGGACGTGCAAGGACCCGTGAGGGTAAAGTGCAGGTATCGCTTGCGCAGTACAAATACCGCATGACAAGGCTCACGGGTATGGGAAATGCCCTCTCACGTCTGGGCGGCGGCATCGGCACAAGAGG
>JAZPZJ010000024.1:0-10501 GCA_045544635.1 Oscillospiraceae bacterium
CACTGTATGCCCCGACATTCCGCCGTGGCATGAAGATCGGTGATTTCCTGTTTGATTTCCGCAGATTCAAGGCAGCTCTGTCCAAGCGATTCGGCGGCGAATGGGTAGTTCTGTACCGTGGTCACTACTTTGTGAAGAACAATCCCAAGACTGACTCCATTGATGTTTCCCGTTATGAGGATATGCAGGAGCTGATGTGTGCAGCAGATATTCTGGTTTCCGACTATTCTTCCTGCCTGTGGGACTTCACCTTTACAGGCAGACCGGCATTTGTATTTGCAAGTGACCTGAATGAATACATGAATGATGACCGTGGTTTTGCATTGCCGATCAGCAAGTGGCCGTATCCGATTACAACCAATACCAAGGAGCTGGTGGACAGCATCCTGAACTTTGATGAGAAGGAATACAATGAAAAGGTCAAGCTGCATCATGAGCGTGAAGGTGCATTTGAAAAGGGTACCTCTGCAAAGGCAGCAGTGGAGATCATCCGCAGAGAATGCGGTGTATAATTCTACAGCAATCAAAGAACTCCCCTGTTTGTGCAGGGGAGTTCTTTTAACACAAAAAAACCGCCGTCCGGCGGTTTTTTGTGCTATTCATGAAGCTTCTTGAGAATTCTTGCAAGCAATCTTTTATGTGCTTCCATTTCGTCCTTCTGACTTTCCAGCTCCTGCTTCAGTTCATCAAGCTGAACTGTAAGCTGTTCAATCTTCGCTGCCTGTTCTGCATTGGTCTGTACCTGAATTGCAAGCTGTTCTGTAAGTTGTTCACTCTTCTCTACCTGCTCTGCATTGGTCTGCACCAGTGCTTCAAGATCCTTGTCAGTTGCCATGCGGTACCAAGGACCCCACTTGGGATCCTTGCCGCCGCTGTAATAACGTCGATATACAACACTGCATGTAAGATTCGGTTCCAGAATCTGGAAACATGCATTATTGTGATACTCCGTATCATTGGCAGCAATATATTTCACCGTAAGACGGAATCCAACATTTTCGGAAAATGCCTCCGGCAGATCGGCAAGTGTCTTTTTCACTGCACCGCGCACACAACGGTAACAGCCAGCCTTTGTAAATGCATTCAGAGATGCATTTTCAGCAATGTCATGCAGCGAAGGAACGAGCAGTGTTTCATAGCGCAACAAATCAGAGGTTGCAATGGGGGATTTCATAAGCTGCGTCAACTTCTGATCCTTGATCTTCCGAACAAGACGATGGTAATTCGGGGCCTTCTTGGCATAATCCCACCAGATCTTGTACAGGGAGATCAGTTCTTTATCCCAGTCGCACATTCCCTGCTCCACTTCATAATACGCAGACCACGGCTTTTCTACGGGAGAATCATTCTTGTAGCCCATATAATGGATCACAATCCGGCGCACCGGAACGCCCTTCTGCTGGGTGTATTCCTCGTAGAACTTGCGGAAGCCTACATTGTAGTTATAATCATAGGGCATGAAATGGTTGATCCTGTTGCGGAACAAACCGTTGAGCAGTTCCTCCTCGTACAGACGCTGCTGTCTGCCGCCGAGTGTAGCTCTGTACTTCTCCACATCCACCAGTTCTTCACGGAACTTATTCAGATTATACACCACAATGCCGGAGTTGACATAGGAAACCTTCTGTCCCTCACAATATCTCAGGAAGGAATTCACATCGTATACGGCAGCAAGGGGCTTTTCGGACAGGTCTGCCTCATAAATCTCCGCAAGGCTGCCGGTAATGGCAAGGTCGATGTCCAGAAACATCACGCGCTCCATGTCTTCCGGCAGGATCTTGTGCGGAATCAGCTTATAGTACAGATAGGACGGAAATCTCGGGTTTGCTTTCAAGCCTTCAAAAATGGAGATATCTCCATAGAGAAAGGTAAGATTCCATCCGGCAGCAGCAGCATCACCCAACAGCTGCTTCTGCACCTTTTCCGTCATGACATTATAGACACAATGCACATGAATATCATACTCCGGATTGTTTTCATACAGTCCGATGAGCATAGATTCGAGATAGTCCGCATACTTGTCATCCAGGATGACCATGACATTCATGCGCTTCTTGTTGGTTACCATCACTTTCCAATCGCCTCCCTCAACTGCGTACTGCTCGTTCCCTGTGTATACGGGAAGTACACGATCTTGACTCCCTTATCTGCAAAATATTCCTCATAGGAATTAAAACGTTCCGTTCCCTTATAGTCTGAACCAACAAACAGGAAATCATACTTGATGATGTCATTTTTGTAGACATCCACATCCTCCTTGCAGGAAGTAATCACCTGATCGACATAGCTGATGCTCTCCACAATTGCCTTGCGTTCCTCAAACGGAATATAGGTAGTCTTGCCCTTATGGGAAGCATCCGCATGGACACCGACTACAAGATAATCACAATACTGCTTCGCTCTCTTGAGCAGGTTCAGATGGCCGATATGGAACAGGTCGAATGTGCCGCTCAGATAGCCGATCTTCAGCTGCGGCTTTGTCGGAATATCGAGTCTGCCGCTATTCTGCTTATATTCGATGCTGCTCAATCCAAATGTCTGTACATCCTCACGGCTACGACGAATCACATCAGCGTAAACCTCATCATATGACGGAATGTAAAGCAATTCGCGACTCTGTGCACGATTGATAAATTCTGCTGCAAATGCCTGCACTGCGGAGAGATCTGTCTGTGCCGCACCATCGAAGCGTGTTCCCTTGATATTACCGGGGGATGCATTCAGAATACGATTCTCACTGCCGTGGTAGGCAAGTTCCGTATTCAGTGCATCAATGCAGCTGCAAATTGCTGCCTTGGATGCGCTATAAACAGAGAACAGCGGGGAATTGATGATTCCGGCAATGCTGCCCATTACGCCGCAGTAAAAGGTTTCCTTTCCCATCAGCTTATCATAAAAACGATGAAGAATACGGATCACTGCCTCTGCATTTACACGGAGATTTCCGATAATTTCTGCTTCCTTCAACTCTTCAAAAAACGCAAGTCTTCCAAAGCCTGCTGTGATGTACAGTGCATCCACATCCTGATAAGTATCAAAAACGGAAAAATCACGGCTGCGGAGATCGAATTTTTCAAATGCAATTCTCTCCGTTTCAGGCAGATGAGAACCGTCACGGTCAATCACATTGATTACATCATATTCCTGTGCAAGCAGTTCATGCACAACTGCAAGACCAACGCCGTTTCCTCCGCCGACGACTAATGCTTTCTTCATAATAATCTTCCCCTTTATTCAATTCTTCAGCTCTTCTTTTGTTTCATTCTGAGCATCCCGCAATGTCCTAACTTCCTTTTCAAGCTGCTTTACCTGCCGCATGAGAATGTCATACGAAGACGGCTGTGCAGTTTTTTCTGCTTCAAGTGCATTTTTCAGCCATGTGAGACTGCGATCTCGTTCTTTGGCGATTACTTTATACACATGGTCATAGTCGATCTGTGGATGGAAAAACGCTTCTTCCGCAGTTATGATTTCACCAGGACGGTAAACCAGTCGATCCATCAAACCAAGCAGACCGAACAGTGACAGAAATCTCGGAATACCACGCTGCTGATTGGCAATGCAGATGAAAGGCTTACGAAACAGGATTGCAAAACATGATCCATGGAAGGAATCGGTCACAACAAAATCCGCATTCTTGTAATACTGCATCATATCCTCGAGCGTGACATCGTCCTGAATATTCGGCAGTCCCAGCTTCTGGGCGTTGTCCTTATGCATCCACGGTACGCCATTGAGCGTGTTTACCATCTCCAGGCCGAGCAGGTCGGCGGTTTTCTGGATGGCATTACGCTTGCCCTCAGTGGGATCAAGGATATAGGTCATGAGATACGGCTTCTTCGGCAAAGCGCGTTCAGAAGCAGCTGCCAGTGCGTCATAATACTTGGGGTCGCAGAGGAAAATAGGATCAAGTACAAATTCCGCATCAATGCCGAAGCGTTTCCTTGCAACCTCCACGCCCTGGTCCTCACGCAGGGAAACTGCATCAATGCGGCCTGCATGGAAAGCACATCTTGCTCTGCCTTCCTCCGGTGCAAAGAAATCGTCCTTGCCGAAAGAACCTGCATATACAATCTTTTTCTTGTCGTCCCTCGCAAAGTCAAGGAAGTAGTAAGTTCCGAATTGTTCGCAACGTGTCCATGTCCACATCTGGTCAGAGCCGAGCATGAAGATATTGCACAGATCATTGAGCTGCATGGTATCGGCAATATCAAAGACCTCGCTGACTGCATAGTCATGTCTTCTTGCAAAGCCTCGTGCATAATTGTCACGGCGTTCGATGTCATTTTCTTTAATCTTCGGCTTATCGATCATCAGGACACTGTAACCCAGTTCCTCCAGTACAGTATGGAGAGCATAATAGGTCAGTGTTGTTCCATAATTCGGAAAATACCACGCACCAATCAGACCAATGTCATAGCGTCCGTCAAGTGCCATTTCTTCTGCCTCCTCAATTGTATGCTTTTGCAGCAGACGGAAAAATTCGTCCCTGCGTGGATGCGCAGATGCCGGACGGTGCAGATGCGCTTGCTTTTCGAGCGCTGCCTGTAAGGGCATCCGCTTGATCTTACGGCATTTGCCATACAATTCGCCCAAGATCTTCTCACCCTTTTGGTTATTCACAAGTACGAGGGATGTGCCCCGCGTATCATTCATATATTGATCCAGTTTGGAAATCCCCCAGAAATCTCCGATGGTCACATCACCCTGGCGGGATCTGACAGTGAACTGACAGCCTGTGCAGGAAGGACGAATCATAAGATTTTTGAGATATGCCTTCAAATAGGGATCGGCATCATTTCGGTGGTATTCCCTGCCGTTTTCAAACTTTGCAGAAATCGCCGTCGTCCAGCCGAATACCTTCTTGTCACGGAAGGTCAGCTCTGTCACACGGCTGCCCTTCAATGCAGAAAGCTCATCAAGATATTTCGCAAAGACTGCCGGCGATGCAATGCCATGGCAGATGAGATCCGCAAGGATCAGATTGGGGTAGTCCTTTTTCAAATACATCCGCAGTCCTGCAACATGGCAGGGACAGCCCGTGAACAGAAGAGGCTTGTCCGGATGCTCCGTCAGGAACTGTTTTGTCTGTTTGTAAATATCCCCCATGCGACTCTGGGTATATTTAGAATGACGCAGCTTCGGAAGATCTTCTGCATCTGTAATAAGAATGTGCTGCGCTTCAAGCGAATCAGAATACGCACACCCGACCACAGCACCGCCCTGATCAAGCACATACTGTGCCATCAGACCAAACATACCGCCGGAAGAGCTGTCCTCACGAATGGAATTTTCCGCCATCATCGCATAGCAGAGAGGATCTTCGGTATTGCCGCTTGCAGGATTTTCACAGGCGGCACATACAGTGCGGCAAAAGCCACAGTCCGTACACTTTTCACCATCTACTACAGGATAGGGAAAACCCTCACTGTCCGGCTGCATGGTGATAGCAGAAACCGGACAGCTATTGCTGCATACGCTGCATCCAGTGCAGCGAAGCTTGGTTACATTTGCAATGGAATTTGTCATGAATACCTCCTTACAGGGGGTCAGCTGCGGTGCAGCAGCTGCTTGAGTTTACGCACCGGTGCAGTCAGTGCCATACCAAGACGATGGGAAAATGCAGCTCTTGTTGCATCAAGTGATGCGATATACATATCACGCTCTCGTCTTGCATCGTCGCGTTCTCTTGTCAGATTCTGGATCTGTGTTTCCTTTTCCTGAAGCAGTGCATCAAGAGAACTGCCATTGTTCGCAGAGGAAACAGTCCCAGCATTCAGATAGCTGAAGTAGAACTGGTCAAGCGCAGCAATGACCGTATTGATATCAAAGTCCGTATTGTTCAGCATTTCAAAATTCAGACAGCCGCACGCTGCAAGATAGTGAACCAGAGTCTCACTGCTTCCCTCTCGAACGGACTGTGCTGCAATGGGAGTAAATTCCTTAAGCAGACGTTCTGCAGTAATGCGGTGGAGCTTTGTATAGCCATGTTCAGCGGTGAATTTCAGATTGTCACGCAAGCCACGGAGCAATCCCTCCACCTTCTCCGGATTCCAGCCGACCGGCTGGTAGCAGGCACGATAACCATAAGTCTGCATGGGAAGTGCATAGAATTTTCCGGCACTGTGCATCGCCTCCACAAAGAACGGAGGATCCTGGAAACGCTTATAATCCGGAAATTTCAGCTCATTCTTATTGATAAATTCCCTGCGGTAGAGGAAACGATGGAATCCATAATCAAACTGATAGTCCTTGAAATACACAAAGCCTGCTTTGTCAAATGTATACTTTTCATATATGCCGTCAAATTCTTCCTGAATCACGCCATTTTCGTTCATCATGAAGCTGCCGCCGCAGATATCTGCCTTATTTGCGGATGCGGTAATGTACATCTGACGGAGGACGTCACGATCGGGATAGAAATCATCGGGATCCATAAAGGCAATGTATTCACCCTTTGCATGAGCAATACCGGTGTTTCTTGCCGGACCGACACCGAAGTTCTTCTGATTCACAATTTTCAAACGATTGTCATTGCGCCAAAAATCCACCAAAAGCGGGAGGGAGTCATCCGTTGATCCGTCATTGACAGCAATGATCTCCAGCTCCGACAAGCTCTGCTGGGAAACACTCTCCAGACACTGCATGAGATATTGTGCCTTATTGTACACCGGAATAATGACAGAAACCTTGGGGTTCATCACTGGCTGTTTTTCACGGTAGCAGGACTTGTAATAACCAAGCTTCACATGCTCGGATGCTTCCTTTGCTTCTGCAAGCAGTGCTTCAGCTTCACGCTTTTTCGCCTCTGCTTCGGTCTGTGTATTGAGGAAATGCAGGAGCATGGAATTCTCTCCGCTGACTGCATTCTGCAAAAGATGCAGGACAAAATTTTCAGGATAGCGCACCTCAGTGCTGCCCTTCTGAAGAAGTTGCTGATGGATGCAGCTCTGTGCTGTCAGAAGTTTCTGTACAATCACAGGATTTGCCGCATTGCAGAACGGCTCAATCTGCGCTCTGAACAGGATATCCAGACGACGAACAGTCAATTCATGCAGTTTTGCATAATTCTGTCCTGCGGAAAACCGCAGATCATCAGTAAGACCATCAATCAGTGCTTCTACCTGCACCACATTCAGCTGCTTGGATTCACTCCAGCGGTAGCAGTAGGTCACCTGCTTCACGGCATAGAATGTACCGGCTGCGTGCATGGCACGAATAAAGAACGGAGGATCCTGAAAACGGATCAGGGGCGGAAATTCGATGTGATTCGACTGAAGCATCTCACGGTCGTAGATAAAACGATGATAACCATAATCAAACTGATAATCCGCATACTTAACAATGCCCTCCTTATGGAAGGTATAATCCTTGAGCGTTCCGCCAAATTCGGTATGCATCACACCATCCTGATCGACATTGGAGAACGATCCGCCGCAGATCTTGACATTATGCGCTTCTGCCTTCTCATAGAGCATTTTCAGGGTGTTGTGGCGTGGATACCAGTCGTCAGGATCCATAAAGCAGATGTACTTGCCCCTTGCATAGCGCATTGCATGGTTTCTTGCCGGACCTGCGCCCTGATTCTCCTGAGTGAATACACGATAGCGTTTGTCACGGTTTTCATATTCGCGCAAAAGTTCCAGTGTATTGTCCGTAGAACCGTCATTCATGGCGATAACTTCAAAATCGTAGAGGTTCTGGCTCATAATGCTGTCAAAGCATTTGCGCAGATAAGGTGCAGTGTTATATGCCGGCACGATAATAGAAATTTTCGGGTGATCGGTGATCTCCGCAGAGGGCGTAACCGGAACAAACTGGTCATCCTTATTTTCTTCATAGAACCGGTCCGGATCATGAAGGATCTGATCAAGCCGCTTTAACTGGATTTCATCAAACAGGCTGCGGTCGATCTCGCCTGCCTTTTCCGCTTTCTGGAAATCCTTGGTGAATTGTTCAAGGAACTCACGCTTGAGTTCGGGAGCAATGCGGCGGAATGTAAAGTAATAGCTTCCAAACTGCTTGAAACGATAAACAGGAATGAAATTCTTCCGCAGTTCAGGGTCCTTGTTCAGAAAATTTTCCTCGGTAAGCTGGTACTCGGTCACAATCGCCATTGCCTTACCCTTGTTATTGATGGATGAGCCGGGGTTATCGCCACGATACATATAGAACGGGCGATTGACGAACATAATCCGCTGTGCTCGGCTGAATACACGCACCCAGAAGCCGTTGTCCTGATAGGATGCACCGGGAGTTTCGTTATGACGGATACCGTGGCGGTTGATGAAATCCATGTTATAGATACCGCTCCAGTTATTGACCGTAAAGCGGTATACTTCAGGGTGCTCGGCAGGATTGAGAACCTTATTGTATGCTTCCTGATTTCCCAGTGTGATGGAATTGTAGCTTTGCAGCATTGTGCGGTTCTGATTATAGAATCGATAGAAATCCGCCTTGACAAAGTCCAGCTCATGCTCCTTGGCGGTCTTGTACAGTGTTTCGTACATATCTGCAAGGATGAAATCATCGGACTCTACAATAGAAAAATATTCACCCCTTGCGGCATCCATACCGACATTCATAGTATGACCATAGCCGGAATTCGGCTTATCGATCACAATGACACGGGAATCCTTCTTTTCATAGGCTCGCAGAATTTCCAGTGAGTTGTCCGTAGAGCCGTCATTGACACAAATGATCTCAATCTCTCGGAGTGTCTGTCCAATCAGGCTGTCGAGACATTCCGGCAGGTAAGCTGCCACATTGCAGACGGGTACAACAACGGATATTTTGATCCGGCTTTCCATATAGTTTCGTTCCTTTCCATATATTCATCCTATCCCTGATAAACACCATCCACCAGATCCTGCACAGTGTAGTGGGGGACATTGGTCATATTGCTCAATTTCTTTTTGATGGAGGCGGCATTGTACAGATCAGCGATCAGAAACATGCGTGTTGCAGGGTAGGAGGGGGATTTGCGGGGAATGACCTTAATCTCTGTTTGTTTGCTGCGGTTTGTATCCTCAACAATATAATCCACGCTGACACCAGCCTCACACAGCCATCCCTTTGCAGCCTGATAGACAGCATTTTCGCCATAGACTGCGATATGTGTGATCTCACGATCTTTGAAATACTTGATAAAATTCTGTTTGCATTCCGGTTCAGAAAGCATCCGGAGAAATAGATTAGAGATCGTTGCATAATAAGCAACGCTGGAATCCTCCTGATGCTGTTTATCCGCGGCACTCAGCGGTGCAAGGCTGGGCTTGGCATCGCGGTTGGTATTGCGCACACGAAGATAACGTTCGTATTTTGCACAAAGTTCACGCACCTCATCGCCCGTTTGTGCAAACGCGACCTGCTTACCATGATCCAGCCACAGAATCTTGTTGCAGAGTCTTCTGATCTGCGCCAGTGAATGCGACACAAAGATTGTTGTTGCGCCGCCTCTGATGATTTCCATCATTTTCTCTTCACTCTTTTTACGGAATGCGCCATCGCCGACAGAGAGTACTTCATCAAGAATCAGGATATCCGGATTTACCAGACAGCTGATAGAAAATGCAAGCCTGGATTTCATACCGGAGGAAAGCTGCTTGAAACGACGGTTCTGAAATTCGGTCAGCTCAGCAAATTCAAGAATCTCATCGACTTTTGAATCAAGAAACTCCTGCGAATATCCCAGAAGCGCACCGCGTATATAAACATTTTCACGAAGGTTCAGATCGCCGTCAAATCCTGTACCCAGTTCCAGCAGGGCAACCACTCTGCCATCGGTTGTGATCCCGCCCTTCTGCGGGGGAAGGATTCCGGCAATTGACTTGAGAATGGTGGATTTTCCTGCACCATTCGTACCAATGATACCAAGAAAATCGCCCTTTTCGATGCGGAAGGAAACATCCTCAACCGCCCAGTATTCCTTCTTATCCAGATCGCCTTTAATCTTTCGGATAACCCAGTCCTTCAGACCAATATCCTGAATCTCACCGGACATATAGCGGATGGATACATTTTTTGCCTCTACCATAGTTCCATCCTCCTTACAGATAATAAATAAACTTCTTGTTATTCAATTTATAGACAATACAGCCAACAAGAAAGAATCCCACTGCATAACCAATGCAGATTGCGTTGTCAAGCAGGGAGGGAATCGTACCATTGATGATAATACTGCGGAAATACAGAATATAGTCATACAGCGGATTGATTTTCAGCAGATTACGATAGGATTCCTCCAAGATCGTGACCTGCCAGAAGATTGCACTGAGGTAATTGAGCAATCGGCAGAAAATATTATAAAGATACTGTGTATCCTTAAAAAAGACATACATAGTGGAGAGGATCATACTGACACCAAAATTGAACAGCAACAGGCATCCAAGGGGGATCAGCAGAAATACAAGACTCAAGGCTGTCTGTACCGCACCCAGGATCACAGGCAGCTTCCACTGACTTGCTTCCAAAGCTTTTGTGCAGGCTGCGGTGTCTGCCT
>JAZPZJ010000025.1:0-16829 GCA_045544635.1 Oscillospiraceae bacterium
GCTCAGGTGAAAATCACGGCAGAGTGACTGCGCATCCCATGGCTCCTGCGGTTTGCGGTACAGTGCGTCACGCAGTGTGATGAAGGTTTTGTAATTCGGATGACGGCGTTTGGCAGTCCATGCGTCTCGTTTCTCTTCTGCCTGAGCCTCCAGTTCATTGAGGATACGATTCGGTTCAAAGTCCGTACAGGGTGTGCACGACGCACAGATAATGAGGGAATCCGTGCTGCAATGCTCGCCATAGAGAGGAGCATGGGTGATCAGTGTGTGGAGCTTGTCGGATAGCAGCTCACGATGCTCGTCAAAATAGACGCCGACCGCTGCAATCACAAAGCGCTTATCGGAGAGCTTTGCGCAGAATGTATTCTTCGAAATGGCGATCTTCTTCAGATTTTCTGCAAGCTCCATATCCATCCGTACGGAGAGATCCTGGCGGTCAAGGCTGCTGTTGTCAAAAAATAATTCCGTCCGGACGAGGAGAAAAAGCACGGAATCCTCGCTGCCTGCATGCATCAGCGCACGGCTCAGTTCTTCGTTCAGTCCTTCTGCATTATAAAGTCTGGTGATGGAATCGTGATGTACCGAAAGATTCCTGCATTCGAGCAGTGTGCCGATATCGTTTTTCAACCGAAGAAACTCGAGCGCATTCGACGCAATTTTCAGCCAGTCACGGAAAATGATATCATAGCAGTCCGGGTGCTCGTACTGTATAATAAAATAACCAAGTTCCTTACCGCTGAAGAAGATCGGGCAGAAATACAGGATACTGCCGCTGTCCGACTGTGGAACTGTATCGGGAAAGAGATCGGATTTATGAAAGAAGATCGGATCGTCCGAAACATTCCGGTTGGTGATGACACGACGGCAGAGCATGGTATCCGTTTTTTGCGGGGTACCACCGGAGATCTCGCTGCTGCACCAGTTTTCATACAGGCATAGGTGCAGACCATTGATATCACGAATAAGGTAAGCAAACTGCTGCAGCACGTTTACATAATCGTCGATTGAACGGCACAGTGTCAGCTGCTGTTCAAAGTTGCCGACCAGGTTGAGCTTGCTGTAGTATTGTTCCCGTCGGACATCCTGCAGTTCCTGGTCGAGTATTTCACGATCCGCACCGCAGGGACAGGTATCTCCGCAGACGATGCTGCCGGTTACGGGAATTGGTTCCGGTTCTGTTCCCGTCATCCGTTTCCAGAGCAGATTTACTGCCTGTGCACCGACACCTCGTCGGTTGCGCTGGTAGGTCGTGAGGATCGGAGCGTGGTAGTAACGTTCCCCGACGTATTCATAGCCGATCACCGTGACATCTTCAGGAATCCGAATCCCATTCGTCAGGAAGACATCGCAGAGACCGTATGCCATGTAATCGTTGCAGCAAACGATTGCCTGTGGCAGCGGACGGGTACCATTCACGTATTCCATCGCCAATTCTTCGCCGCTTGTCATCCAGAAATCACCGTAAATGACCCTGTCTTTGGAGAAGGGAATATTGTGGGCTTCGAGCGCTTTGCGGTAGCCGTCGACTCGCTCCTCGGACGTTGTTAAGCCGTCGTGCCCTGTTAACAGGTCGATCTTTGTAAAGCAGTGCACCTCAATGAGGTGATTGACGATATCCGTCAGATCCGATTCGATATCATTGTTGA
This sequence comes from Oscillospiraceae bacterium, assembly GCA_045544635.1. GTDB lineage: Bacteria > Bacillota > Clostridia > Oscillospirales > Ruminococcaceae > UBA3855. The sequence continues at coordinate 1,647 of JAZPZJ010000025.1, forward strand.
TGTAGGGGAAACCATCCAGTTCCGCACCGGTGACGATGATCGGAATATCCGTGCGGGACAGCAGCATCTGATAAATATGCTGCTGGATATCATGATTGAGGAAACATTCCGCTGTCAGGATCAGACCATCGAGCCGCTTTGAGATGATCAGGTCATATATTTTATTTTCGATCTCAACCTCTGCAAAATACTTCTCCGCATTGTAAATATTGGAAAAAACTGCAGTTGCAGCGCCGAGTTTCTGTGCCTGTTCCGTAATCCCCTCAAGCAACTGACGCTGCTCACTTTGCGAGGCATTTGCGGTGATGACACCGATCAGAAATTCGTGTTGCTGATCGTACATAGGATCCCTCCTTAACGTGTTCTATTTTTATTATATCATAATTTTTTAAAAAATCAATCCCTTTCCTGCATTTTATCCACCGAATCTGCAAATAATGGGTTGCGAATGGTTCAAAGAAAGTTTACAATAATAACAGGCATGACGGATGTATAAAACGAGGAAGTCTAACGAAATTCAGCAGAAACAACCGTGTTGCGAGAGGAGTGGGATTGTGCACATTCTGAGCGTTCGTTTCAGAATGTGCCGAAATTTTAAAAAATTCACAATTCCTGCATTCTGTCCACCAAATCTGCAAAATATGAGTTGGAAAATTTTCACAAATGCAGTATACTGTTACTAGTATGATCGCATATGCAAATAACCGGATAAGAGAGTCAAATAATAAAAAGGGGGAAATTTTATGAAGACAAAAAGAATTGCCGCAGCACTGACAGCATTGACATGCTGTGCAGGAATGCTGGGCACACTGCCGTTCGGATCCTTCGGAAACGTGACCACAATGGCAGCCGAGGCTGTCTGGAATGACTTTGAGGTCACTTACGAGGGTTGGCACGGCAGCACACAGGACGTGATGGTGGAGGCTGTTGACGGCGTGGGCTTCGGCGGAACAAGAGGTATGACAGTTTCCAACAGAACTGCTGCTTCCGATGGTGCAAGCTCCTCGAAGGGCTTCTATCTGATGGGTGGTGTGGAGTACACCTATGGCATCAGAGTCATGAGTGAAGCGGAGGAAACCTTCCATCTGAATCTGCTGTATATTGACGAAATCACAGGAAAGGAAACAACGGTTGCGCTGGATTCCGTGAATGTACAGGCAGGGGAGTGGGCAGAGCTTTCCGCAGTGTATGAAGCTCCTGCTAACACCTACGAATTCGAGCTGACGATCACAACGGACAGCACGAATGACTTCACATTTGATGAGGTACACATCACGACAGAAGAAGAACGTGCGATGAACACCGTTTATGCGGCTTCTTCCGATATGGGTCTGAAGGATGCATTCGGCAAATATTTCAGAGTCGGCAACATCCTCAACGGCAATACGGTCAGAAATTCTACCATCACCGCTTCTATGATCAAGGACTACAACAGTATCGAGTGCGAGAACGAGACCAAGCCGGATGCAACACTGGTACAGTCCCAGTGCAGCGGCACTAACATTGGTGTATCCCTGAACAATGCATCCGCAATTATGGATTTCTGTTCCAGAAACGGCATCGGCATGAGAGGTCATGCGTTCGTATGGCACAGTCAGACACCGAGCTGGTTCTTCAAGGAAGGCTACACCAACAACGGTGCATGGGTTTCCAAGGATACCATGACCGCAAGACTCGACAGCTACATCAAGAACATGTTCAATGCGATCGCAACCCAGTACCCGACACTGGATCTGTACGCATATGACGTCGTAAACGAGGCAGTCAGCGACGACTCCAACAGAACCGCAAATTACGGTGGTGCGAGAGTTGCTGGTGATAACTATGCATACCAGGATGGTTCTTCCGCATGGGTATCCGTCTACGGCGACAACAGCTTTGTAGAAACCGCATTCCAGATTGCAGATAAGTACGCTCCCGAGAGCTGCAAGCTGTTCTACAACGATTATAATGAATACTGGGATCATAAGCGTGACTGCATCTACAATATGTGCAAGAGCCTGTATGAAAAGGGATACCTCGATGGTATCGGCATGCAGTCCCATATCAACGCAAACTACGATGGCTTCTCCGGTGTTGCAAACTATACCACTGCACTGCAGAAGTATGCAAGCATCGGTTGTGAAGTACAGATCACAGAGCTGGATATTACCAGAGAAAATGGTACCTTCTCCGATCAGCAGCAGGCAGATAAGTATAAGGCGATCTTCCAGGCTGCAATTGATATCAACGAAGGCAGCTATCCCGGTAAGGTAACTGCAGTCTGCATCTGGGGTCCGAACGATGCAAACACCTGGATCAAGACTGAAAATGCGCCGCTTCTGTATGATACCAATCATCAGCCGAAGACTGCGTATAACACACTGATGGATATGATCCCCGAATCTGAATGGGTTGAGGGCGGTTATGCAGGCGGTGAAATTCCTGCTCCCGAGCCGAACGAATACGGCTGGTTCTTCCATGATCCGTTCGAAGGCGATACCTGCACATGGCAGGGCAGAGGCGCTGCTACCATTCAGACAAGCGGCAGAACCGCTTATGTGGGCGATGAATCCCTGCTGGTACAGGACAGAGAGTCCAGTTGGAATGGTGCATACAGAAACCTGAATGCAAGAGCATTTGTGCCGGGCGAAGAATTCAGCTTCAGTGCAAATGTAATGTACTTTGACGGCAGCGAAACGGATACCTTCTACATGAAACTTCAGTATGTAGACGCAGCCGGCGAGACACAGTACTCCACCATTGATGAAGCAACCGCAGTCAAGGGTGAATGGGTACAGCTGATCAATACCAATTATGAGATCCCTGCAGATGCAACACAGCTGCAGCTCTACATTGAAACCGCAGAAACCACTAATAATTTCTACATCGACGAAGCAATCGGTGCAGTCGGCGGTACAGGCATCATGGGCGCAGGTGATCCGGAGCTGCCGGTTGTTTCCACAGGTATCAAGGGTGATGTGGACAATGATGGTGTGATCACTGCATTTGACGTTGCATGTACAAAGAGAGGCCTGCTGAAGGGCTTTGCATCCGATGCAGAAAAGAAGGCTGCTGACGTGGATGAGAACGGTACAGTTGAGGTTGCGGATCTTGTTCAGCTCCAGAGCTTTGTGATCGGCAGAATCGACAAGTTCGTGATTGCAGAAAAGCCCATGGCTGCAGTTGATGTGGCAGCAATGAATGCCCTCTTTTCCGACATTACACCCGGCACAAGCATCAAGAAGGATGGGGAAAACAATCCGCTCTACACGCAGCGCTTCGGTGCTGACCCTGGGGTAATGGAGTACAACGGCAGAGTATATGTTTACATGACCAATGATATATTTGAATATGATGAAAACGGAAATATTGTTGAAAATACTTACGGTAAGATCAACCAGATTAACTGCATCTCCTCCGATGATATGGTCAACTGGACTGACCACGGTATCATCAATGTAGCAGGTGCAAATGGTGCGGCAAAGTGGGCAAGCAATTCCTGGGCACCCTGTGCAGCACACAAGACGATCAACGGTAAGGAAAAATTCTTCCTTTACTTCTGCAACGGTGGAAACGGCGTGAGCGTGCTTACTGCCGATTCTCCCACCGGTCCGTGGTCTGACCCTCTTGGCCACGGTCTGATCACCCGTTCGACTCCGAACTGTGCAAATGTCACATGGCTTTTTGATCCCGCAGTATTTGTGGATGACGACGGAACGGGTTATCTCTATTTCGGCGGCGGTGTTCCGACAGGACAGGACGCAAACCCCGGAACAGCAAGAGTGGTAAAGCTTGGTGACGACATGATCAGCCTTGCAGGCGATCCTCAGACAATCAATCCCCCCTATCTTTTCGAGGATTCCGGCATCAACAAGATCGGCAACAAGTATTACTACACCTACTGTTCCAACTGGAACACCTCCGGAAATTCCTATGGCCTCACAAGTGGTGCCATTGAATACATGGTAGCAGACAGCCCGATGGGTCCGTTCACCTACGGCGGCGAGCTGTTCCGCAATCAGGGCGTGTTCTTCGGTTACTATGGTAACAATCATCACTCCATCGTGGAGCTGAATGACCAGCTGTATCTGTTCTATCACTCCCGTCCGGTTGCAGGCGCAATGGGCGTGGAATACAACTACAGAAGCCCGCAGGTTGACAAGATCACCATGAATGGTGACAAGTTCAACAGCGTGACAGGTACCATGACAGCAATTCCGCAGCTCAAAACCCTCAGCCCCTATGAAAAGGTGCAGGCTGAAACCATGTCCCATCAGGCAGGTATCAACGTTTCCGGTCTGGGTGATACGGTTGTAACAGAAATCGACAAGGGCGACTGGGTAAAGGTTACCGGCGTGAATTTCTCAAACGGCTGCAAGTCCCTGACAATCAGAGCATCTTCTGCATCCGGCGCAGCGATCAAGGTATGCACAGGCGATGCCAAGGGTACAGCGGTTGCTTATGTTGAGATTCCCGCAGGCGGCATGCAGGAAATTACCGTTCCTGTTGTAGAGAGCGTCAGCGGAAAGCAGGATCTCTGCTTCGTATTCAGCGGCGAGCTGGAATTCGACTGGTGGAGCTTCTCCTAAATTTTGCAGATTCCATAAGAACATATTCATCGGGATCCGCCGCCGGCAATGGCGGCGGGTTTCCACATCAAAAGGAGTGAATGACAGTGTTTCAAAGCAAGAAGAAAAAATTCAGATCCCTGCTTGCAGGGATGACTGCATCGGCGCTGCTGCTGTCTCTGGCTGCACCTCTGGTGTCGCAGAATGTGCAGGCGGCAAGCGACTGCGTGATCAATCCGGAAACGACCTATCAGAGAATTCAGGGCTTCGGCGGTATCAACCACCCCGAGTGGACGGGTCAGGATCTTACGCAGTCACAGCGTGAGACAGCCTTCGGCAATGGCGACAATCAGCTCGGCTTCACCGTGCTGCGTATCTTCGTGAATCCCAATCAGAACCAGTGGAATCTGGCTGTACCTACCGCAAAGTATGCTTCCGAAAATGGTGTGACCGTCTTTGCTTCCCCGTGGGAGCCGCCTTCCAATCTTGCTGAATCCGGCGGCAACAACGGCAAGCTTCACCTTCCGGAATCGAATTACGGTGCGTATGCAAAGCATCTGAATGATTTCGGTACCTACATGAAGAATAACGGTGTTGACCTGTATGCGATCTCTGTTCAGAACGAACCTGACTATGCGCATGAATGGACCTATTGGTCATCGGATGAAACAACCAAATTCCTTGCCAATTACGGCGATCAGATCACAAGCACCAGACTTATGTCTCCGGAATCCTTCCAGTATTCTCCCGAAAATGCTTCGTGGATTTTAGGCGGTCAAGACGGCGGCAAGAAGTACTATTCCAAGATCCTGAACAACCAGAAGGCAATGGAGAACTGCGATCTCTTCGGTACACATTTCTATGGCACAACCAGAGACTGGATGGATTTCCCCGCACTCGAAAGCTGCGGTAAGGAAGTCTGGATGACCGAGGTTTACGTTCCAGACAGCACATCGAATGCCAATACATGGCCGCAGGCGCTGGATGTTGCCACAAACATCCACAACGGACTTGTTGTCGGCAATATGAGTGCTTATGTATGGTGGTATATCCGCCGCAGCTATGGTCCGATGCTGGAGGACGGCTCCATCTCTAAGCGCGGCTACATGATGGCGCAGTACTCCAAGTACGTTCGTCCTTCCGATGTGCGTATTGCAGCGACCGAATCCCCTGCAGACGGTCTGCTCATTTCTGCTTACAAGGGCAGTGATAATCAGGTAACCATCGTTGCGATCAACAACGGCACAAGCGATGTAAGCCAGCATTTTGCGTTCTCCTCCGGTTCCATCACCGATGTTGACCGTATCCGTTCTTCCGGCACGGAGAATCTTGCCAAGACGAATAATCTTGAGAACGACGGCTCTGCATTCTGGGCAAATCTTCCCGGACAGTCTGTTTCCACCTTTGTTGTGACGATGGGGGATGGTTCCATGACGCTGCCCGATGGTGATACCACACCGAGCGGCCCGACTGCACCGGAGCCGAATGAATATGGCTGGTTCTTCCATGATGAATTTGAGGGCGATACCTGCACATGGCAGGGAAGAGGTTCCGCAACCATCATGACCTCCGGCAGAACTGCTTACGTGGGTGATGAAGCCCTGCTCGTACAGGAAAGAGCATCCGCATGGAATGGTGCATACAGAACACTGAATCCTCTGGCGTTCGTACCCGGTGAGGAATTCAGCTTCAGTGCCAATGTCACCTATTTTGACGGCGACGCAACCGACACCTTTTACATGAAGCTCCAGTACACTGATGCAAATGGCGAAACACAGTATTCCACCATTGCTGAAGTAACCGGTGTCAAGGGTGAATGGGCACAGCTTGCCAATAAAAATTATCAGATCCCGGAAGGTGCGTCCGATCTGATGCTCTATATCGAAACAGCAAGTACGACCAATAATTTCTATATCGACGAAGCGATCGGCGCCCTCCCCGGCACAACGATTAACGGCGCTGGTCAGCCCGAACTTCCCACCGAAACAACTCCTCCTGCTGCCGTTGTCAAGGGCGATGTCGACATGAGCGGCACGATTACTGCATTTGACCTTGTAGCAGCAAAGCGTGGATTGCTCAAGGGCTTTGCCTCCACAGAAGCAGAGCGTGCAGCGGATGTGGATGAAAGCGGTAAGGTGACCGTCACCGATCTGGTGCAGCTGACGAGCTTCCTGCTTGGCAGAATTGATCGTTTTGTCGTTGCAGAACAATCAGAAAAAACGGAGGTCTCCATGGAAGCATATACTGCACAGATCAGTGCAAAAATGGTGGAAACAGAGCCGGAATCCGAGCGTGCCGAACAGGCAGGCCGTGCCTACGGCACCCTGCAGAAGGTGACCTACTATTCCAATACCTGCAAGAGAAACCGCAATTTCAACATTCTCCTGCCGGCTGGCTACTCCACGGATAAGAAATATCCTGTGCTCTATGCAATGCACGGCTACTGGCAAAATGAGGACACGCTCGCAAGCGAGACGGATGAAAGCATGCGTCTGCGCCAGATCATCGGCAATGCGATCGCTGCCGGTGAAGCAGAGGATATGATCGTTGTGTATCCTTACATCTATGCAAGTGCTACGCAGGACGCCTGTTCTGCGATGGATGATGCGAACAACGCAGCGTACGACAATTTCATCAACGAGCTGACCAATGACCTCATGCCCTATATTGAGGCGAACTATTCCGTCCTGACGGGCAAGGATAATACAGCTCTGACGGGCTTTTCGATGGGCGGCAGAGAATCGCTCTACATCGCAAACCAGCGCCCCGATCTGTTCGGTTATGTCGGTGCGATCTGTCCGGCACCCGGTGTTTCTCCGGGACTGATCGCTGAGAGTGATTTCAGATTCACAGGCGAATCTCCCTATCTGCTCCTGCTTACAGCCGGCTCCAATGATGAAGTGGTTTACAATACGCCTTCCGGCTACCACGACATTCTGACAAATAATAATGTTCCCCATATCTGGCATTATGTGGACGGCGGTTACCATGGCGGAAACTGTATTCGTGCACATATGTACAATTTTGTCAGAGCCGTTTTCAAGGCAAACTGATTTCTCCCTTCCTTTCTATATTTGATAAAAGGGTACACAGCAGAAAATTGCTGTGTACCCTTTTGCATGTATTGGCAGTTATTCCGTCACTGCGTTGACAAGCGTCACGGTATCCTTATCCAGTGAGCCGCTGTTGTCGAGATAATCATAGACCTGCAGCGCCACGCTTGTAACGTCCGGCGGCAGTTCCACGGTAATGGCAACGTTTCCGTTTTCATCAGGAAGCTGCTTGCCAAGTGAAAGCTGATTCCAGACGCCGCTTTCGCCTGTCTCCGTATTGATGCCGTTCAGATCCCAATAGCCCCAGCCCATGTTGAGCCAGCTGTCCGGTTCCACCTGCAGATGGAAGGTGAGGGCCCTGCCGCCAAGACCGTTGCACATGCGCCATTTTCCGGCACTTTCCTTTGTGAAATTCACACAGATCAGCGGCGTTTGTGCTTCTTGCGTACTGAGCTTGCGCTTGAGGATTGCCAGATCAAATGCGCTCAAGGCTGCAGTGCCGTCCAGATCTGCGTTATCATCGGAGATATGGCAGACCTCCCGATCCAGCAGATAATCCTGCAGTCTGCGGACATCGGTGCTGTCACGCAAACTGTCCTCATTCGCATCACCCGGCAGAATGAATCCGAGTACCTGCAGTGTTTTATTACCGGAATAGGTCACTTCTGCAGGTTCAACTGTATTGCGGAATACCTGAGTTGCGCAGTTCCATTCCTTGAAAATATAGCAGTCCGTGGTATCCATGCTGAGTGTATTGTCATAGATCTTATTGTTCTGTCCCCAGCCGTCAAGCTGTACATTGGCGTCGAACGCATACATGACCCCTTCGCAGCCGTTGCGGTAGCCGGTATTGTTGCGGATGATGCAGTTGTTGCCCTTGACCTCAACAAAGCTGTTGCCGCCGTTCTGATTTTGCATGCCGGTGCCGTCAAAAGTGCAGTATTCCACGAGATTGCCGACTGTGAATTCTTTGATGTCCACATGATCCGCTGCAATATTCGGACCAAGCCGACAGCCCCGTACCGTGTTGTAATGGCATTCGTAGCCATATCCCTCGGTATGCTGTGAACTGCCGATATAGATTCCCTCACCGTACTGCGGATAGAGGGTGCCGACATCGTGGACATAACAGTTTTCTACCAGATTGTAGCTGCTGTTGTCAATGATATGGATCGCTTCCGCACCGGTATGGAAGACCTCACAGCCCGAGATGATACTGTGCTCGGATTGCTGCAGGAAAATACCCTTCTGTGCTTCACAGACAACAAGATCACGGATCTCCCAATAGCTGCCGACGATCTTGAGCGCCACCTTGTTGTCCTGCGTAACACCGCTGATAGTGGCAGGATGCGCCGGATCCTCACTGCGGATGATAATGGGATGCTCTGCCGTGCCATCCGCTTTGGCATAGAACGCCGACCAGATGCCGTCCCCGAGGAAAGCGTCGTTCTGGTACAAGCCTTCCTTTAAAATGATTTCATCGCCTGCCCGTGCATCCGCAAGCGCTGCAAGTAATTCGTCCGAATTTGTGACGAGCACTTCACGGGAACCATCCGCCTGTGTCAATGTCGGAATTGTGCTGCACATCATCAGGACTGCCGTTGTCGTAATTGCGATTCTTCTTCCGATTTTCATGAGATCCATCCTTTCACCAATGCCCGTTTCATGGCGGTTAAATCATATGCATTGAGTACGCCGTCCTGACAGAGGTCTCCGTTTTCAAAGCTGCGTAGTTCCGGAGCTGGGAGTGCCAGCAGCCATTGCTGCACGGCGATCAGATCCAGCATGTTGAGCGTTCCGTTCAGATCAACGTCACCGGCAACTGTTTCTGCTTTTGTCAGAAGATCAACCTGCGTAATGGTGAGCTGCGACCACGGTGACTGGATCAGGATCTTGTTGACATCTGCAAAATCAGCGCCATAAAGGTCCAGCACTGCTTGCATATCACTGGAACGGAAGCAGGCTTTTTTTCCATTATAATATGCAGGCTGCAGGCGTTCCCAGAAATTATCCTCGGAACTGTACCAGCGGTTCAGAATGAAAACCGGCGGATAATCGCCTTCGTATGCGACCTCGATCACAAAATCACCCTGTTCTGCAAGCATTGTTCCGTCAAGGCGGATCTCACTATCCCATCCGTCCCAGCTGCTGTCACCGCTTGCATAGCCGCTGTAGAGGTTCTGTGAAAAGGCATAACCGCTGCATGGATGCGTCATCACCTCACGATAAACAACGCCATGCTGCGGCGTTTCGTTCTTTCGTTCGAACAGTTCCGTCAGAGTAACAAATATATAGCCCTGCGATTGGAGTTCCGGCAGAATGGTCTGCAGCGCCTCGACTGTCTTGTCGTTTCCCCAGAAATCGTGCATGAGGATAATTGCACCATCTTTAGCCTGTGAAAGTACGGTGTCAGTGACATCCTGTGCGGTCTTGTCCGAAGAAGAATCGCCGCTGGAAAATCCGGTAATAAAGGGGATATCAATAGCGTCATACATGGTCTGGTTGACGTTCAGGTAGGGAGGGCGGAAAAATTTCGGATACGCTCCGGTGATGGAGTAAACCGCTTCATCCACATACTCCATTTCCGCAATGATCTCCTCAGCGGTCATTATGGTCATGTCAGAATGGGTGCGGGAGTGGCTGTTAATCTCACAGCCCATGTCATAGGCACGTTTTGCAACCACGGCACTTTCCTCAGTGATCTTATCACCAATCAGAAAGAAGGATGCATGCGCATTGTATTCCTCAAGCAGATCAAGGATCTGCGGTGTGGTGTGGGTGTTGGGACCATCGTCAAATGTCAATGCAATGAGTTTGGCATCTTCACTGCTGTTTTCCTCTGCGGTGACCGAAATGCTGCAGCAGGTGACTGTAAGGAGCGCAGTAACCAGCAGAGAACAGAATTGCTTGAATTTCATGTGCTTCGCCTCCGTTAATTGGATCTGTTACTGCTATTATACCATAATTGCCAGGAAAAGGCAAGCGAGAAACGACAGAATGTACATTATTTTCAAATTTGAATGAATCTCAATGTGCATCCTGACAAATTGCGTGAGTGCTGCCTGAGTATTACCCGAGTGCTACATACCGTTTCTCAGAAATTCTCACAGATTCAGAGACAAAAGAAAAACCACGCAAAACTGATGTTTGCGTGGTTTTGTGAAACTTGTAAAAGGGGGAGAAGTTATCTCTTGGAGAACTGCGGTGCACGACGAGCAGCCTTGAGACCGTACTTCTTTCTTTCCTTCATTCTCGGGTCACGAGTCAGGAAGCCAGCAGCCTTGAGTGCCGGACGGAGCTCTGCATCATACTGAAGCAGTGCACGGGAGATACCGTGACGGATCGCACCAGCCTGACCGGTAACACCGCCGCCCTCTACTGTGCATACAACGTCGAACTTCTCAGTTGTATTTGTCAGAGCCAGAGGCTGACGAACGATGAGCTTCAGTGTTTCGAGACCAAAGTAATCATCAATGTTTCTGCCGTTGATTGTGATATTGCCATTGCCCGGAACCAGTCTAACTCTGGATACGGAATGCTTTCTTCTGCCTGTACCATAGTGGTAAGCTACCTTAGGTTCGTACATATCGTGTTGCCTCCTCTATTAAAATTCAACAACTTCGGGCTTCTGTGCTGCATGGTTGTGCTCTGCACCTTTGAAGGTACGCAGACGCTTCAGCTGTGCGCTGCCCTGTGCTGTGTGGGGAATCATACCTGTAACTGCAATTGTCATTGCCTTTTCCGGCTTCTCAGCCATCAGCTTCTTGTAGGATACTTCCTTCAGACCGCCGATCCAGCCAGTGTGCCAGTAGAACTTCTTCTGCTCCAGCTTCTTGCCGGTCAGAACAGCCTTCTCGCAGTTGATGATGATCACATGATCGCCGCAGTCAACGTGCGGTGTGAATGTGGGCTTGTGCTTGCCTCTCAGAATGTGTGCAGCCTTTGCAGCAACACGGCCGAGGGGCTTGTCTGTTGCATCTAAAATATACCAATTGCGGCTAACTTCGCCAGCCTTAGGCATGGTTGTAGACATAATCAATTCCTCCGTTTTAAATATTGGTATTGCACCCCGCAATGAAAGCAGATGGCAAGGAACGGGGATCCCTCATCGATATAAGCTTTATAACGGACTGCGTTATCCGCAGGCGGTTACTCTGCAGATAACCATACAATCGTAATTATACTACATTTCAAGGCGTTTGTCAAGCCTCATTTGTAAGTTTTTTCCGTTTTTTCTTCGCCTTTTTTCTTTTTCGTGCTTTTTCTATTCTTTTATGCAAAAAGCTCCTGCGTGTCTGTTGAAATTGTGCGGAATGTACAATCTTCTCTTTTCCCTATTGACAAATCACTGAAATTATGGTAAAGTAATTAAGGTGATTTTCACCGATACCCCTTTCAATGTCTGGGTGTGGCGCAGTTGGTAGCGCGCTACCTTGGGGTGGTAGAGGCCGTGGGTTCAAGTCCCGTCACTCAGACCAGTTTTTATCCCTATAATACGCTGTTTTCAAGAAATTGAGAACAGCGTATTATTTTTTGCCTATGATAGTTTGCGCGCCATTTGTGCGCCATGGCGATAAAAAGCGGGTGAAAGTGACAGGAAATAGCGCGCGGTAGTATGGGTAATACTGCTTTGCATTAATGGGCAAGCATCAAATCCCCCGCACCTACCCTCAAAGTGTCTAAAGTAGTATAATAAACTCTAAGCAACTCCATAAACCAACCTGAACAGTTCAAAACTGTCCATTGAGTAAGTTAGAGCAAATTGAACACAGGAGGAAGCATCATGAAATGCGGACGAAACACGGATTCAGGTTCTGCACGAGGAAGGCAGGAAAGCGACTTCCGAATCGAAAATGTGGGTGTACTGCAATGGCAAAATGAACAACCGGAGCATTGTCATTTTCGATTATAAGCCGACTAGAAAGGGCGAGAATGCACAGAATTTCCTCAGTGGATTTTCGGATTATCTGGTGCGGGATGGATACAGCGGGTATCATGTGCTGAAGAGTGTGAAGCACTGCGGCTGCTGGACTCACGCAAGGCGGTATTTCGTCAATGCCATGCCGTCGGACAAAGCTCTGCAAAGTACATCGCTTGCGGCGAAAGCGGTGGAGTTTTGCAACAGAATTTACCTTGAAGAAGGTTTGCTGAAGGAACTTTCAGCTGATACATAATACACATTCAGGCTCACCGCGAATAATCGGTGAGCCTGATCTATTGTTATTGGACGTGGGATATTTGACGCTTACATATATCCTAAACTAACTATAGTTTATATAAATCATCAATAAATATTGACAAATTACTTCTATCGATGTATAATAAGGCTGTGGTTTTGATTTTTTGAATATTAATACTCGCATTAACCAAAAAGGAGAATTGTTTATGAAGAAAATATCGAAAATGTTATTCGTTTGCTTATTACTGACGACCGCTCTATTTTTAACTGCTTGTGGCGGCTCAACTGAAACAACATGCTATTGGTGTGGACAAGAAGAAGAGTGTTATCGATATTCTTTACAATATTTAGATGGTTACAATCCAAATGGCTCTTTTAAGTATGGATATGAAGTTGAATATATGAGCCCATCCTGTGCATCGGAATGTCAAAATTCTGGAAAATATCTAAGTATAATAAAGTATGACTAAAAGATCTTTTATTTATTATAATTGAGAACTGAATAATCATCATAATAAAATAGGAAACAATAACTTATTTTTGTTTAAAAGTAAGTGTCAAATAACCCACGTCCAACTGGGTGATGATAGCCGCAGAACAATGGTGTCTGCCTATCGTAAAAAAATGCGTGAGATGCTGCTTGCCGGAGAAGTGATTCATGCAGATGAAACGAAGATTCAGGTTCTGCATGAGGAAGGCAGGAAAGTGACTTCCGAATCGAAGATGTGGGTGTACTGCAATGGCAAAATGAACGACCGGAGCATTGTCATTTTCGATTACAAGCCGACCAGAAAGGGCGAGAATGCACAGAATTTTCTCAGTGGATTTTCGGATTATCTGGTGCGGGATGGATACAGCGGGTATCATGTGCTGAAGAGTGTGAAGCACTGCGGCTGCTGGACTCACGCAAGGCGGTATTTTGTGAATGCCATGCCGTCGGACAAGGCTCTGCAAAGCGCGTCGCTTGCAGCGAAAGCGGTGGAGTACTGCAACCGGATTTACCATGAGGAAGGTCTGCTGAAGGAGCTTTCGGCGGAGGAACGATATGAACAGCGTTTAGCGAAGATCAAACCTTTGCTGGACGAGTTTTTACGTGGCTGGAATCTATGCAGATCAGCGGCAAGAGCAAGCTGACGGAAGCGGTGCGATATGTGCTGAATGAAAAGCCGAATCTCTATACATTTTTGGAGGATGGGAATGTCCCGATCGACAACAACCGTGCGGAGAATGCGATCCGACCGTTTGCGGTCGGACGGAAGAACTGGCTGTTCAGCAATACGGCAAACGGGGCGAAATGCAGTGCGGCGTTGTATTCCATCGTCACCACGGCTCAGGCGAACGGGCTGGATGCGGAGCGGTACCTGACGGAATTGTTCTCGAAGCCAGCTGGGACGGTTATGATGCCTTTTGATACATAATACACATTCAGGCTCACCGTGAATAATCGGTGAGCCTGTTCTTTTGTTTTTGGACGTGGTTTATTTGACGCTTACGTAGGTGCGGGAGATTTGACATTTACGTTACATTTGACGCCTACTGTGCTGTGTGCATAAAAAACACACCGCACAGAATGAACTGTACGGTATGTTTGATGAATATAGCACATATGATGATTTTAGTGAAATTATGTATGACAAGTCAAAATGCAAATTTTTCTTCTCTCGCAAAGTTTACAAAGTCGATACATTCAATATGATAGGCGTCGCAAACATCTGGAATTTTAGGAGATTTAGCGTTTCGTGTAGGGGCTTCCTCTGTAACAACCTTGCAATGTTCTTGCTTAGCCAAGGCAATCACAAACGGATCAGCCGAGTTCTTTTTATGTCCGCCTTCAACTAATCCACGATGAGATAATAATATTGCTCTAACTTCCTGTTGTACCAGTACACTGGATGGCAAGAAACATTCTTTTCGAGATTTTGCCCATTTCTCTAAATCATCTCCGCCGATCATTATTTCATCGTAAACTTCTTGGCTAGAAATAATAGTGCCTTCATCCATTAAGTCACCTATTCTATTCCATAGAGACGGAAAAATATCGATTGGTTGACGCCTCTGGAGGTTTATAAATATATTGCTATCAAATACATACTTTGCCATCAGTAGCACCACCTTTCGATAGATTTAAAGTGTTTGATGCGTAAACCTAGAAGACAGTTACTTGCTTCTCGCGGGCTTAACTTTTCAGAATAATAAGCCGACATAACAGTTTTTGTATACAGTTTGCCTACTTGAGTTCCTTTATCTAAAGCGGGAGGCAAAATGAACTGACCCCAAAAAGTTAGACAAAGAAAAATAAACAAATCTATGCAAAGCGACTAAGCGGCAAGCTTGGTCGCTTTGCTGCACTATGCAGCGATGGCGAGACGGTATTCAACAGGTGACATTCCATCGAGTTTCA
>JAZPZJ010000026.1:0-3845 GCA_045544635.1 Oscillospiraceae bacterium
TGGTAAAATACACTACAATGGGAATAGGATCTCGATTATTTTTCGCTCCCAGTGACCTTTGAAAAATCGTCCACGCCCTCGATCAGCGACAGCGACCGACCGTTGCTCCAGACCATGTGAATGTTGCCGCCGTCGTCCACATACTGCACTTCGCCAACCGTACCCGGCGGCACGGGATAGGGGTCATTCATGCGATGCAGAATGATTTTCGTGCCTGCCGGATACTTTGTACGGAGGGCTTCAAGCTGTTCTTTATTCGGTAACATAGGCTGTCCCTCCATTCCTGAATGCTGAACTTCCGGTCAGATTCCGGAGCAGCACATTGCGGACGCTCTTGAATTCCGTCCCGATGAATCCCAGTCGCAGGAGAAAGCAGCGGAAGGCATACTTCTCGTTGTTGCTGGTGTCCGGCTTGTTGTTGATACGCTTCTGGTTCTTTGCCATGTCGATGAGTGCCGTGAGGAATCGGCTGTAAGCGTCAGCGTCCTCCGGCTGTTCCAGCGTGAACCAAGGGAACTGTACCTCCGATTCCGTCACCGTGTATTCCAGCGAATCCGTAAGCAGAGCGTGTCTGATGAGCGTACCCTTGTTCTCCAGAATTCTGTCAAGGTTGGCGAGGGTCTGCTCATCCAGCTTTTCCTTCGGGATGGAGATTGTCAGACGGTTATCGGCTTTCTCCGTTTCTTCAATAAATCCACGCTTGCGGAGTTCCTGCAGCAGTCCGCCGATGTCCATGTCATCCTCGCAATACAGCGTACCTTCCTGGTCTACCGTCATTGCTCCGATTGTGTAGGCACAGGTCGGCATGAACTGGTATTCCGCATTCTCGCCTGTGATCTCGCTGATTGCCTGCACCAGCTTCTTGCGTTCTGCACCTGTGCAATTGAATTTGATTTCCATAATGTGACCTCCTTGTTTTTCGCCGTCCTTGCCGGCTGCTGTGTCACATATTACCGTCTTTCTCACAGAATAGCAAGTGTGAGATATGCAGAATTATGTGGGGTTATTTTGTGCATAATAGGCGATTCCAGCCAGAACGAACCATGCCGTCGGGAGCGAGAGCCCATTTCCCCACATACGGTATTCTGCACTATCCGAATGAGGATTTTTCAGCCATTTCAGAATCTGCTTATCCGATTTTGGCTTCTTTTCGGGAGAAACGGCAAGCCTGTGCGTTTCAAACACATCACGCCAGAACGCCATATCCTCTTCGGTCGGGTTCTCGATTCCGATGTCTTCGCACCACCACGTCGGCATCCCTTGCAGCAATGCACACTCCTGCGGAGTGAGCCTGCGGACGGTGTAGCCCACATCATTGATGAGGGGCAGGTCTTTGTAGTCGGTTGCCACAAGTGTATTTGCTGTATTCTCCTGTGCATTGCTGAAGAAGGAAGCCTTGCTTGAGGTGTACACAGGGGTTGCCACGGCAGAAGGCCCCTGTGCATTCAGCGTTGAGGAAACGCCTGCATTTGAAATTCCTAAATTCCGTGCGAAATTCTGTCCACAGTTATACGACTCTCTATCGATAGCGTAAACAACAGCGTGCTTGTCACAGGTATTTAGTGTGAATGACACATCCTCATTGATGCCATCGCCCTGCGGGCCATTCTTGTCGGCTCTGCCAATCATAGCGCCTTGCAATGCAATAACAGGCTCACCGCCGTGAGTGCAGGTCAGTGTAGGAGAACAATTCTCTGAAATACTGACGCTGGATTTTCCACCGCCTTGATCTACGCACACAATCGCCATACCACCTTGATTACAGGCAGGAGAACCACCGCCGCAGTCCAGAGTTCTTGAAGTGTCTGCTTCATATACACCGCTGTAAGGATTGTCAGATTTCATAGCATTGGATTCAAATGCACTGATGCCGTAGGCTTTCGGGGCGAAAAGCGTCTGGTCGTTGTTACAAGAGAGCGTAGCAGATTTATCCTCCTGCCAAATCGCTCCCTTGCCGCCACCCTCACAGCCGCTTCGGATTTTTAATGTAACTGGTGCATTCACCACAAACGGCTGATTATTGCCACCCATGCCATAGGTTGCAGAAACCGTCGGTGCAATCGGAAGTCAATCAAGGAAATCGAACTTCAGACAAAGCCCCATGATAAAATTTCCGCCGTGCATTTTTCTGCGTTTGTAACCAGCCTGTTCCAAAGCTCCATAAAAATCTGATGTGCTGCGGACATACTCGCCGTTCTCTGTGCAATACTCACGGTAACGCTTATACAGTTCTCCGGACTTCTCCTGATAGGACTTGTCCACCTCACAGCAGTCATTGATGAATGCTCCCAGCCAGTCATTGCCTTCACGGTACGCACCGATGGCATCCAATACGCACTGGGGGCGGTCTACCTTAAAATCGGCAGCGACCACCTTCATCGCACCCTCGATTAACCACGAAAGCACCGCACCGCCTGCATTGTCAATGAGATACTGGGTATAATTCTTAATGTCCGCCTGTCCCTGAATTTTTGCATGAAAGGGAATGACAATCAGTCTGCGCCATGTGCCATCATCGGACGCCGATACCTTCGGCAGATGGTTCGTGTACAGCACAAGGGTATGACTCGGCTCAAAGGAGAACGGTGCCTTGAACTTCTTCTCCGCAAAAATCGGGTCGGTAGAACACAGCTGTTTTACCACAGAGGTATTCAGACGCATACCTTCCTGCAGCTCCGCCGCAATAATAAGACGCTTGCCCTTGAGTTCTGCCATTTCGGGTTTCACATTACGCTTGCAGTTGACCGTCAATGCATCGGCAGAAATGTTGCCGGAATAACTGCCCAGCACCTTGTAGATCACATTCCAGAACGTGGATTTGCCGTTGCGTCCGTCACCATAGGCGATAATCATCGACTCCACATACACCTTGCCGATCAGACACATTCCGCAGATCATCTGAACATAGTCAATCAGACTTTGGTCACCGCAGAAAAACACCTGTAAGGCTTCTTCCCAGATCTGCCTGCCGTCCTCATTCGGCACGACCGCCGTCACTTTCGTTATCAGGTCAGTTGGATCGGTCGCTTTCCAGCCATCAAGTCCTTTAGACAGGTCATAAGTGCCACCGGGGGTATTGAGCAGGAACGGATTTCCGTCCAGCTGCTCTGGGTGCTTCAGCACCAGCGGCTTTGCGGCATCGAGAGCGTTGTTCAGACTTCGGATATGACGATACTTCATCACGAATCTGTTCACCGCAGGCAAGGTCAATGACCTGTACTGGGGCATCATCCACGGAATAAGCAAACAGCAGAATATCAAAATTGGGAGAATCGGCGTAGCGGTACACACCTGTTTTGGTAATGTCCACATCGCTCCGAGTTTCTAAGTCAATCATCAATTTATGCATAACGGTCCCATCCTTTATTCCCACCCACGGCAATGCCGCAAACGCCCACCCGTCTGACATTTAATTAAGAGAGAAAATCATCATCGTCATCATCAGCGAAATCATCCTCTGCACGGCTCTTGCCGCCGAGAGGTTCACCGTCACGGAGTTTCTGAATGTTGTTCAGACCGCAAGCAATGCCACGGTTGCCGTTGGTATTGAATGCATAGAAGTTGATGGACGCTCTTCCGTAGATACCGCTGTAGATTTCGCTGGTATCGAGAATCGGCTGACAGTCCGCATCCACCACACCCGGCTTGCTTGCGGAATTGGCGTTGATGAAGTAGCTGTTCGCATAAGCCGGATCGTCCGGACGCTCAGTGTCGCCATCACGGAGAGGGGTCTTCAGAACGGAGAGTGCCGGTACGGACTTGCCGTTGCCCTTGAGCTTGGACTGACCTTCCTCATATGCCGCCTGAATCGAAGTCGGAGGCCAAGCGGTCTTAGGAAGACAAGA
>JAZPZJ010000027.1:0-21496 GCA_045544635.1 Oscillospiraceae bacterium
GAAGTTACAGGAAAACTGTGACTTCGGGGCGTGTTTGTTTTGCGGCGGAAAACCTGCTTTATGGGGGACACTGTCCCCCATACCCCCAGCCAAAGGGATGTGATCCCTTTGGAATCCCAAAGCGTTTTGCCAATGCCCCCAAAGGGGCAAAGGCAAAACGTTAGTATTGCAAGAATCCATCTCTTGGCAGAGGTATGGGAAACAGTCACCATACAGCAATTTTCCGACAAACCTAAAATCCCAAAAGGAGAGAATCACAATGTTAAAACTCACACTCAAAGACGGCAGCATCCGTGAGGTGGAAGCCAATATTTCCGCTGCGGAGGTTGTCAAGGGCATTGGCATGGGTCTGTACAAGGCTGCATGCTGCGTAAAGATCAACGGCGAGGTCTGCGATCTGCGCACTGTACTGACGGAGGACTGCGCTTTCGAAGTTCTCACATTCGATGACATCGACGGCAAGAAGACATTCTGGCATACGGCTTCCCATATTCTGGCGCAGGCTGTCAAGAGACTCTATCCGAAGACAAAGCTTGCCATCGGTCCGGCGATCGACAACGGCTTCTACTACGATTTCGATGCGCCCCATCCGTTCAGCCCCGATGAGCTGCTGAAGATCGAGGCAGAAATGAAGAAGATCGTCAAAGAGAATCAGGCGCTCGAAAGCTTCACCCTCTCCCCCGACGAGGCAATTGCAAAGCTCAAGGAAATGGACGAGCCTTACAAGGTGGAACTCTGCGAAGAGCACGCTGCAAAGGGCGAACCGATTTCTTTCTACAAGCAGGAAGAATTCGTGGATCTCTGCGCTGGCCCGCACCTCATGAGCACAGGTGCTGTCAAGGCATTCAAGCTGCTGTCCTGCACAGGTGCCTACTGGAGAGGCTCTGAAAAGAACAAGATGCTCTCCCGTGTATACGGTACTGCATTCCCGAAGGCTGCACAGCTTGACGAGGAAATCCAGCGTCGTGAAGAAGCAAAGATGCGTGACCACAACAAGCTTGGCAGAGAGCTGGAGCTGTTCACCACTGTGGACTGCATCGGTCAGGGTCTGCCCGTCCTCCTGCCGAAGGGTGCAAGAGTCATTCAGCTTCTCCAGAGATGGATCGAGGATGAGGAGCAGAAGCGCGGATATCTGCTGACAAAGACTCCCCTCATGGCAAAGTCCGATCTGTACAAGATCTCCGGTCACTGGGATCACTATCTGGATGGCATGTTCGTTCTGGGCGATCCGACCGATGAAACCAAGGAATGCTTCGCACTGCGTCCGATGACATGTCCGTTCCAGTATCAGGTATTCCTGAACCGTCAGCGTTCCTACCGTGACCTGCCGATGCGTCTGGGCGAAACCTCCACACTGTTCCGTAATGAGGACAGCGGTGAGATGCACGGTCTGATCTGTGTACGCCAGTTCACCATCTCCGAAGGTCACCTGATCCTCCGTCCGGAACAGCTCGAAGAAGAATTCAAGGGCTGCCTGGAACTGGCAAAGTATGTACTTGATACGGTTGGTATGCTTGAAGACTGCACATTCCGTTTCTCTCAGTGGGATCCGGCTAACCCAAAGAACAAGTACGAGGGTACTGCGGAACAGTGGGAAGAAGCGCAGACCATCATGGGCAAGATCCTTGACAAT
Source organism: Oscillospiraceae bacterium (assembly GCA_045544635.1). Lineage (GTDB taxonomy): Bacteria > Bacillota > Clostridia > Oscillospirales > Ruminococcaceae > UBA3855. The sequence continues at coordinate 1,634 of JAZPZJ010000027.1, forward strand.
CTGGGCGTTGATTATGAGATCGGTATCGACGAGGCTGCATTCTACGGTCCGAAGCTGGATATCCAGTACAAGAATGTATTCGGCAAGGAAGATACTATCGTTACCATCCAGATTGACATGCTGCTGGCGGAAAAGTTCGGCATGGAATATGTGGATGTGGACGGCTCGAAGCGCAGACCATATATTATTCACAGAACCTCCCTCGGCTGCTACGAGAGAACGCTTGCTTACCTCATTGAGAAGTATGCTGGTGCATTCCCGCTGTGGCTCGCACCGGAGCAGGTAAAGATCATCCCGATCGCAGACCGTCACCTCGACTGGGCTGGCGAGGTACAGGCAAAGCTCGAAGCTGCCGGCATCCGCTGCTCCATTGACGACAGAGCAGAGAAAATGGGCAAGAAGATCCGTGAGGCGACTCTCGCAAAGACGCCCTACATGCTCACAGTCGGTGATCAGGAAGTCGAGAACAAGACCGTTTCCGTTCGTTCCAGAAAGGGCGACAATCTGGGCGCAATGGATATGGATGCACTGCTTGGTAAGCTCCTGACAGAGGTAGCAACCAAGGCAAGATAACAAATACTGATAATCCCCTGTGCGATGCAGCATGGGGGATTTTCGGAAAGGATGGATTTATGAAAAAACGAATCACTGCACTGCTTGCGGCAGGTATCATGCTGCTGCAGTCCGCACCGCTCTCTGCATGGGCAGGGCTGATTGAAGTTGCACCGGGCAATATGATATTTCTGGATGTACAGTATCCCGACGGCAGTTCCGCTGAAGGCGTACAAGTCACCCTGCGCAATGCAGCCGGTACGGAGATCGGCGGTATCGTCAATGACGAAAGTTTTTTTGTACATAATAATTCCGGCATTGACGGCACGGAGTTGGGAGATGACCGCTACTGCTACTTTGTTCCGTGGAACACCTTCGCATCCTACGTCACACCGCAGACACTGCACACCGTCAAAACCTGCCGTACGGACTGGGAAATGGAAGCCTATGCAATCTATCAGAATGAGCCGGTTCACATCAACGGCGGTCTTCCCTATAAAGTTCAGCTGTACAGCTATGACGCATCGCAGGCGACCGCACTGACTGTACCGGCAAACCAGTTCGCCGTTTATGTCGATCCGAAATGGGCGGAACGTACAGCAGTTGGATTTGTATCCACCCCTACGCTGACATACTATTTCAACAGAAAGGGTACTGTGGGCGCACTGGAAGCACTGACCACCATCCCCGTAGGAGAGACCAGGCTGTATGATGCGTTCAATTCAGCATATGAGGCAAGTATTGGTCTGGAATACGATAGTGGCGGCGGCTCTGTTTCTGCCCATGAGGTCACGATCAGCAGTACTGCGACACAGTATGTCCGCTGTCGCCTGCCGCTGCAGCAGCTTTGCTCCTATTTCCGTCCTGACGGAAAGTATGAACGAGACGGTCTGCTCTATGATTTGCAGCAGGATACCCAATATACCAGTGCCATACTCACCATCCAGAGCGGTGCGGTCATCAATGCCGTGATTCCGGATGCCAATGGTTATGTGGAATTCTATGTAGACAAGGCAACCAGAGAATACACATTGGATTTCTGCTACGATTTCAACGGTGTTCCGACCGGCAATGGAACTCACATCAGCGGCGGCAGCGGTTTTGGCGATAGCGGTATAGCTGCCAATCTTACGGAGCATTTCCTTGAAGCACTCCAGCCGCCTCTGGATGAAATCGTTCTGACGCAGGTACCGGCAGGAACCTATACCCTGACCTATGAGAACATCCCCGAGGGCTACACCGCCCCGAAAACCACCACGATCACCGTAACGAATTCCAAGGAGGTGCAGTACCTCCAGCTCATGCTGGAGGAGGCACCGCTTTTGGGCGATGTCAATCTGGACAAGCAGGTGAATGCTGCGGACGCATCCATCGTCCTCGTTGCCGCTGCCAGTCTCGGTGCGGAAGGCGTCAGCAGTCTGACCACAGAACAGGAAACCGCTGCTGATGTCAACAGCGACGGCGCCTATGATTCCGTGGACGCTTCGTGGATCCTGCAGTACGCAACGTACATCGGTACGGGCGGTACTGACACACTGGAAGCTTTCCTGAATATGACCTGATTCTCAGCAAATCCCCTGCGCGTCACAGCATGGGGGATTTGTTACTTTTCTCAGAATATCCATATGAAAAATTATGCAAATCAGAGAAAATTCAGACAATATCCGTAAAACACTTGCAATATCAGATTGTATTTTGTATAATTAACATAAAGTAATCCTATTTGTAAAAACAGATTGCAGAAAGGAAGGATTTAAGATGAAATTGAATCAAAAACTGTTCGCAGGACTGACCGCCTGCCTGATGCTGGGCAATTCCGCACTCCTCATGCCGGCATCCGCAGCTGATGCAGTAGAAGGCACCTACAACGGTCTGACCTACGAAAATTATGAAAACAGCTATATTGTCATCACCGATTGTGACACATCACTGACAGCGGTAGAGATCCCCGCTGAAATCAATGGTGTGGAAGTTACGGAGATCGGTGAGCTTGCATTCTCCAGCTGCTATGATCTGGCATCTGTTACATTGCCGGAAACAATCACAAGCATCGGCACCTATGCATTTGATTTCTGTGAATCACTGACAGACCTTCAGATTCCCGCAAAAACAAATGAAATTGCAGACACTGCTTTCACAGGCTGTTGTTCGCTGATGAATATTACGGTTGCTGCCGGCAACACTGCATTCAAAAGTGTGGACGGCGTCCTGCTAGAAGCTGACGGTACAACAATCGTGTGCTATCCTTCCGGAAGGGCAGATGCTCTCTATATTGTACCGGATGGTGTTACGGATTTCAGCAGCTATGCATTTGATCACTGCGGAAATCTGGTGAAGGTTGTGCTTCCTGCAAGCTTTGCTTCTTTCGACAACAATTTCAGATACTGTAATTTCCTCCAAGCCATTACCGTTGCAGAAACCAATCCCAATTTTAAAAGTGTGGATGACGTGCTGTATTCCAAAGATGGATCCATTCTGGTCTGCTACCCGCCGGATAAGCGGAATACCGCCTATACCATTCCTGCCGCTACAACAGAAATTGCTGCAGAGGCATTCTACGAAAATCTGAATCTCCTTTCTGTGACAGTCCCTGACAGCCTGCAGAAGATCGGTGGAGCCGCATTCTATGGCTGCCGGAACCTCCAGTCCATTGCACTTCCGGATTCCATGGATTCCATTGGCAGTGATGCATTCAGCTTCTGCTATGCGCTGACAGAACTGAAGCTCCCGTCCAAGGTGAATTATTTTGGTTCCTGGATGTTCTGCTATTGTACAAGTCTGACCTCCATTGATCTGCCTGATAACATTACAGAAATCGGTGCCGGTATGTTCCAGGGCTGCAGCCGGTTGACCGCTATTGAAATTCCGACCACGGTGTCTTCCATTGGCATGTTTGCATTCTATGATTGTTCCGGACTGACGGATGTTTATTTTGCAGATTCGGAAACTGCATGGAATGCGATCACCATCGAAGATGAAAATGATATGCTGGTAAATGCAACCAAGCATTTCAATTCCTCCGCCACAACGCCGGAAATCCCGGATAACCCTGCCGACACGCTGGGTGACCTCAATGCGGACACTGCCATTGACGCTGCAGACGCATCCATCGTCCTCGTTGCCGCTGCCAATCTTGGTGCGGAAGGCGTCAGCGGTCTGACCGCAGAACAGGAAGCCGCTGCCGATGTCAACAGCGACGGCGCCTATGATTCCGTGGATGCTTCGTGGATCCTGCAGTACGCAACGTACATCGGTACGGGCGGTACTGACACACTGGAAGCGTTCGTAAAAACGCTGGCATAACAAAATAACGGCTCACCATGACGGTGAGCCGTTTTCTTTCATCAGGTTATGCTTCTTCGGGTTCAACGATCGGTGCGTCCGCTGCATTCTTACGCACGCTCTCAATGCCGTTCTTGCAGCCAGCCTTTGCCTGATAGCCCTCGCTGGCAGCGATCACCTCGCCGTTCTTTGCCTTCAGACGGAAGCGGAATTCGCCTGCCTTGTCCACGTACATCTCGAACTTCGGGTGCTTTTCCACTGTATAGCCCTCGACAGTCTGATCCTCGAAATTTGCCACGGGTGCGTTCTTCATCACACTCTCACAGCCGTTCTTGCAGCTTGCCAGAGAAGAGTAAACCTCGCCGCCTGTTGCAATAGTCTCGCCATTGCCTGCCTTCAGTGCAAATGTATAGCCTGTTTTTGTCTGCTTAATTACAAATTTTCCCATAGTCGTTCGTCCTTTCTATGTAGGTATGCCGGTTCCGGCTGCTTTTATTATACCGCATTCTTTGTCAAATGTCAATATAATTCTAGAAAAATTCTTGAATAATATGGTCAAGCAGACAAATCCGGCATCAGGTACCCTGCCACATTTTCCGGAACTCGCCGGGAGAAGTGCCCTCGACCTTGCGGAAGACACGGGAGAAATAATTGGCGTCATTCATACCGCATTCCTGGCTGATACTCTCGATCGGCATGTCCGTAAAACGCAGAAGCTGCTTGGCACGGGTAATGCGCACCTGTGTGAGGTAATTGACAATGGAGACACCGTACTTCTTCTTGAAAATGCGTGTCATGTAGAACTTGTTCACATAGAACGCCTCCGCCAATGCGTCAAGTGAGATCTTCTCTTTATAATTCGTATCAAGATATTGCTTGATGGGCGTCATGTCTCGGATACTCCGCTCCAGCTCCCCCTGCTGCTCCTGCAGGCGGCTTTCCTCGGTCAGCAGTACCATCAGTGCGACCAGCTTCTCATACAGCATCATATCGCTGAAGCCGTCATCCTCCGATGCAATGCGGAAGATCTCCGTCAGCAGATCGCTGTATGCCAAGATATTGTTGGTCTTGAAGCTCGGCCTGCCGCCGTTCTGCAGATAATTCTCATACAGCTCCCGCATGTTGCCGCCGCTGAAATGCACCCATTTGAGCGACCAGCGCTCGTCCTGCGGTGTGTGGCTGTACTCATTCATACAGTCGATAAAGATACATTCGCCTGCACGGACGATGTATTCCTTTCCACGATACATCAGCTTGCCCGTTCCGTCCATGACCAGCATGAACAGATAGGAGCGCAGATAATCTCTCTGGCTGATATGCGCACGGTTCGCACGGATCTCTCCTGTTTCCTGCAGGTAGATCAGATTCTTCTTCGCAAAGGATGACGGCGTGTACAGAATACGTTTGTCGTTCTCAACGCCGTTATAGCCCCGCATAAATTCCATTCTACTCACTCCCCCGGATGGTCTTTTCTTTCATTATACACCATCATTTCTTTAAAGTCAAGATTGTACTAGTTTTTTTCAATATCCGCACTTGTCGGATCGCAGAAAATCTGTTAAAATAAATATGTCATTTGAAAACAAAGCAATCCAAAGGCTTCTGCACTACTGCATTTCCCGTATACGGGAGGTGCAGGGCCGGCGGAAGTACCAAACTCCTGAAAGCTCCTGCCGGAACTGCGCTCCGGCTTTAATCAGACATTTCCCAAAAGGGCGGAACGCTGACTCCTCCGTCCTCCATTCTACCAAAGACAGCTCAAACTGTTTTTCAACGTTGCACGGCGTGAAAAGACACCAGTTTGGCTGTCTTTTCCTTTTTTTCGAGATTCGTTATTCCGCCCGAATTGACGGGATTTTTTTGTGCAAAACAGAGAAATCCGGATTATTTTCCAACATTTTCCCGAATCGTGTGTTATAATAAGTGAAAGCCCTGCACGGGCAGGAAATCACAAGCTGAAAGGAGTCCTATCTATGAAAAAGCAAGTTCTGGCTGCAATGCTCACCGCAGCACTCTGTCTGCCGCTGGCAGCGTCGGCATGGTATGCCCCCGGAGATATGGATAACAGCGAATGCGTGGACGCATTCGATCTGGCAATCATGAAGCGGGAATTTTATGCAGAAAAGGATCCGTTCGAATATGAAGGCTTCCCTGCTGCTGCAGATGTGAACGGCAACAGTGCCTTCACGCCCCATGACATCTCCCAGATGCAGAATTATCTGCTGGGGAAGATCGACAGCTTCACCCAGACGCCCCTCACGGTCAGCAGGGCATTGACTGCAGAAAGCGCACTGCAAAGCGGTAAGACGACGGACGCCGAGTTTCAGCGTGCGCAGATGGAATTTGCAGTGAATCTGTTCCAAGAAACTGCACAGAATACAGAGAACACCCTGATCTCGCCCCTCTCTGTCTCCATGGCACTGTCCATGACGGCAAACGGCGCAAATGCGCAGACACGCACAGAGATGGAATCCGTCCTCGGCAGCAGCGTGGAGGAGATCAACGAATACACGGCATACTACCTCACAAACATCGGTAAGCAGCATGCAAGCCGTGTAAACATTGCCAATTCCATCTGGTTCCGTGAGGATGAACGGCTGACCGTGGAGGAATCGTTCCTTACCGCCAACAGCCGGTATTACGGTGCGGAGGTTTTCGCATCCCCCTTTGATACGGGCACGGTGCAGGACATCAACGGCTGGGTAAGCAATGAGACCGACGGCATGATCCCGGAGCTTGTGCAGAAACTCAGTCCGGAAGACATGATGATCCTGATCAACGCCCTTGCATTTGATGCGAAGTGGGCAGATATTTATGAGGACTGGCAGATCAAGGACGGCACCTTCACCGCCGCAGACGGCACGGAACAGGAAGCAGAAATGCTGCACGGCGGCGGCGATGATTACTATGAATTTGACCATGCCGTGGGCTTTTCCAAGGCATACGATGGTTATCATTATCGCTTTGTGGCGATTCTCCCCGATGAAGGCATGACCGTTTCCGAATGGATCGCAGGGATGGACAGCGAAGCGGTACTGACCGAGCTTGGCGATCCGGAAACAGAATACATCGTCACTACACAGACGCCGAAATTCAAGTATGAGACCAGTCTCACGCTCAAGGAGATGCTCACCGCCATGGGCATGCCGACAGCATTTGACAAATACAATGCGGATTTCACCAATATGGCGCAGTACACCGATGGCGGCATGGAATATCCGCTGTACATCAGCGATGTGATCCACAAGACCAGCATCGATCTGAACGAAACCGGCACCCGTGCGGCGGCAGTTACGGCAGTTATGATGGCACCCGGAGATGGGTACATCGAAAACCCCGTCTACAAGTACGTAACCCTTGACAGACCGTTTATTTACATGATCGTGGATCAAAACAATATTCCGCTGTTCATGGGTACGGTACAGAGTCTCGAATAACAGAACATCCCCCAATGTTTTACGCATCGGGGGATGATTTTTTATGCCTGTTCTGCAATAAATTCTTCAATAGAAAGATCGCCGCCGGTACCCACATAGGTCGCATACTGCAGGACAATGGAAGCGTCCACGGCATTGAATGCGCTGTCGCCATTGAGGTCGGCTGCGGCGATCTGCTCGGCAGTCAGACCGCTTTCAAGATCCGCACCGATGTTCGTCGCCGCCACGAGGATCATGGATGCGTCGGTGGCGTTGATTTCCATATCATCATTAAGATCACCACTCTCAAGCACCGGCGGCGGCATAATCACAAATTCTCTGCCCTGCACGAGCGCATATGCATGTGCAGTAGAGTTTTCGTAGCAGTAAATCACTGCAGTTTCGGGGATGGATGCCGCTTCATTCGGGATGTCGATATAAGCATTCAGGAAGGTGATTTTTTCGAGACTGGTGCAGTTGTCGAACGGACCGGACCAATAATCTGCAACAAAGGTCGTTACCTTCTTCGGAATGGTGATTTCCTTCAGATTTGTACAGTCGATAAATGCATTCTCAATTCCCTCCAGCTTGGATCTTTCACCGAAGGTCACGGTTTCCAATGCAGTACAGCCTGTAAATGCATCAAAAATATAAGTAACGGAATCCGGAATGGCAATGTTCTTCAGACCGGTGCAGGACTTGAAGCCATAGTGCATTGTCTGCAGCCCCTCAGGCAAGTTGATATTTTGCAGACTTGTGCACCCCATAAATGCACCATTGATTGTTTCCAGATTACTGCCTTCCGCAAACGTAACGGTGTTCAGATTGACGCAATCAGTAAATGTACCCTTGAGCACTGTCACATTTGCCGGAATGGTCACTTCCGTCAGCGCATCACAGCCGGCAAAAGCAGAACCGATCTGTGTCAGACCGCTTCCGAGTGTCACAGACTCCAGTGCATCACAATTACCAAATACATTATAAAGTCCAGCGCCCATGGAAGTCACGGAATCCGGAATTGTAACGGATGTCAGAGCGGATTCATCGAATGCGCTGTTACCAATACCGGTCAGACCTTTCGGGAGTTCAACCTCTGTCAGAAGCGTGCAGCCCTTGAACGCTTCATTTCCGATCGTCAGTACAGAATCCGGAATCACAACTTCTGTCAGAACCGTACAATTATAGAACGCACCGGTGCCGATCTCTGTAACCGGCAGTCCATCGATTTGCCCCGGAATTTCGACCGACATCGCCATTGTGCTGCAGCTCTTGATCACCACGTATTCATCATACATTACTTCATAGGTCAGATTTTCATAAGTATTCGCCGCACTCACCGGCAACACCGCCGCAGCTGCGCAAAGCATACCGCATGCCGTCAGCGCCGCCAGAATTCGTTTGCTTTTCTTCATAAACATACCTCTTTTTTCAAATTTCCCACGATTCTGCGTGGGATCGCATAATCCTATTATACAATATCCCCCCCAAAAAGCGCAAGTATTTTTTCAAAAATACCCATGCATTCTCTTTTCTGCACAATTCCTGCATTCCATCTTACAGCAAATGCGGCATATTTCCTATGCTGCAGATTTTTATGCCTTTTTGCGGAAACTTCACGGAATCCAATTGACATTTTTCCGTGAATATGTTAGAATGGAGATACAAATGACAATTTGCGGATCCTATCCGCACAGGAGGTTTACTATGAAGTTTTCCGATGGATTGTGGCTGAACAAGAAGGGTTACGCTGTGCATTATGCAACACAGGCGTATGAAATCACCCACACAAAGAATTCCGTGACTGTGCTTGCAACTGCAAATGCAGTATTCAACCGTGCAATGACACTCGGCGGTGTGACCTTTGAGATCACCTATACCGCTGTGGCTGACGATGTGATCAAGGTAAATATCGTTCACTTCAAGGGCACACTCAAGAACCAGCCGAAGTTTGAGCTGAATGAACCGGCGGACTATACTGCACAGATCACCGAGGGCGACGGCTTTATCGAAATGACTGCCGGCAAGACCAAGGTGCGCATTAAAAAAGCATTTGACTGGGATGTGGAATATTCCTATGACGGCAAGCGCCTGACCGGCGGTGCGTGGAGATCCACCTCCTATATTGAGGAGAATAAGTTCCTCACCAAGAATCGTCTTGAGGGTATGGCGGATGATCAGTTCTTCAACTATCCGGCTGACCCCCGTTCTACTTATATCCGTGAACAGCTCCTGCTGGACGTGGGCGAATGCATCTACGGCTTCGGCGAGAAGTTCACCACCTTCGTGAAGAATGGTCAGAATGTGGAGACATGGAACTCTGACGGCGGCACCTGCTCCGAACAGAGCTACAAGAGCATCCCATTCTACATCTCCTCCAAGGGCTATGGCGTGCTGGTAAACAGCTCCGATAAGGTTTCCTACGAGGTTGCATCCGATACCGTTTCCAAGGTATCCATGACCATTCCGGGCGAAGAGCTGGAATACTACTTCTTCGGCGGTGAGAATCTGCAGGCTGTCCTGAAGAACTACACCGACCTGACCGGCAAGCCCGCACTGCCGCCGGCAAATACCTTCGGTCTGTGGCTGTCCACTTCATTTACGACCGAGTATAACGAAGAAACCGTCAACAGCTTCATCGACGGTATGTTCGAGAGAGATATTCCCCTGCAGATGTTCCATTTCGACTGCTTCTGGATGAAGGGCTACGAATGGACAAACTTCGAATGGGATAAGGAAAGCTTCCCGGATCCGGAAGGTCAGCTCTCCCGCCTGCACGACAAGGGGCTGGGCGTTTGCTGCTGGATCAATCCGTACATTGCACAGCGTTCCAAGCTGTTCGATGAGGGCATGGAAAACGGCTATCTGATCAAAAATCCCGATGGTTCCGTATTCCAGACCGACCTCTGGCAGTCCGGTATGGCAATCGTGGACTTCACCAATCCTGCCGCTTATGAGTGGTTCGGCAACTGCGTACGCAAGCTCTGCCTCATGGGTGTGGATGCGATCAAGACCGACTTCGGCGAGAGAATCCCGACCAATGTAAAATATTACAACGGTGCTGCACCGATTGCAATGCACAACTACTATACTTACCTCTATAACAAGTGCGTATTCGAGGCGATCGAAGATGTTTACGGCAAGGGCAAAGCTTGCCTCTTTGCAAGATCTGCCACTGTCGGCGGTCAGAAGTTCCCCGTACACTGGGGCGGCGACTGCTCTGCAGAATTCACCTCCATCGCAGAAACACTCCGTGGCGGTCTGTCCCTGTGCGCTTCCGGTTTCGGCTACTTCAGCCATGACATCGGCGGCTTCGAGCAGACAGCTTCTCCGGACGTTTACAAGCGTTGGTGCGCATTCGGTCTGATGTCCAGCCACAGCCGTCTGCACGGTTCCACTTCCTACAGAGTGCCGTGGGCATATGAAGAGGATACACCGGACAATCCGGAAAATGCATGCGCTGTCCTGCGCTTCTTCACAAAGCTCAAGGGCAGACTGATGCCGTATCTGTACGCACAGGCCGTCAAGACTTCCACCACCGGCGTCCCGATGATGCGTGCAATGGTGATCGACTATGCAAATGATCCTGCCTGCCTGTATCTCGACAAGCAGTACATGCTCGGTGACAATCTGCTGTGCGCTCCGGTCATGAATTCCGAGGGTACTGCGGACGTTTACCTGCCGGAGGGCAAGTGGACGGATATCATCACGGGCGAGACCTACGAGGGCGGCAGATATATCAGAAGAACCTGCAATTTCCTCGAAATGCCGATTCTTGCAAAGGCAAATTCCATCGTGACCTATGGTCAGTTTGTACAGAATGTAGTCTATGACTATGTGCAGGATGCGAATGCTGTGATCTACAATCTCGAGGACGGCAAGTGCGCAGAGGCTTCCATCTATGACAGCGAAGCAAATCTTGCAGTGACCATCAAGGCAGAAAGATGCGGCGATACCATCAAGGTGACTGCATCCGAAACCGACAAGACATTCACCGTTTCCGTTGCAGGCACCGACAAGTGCGTGACAATGGGTAACGGCATCACCGAAGCAACCCTGTAAGCGGCGGACCGCCGCTGGTGAGCCGTTTCCCTATGGGCTTCGCCCAAGCGGAAACAATGTGTTGCAATGACAATAATTTACCATACGGAAAGGAGCTATTATCATGGCAAATAATGAGATCAAGGATTGTGTCTGGACGGACAAAAAGCGTACGCTCTTCGGACTGCCGCTTTCGTTCACACGGTATTTCCTGACACCCACCAAATTCATCGTCAGAACCGGTTTTCTCAACATTCAGGAAGAGGAGATCGACCTGTACAAAATCACGGACAAGAAGCTCACATTGCCTTTGATGCAGCGCATGTTCGGCTGCGGCTCCATCCGTATCTACAGCCGTGACACTGACGCACCCGAGCAGGATGTTGTGAGCATCAAGAATCCCCGTGAACTTTCCGAGCTGCTCGACCAATATATCACCGAGCATCGTGATCGTTACGGCATCCGTGGCAGAGATATGATGTACGACGACAACTGCCACTGTGACCCTGAATTTTAATTTGTACCGAAAGGAGCCGCACACATGAATGTCACTGCATTCCCCCCGAAAAGAGCAGGTCTGGAAAGCCTGATTACCGAGAAGAAATCCTGCTGGGATCGACTGAAAGCGGAAAAGCGCCCCATCTTTATTTATGGGATGGGCGATGGTGCCATGAAGATCATGGCAGTGTTCCGCCAGTACGGGATCGCTGTTGCGGGTATCTTTGCAAGCGATGAATTCGTCAGGGGACATTCCTTTGCCGGCTACCATGTACATAAACTCTCCGAGATCGAGGAAATGGTGGACGATTTTGTCATCGTTCTGGCATTTGCCGCAGGCTATCCGGAGCTGGTCGATTACATCCGCCAGCTTGCAAGAAAGCATACGCTCTATGCACCGGATGTGCCCGTGATCGGCTCGGGGCTGTTCACCTATGAATACTGCATGGAACATCTGCAGGAGCTGAATGCGGTTTACCGCAGCCTTGCGGACGATGAATCCCGCCGGGTATTCCTCAATGTGATCCAGTTCAAGATCAGCGGCGATATCCACTACCTCGACGCTGTGACCGAAGAACCGGACAATATCTACAAGCAGATCCTCAAGCCCAACCGCAATGAAACCTTTGTGGATCTGGGTGCATACAACGGCGACACCATCCGGGAACTGCTCTCGCATACGGGCGGCAAGTATTTTTCCATTCACGCAGTGGAGCCGGATAAGAAGAACTTCAAGAAGCTGCGTGCTTATCTTGAAGAGAACGACATGAAGCGTGTCAGCGCCTATCACTGCGCTGCATGGTGTCTGGATACGGAGCTGCCGTTCAGCAGCAAATCCGGCAGACAGTCCGTTCTTTCCCCGAACGGTCAGCCCATGCCCGCACGCAGTGTGGACAGTCTGCTGCAGAATCAGGCTGCAACGCTCCTGAAAATGGACGTGGAGGGCTTTGAGCGTGAGGCGCTCTGGGGCGCATCCAAGACCATTACCCACCATGCCCCGAAGCTCGTGGTTGCGATGTACCACCGCAACGAGGATATGTTCGAGCTGCCGCTGCTGGTCAAGCGCCTGAATCCGAATTACCGTCTCTACATCCGCCACAGACTGTATATTCCTGCATGGGAAACCAATCTGTACGCCGTAGCAGACTGACAACTGAACAGAAACTGAAAAGCGCACCGCAGAAATGCGGTGCGTATTTTGTTATAGTTCAATTGCTTATTCTTATAGAATCACGAATACTTCAATAAAATGTAGAAAAAAGGCACGAAATACTGTAAATATTACCAACACCCAAAGACTTGATTTTTCATAGCAGCTATGTTATAATAAAATTATGTACAGGCAAATGCACTTAACACAACTTGTAAGGAGCAAAAAATCATGAATCTGACACAGGCACAGGAAAAGCTCGCTGCACTGGGACAGTCCCATCTGCTGCGCTGGTATGATACATTAACAGAACACGAACAGACTACGCTGCTGGCGCAGATCGATGACCTCGATCCCCATCTGCTCGACGTCTTTGCTGCACACCGCAGCCAGGACGAAACACAGCGCGGCAAACTGGAACCACTTGGTGCACTGACGCTGAGTGAGATCTATGACCACCGTGAAGCCTATGAAACTGCTGGTCTCGACGCAATCCGTCAGGGTAAGGTCGGTGCAGTACTGCTGGCTGGCGGTATGGGTACACGTCTGGGCTTTGATAAGCCCAAGGGCATGTATAATATGGGTCTGACACGGGAGCTCTGCATTTTTGCATGCCTGATCAACAACCTGATGGAGGTTGTGGATCGTGCAGGCGCCTATGTGCCGCTGTTTATCATGACCAGTGAAAAGAACGACGAGGACACCCGTGCCTTCTTCAAGGAAATGGGCTATTTTGGCTATAACCCCGAATTTATCCACTTCTTTGTACAGGAAATGGCACCCGCTGTCGATATGGAAGGCAAGATCCTGCTCGAAGAAAAGGGCAGAATCGCTACCTCTCCGAATGGCAACGGCGGCTGGTTCTCTTCCATGATCAAGGCAGGTCTCCTGCCCCTGCTCAAACGTGAAGGCATTGCGTGGCTGAATGTATTCGCTGTGGACAATGTCCTGCAGCGGATCGCAGATCCTTGTTTCGTGGGCGCCACCATTCTGTCCGGCTGTACATCCGGCAGCAAGGTCGTCAGCAAAGCCGACCCCGAAGAACGCATCGGCGTACTCTGCCTTGAAGATGGTACCCCGTCCATCGTGGAGTACTATGAAATGACGGAGGAAATGGTGACCCAACGTGAACCTGACGGCAGACTTTCCTACAACTATGGCGTCATTCTGAACTATCTGTTCCGCACCGACTGCCTTGAGCAGATGTCCGGCAGCAATATGCCGATCCATGTGGTGGAAAAGAAAGTTCCCTATATCGACGAAAATGGCAATCCGGTCAAGCCGGAGCGCCCGAATGCCTGCAAATTTGAGACCCTTGTACTCGACATGGTACACATGCAGGAAAAATGTCTCTCCTTTGAGGTGGACAGACAGCGTGAGTTTGCACCCGTCAAAAATGCCGAGGGTGTGGATTCCGTAGAAACCGCAAGAGAATTGCTGCGCCTCAATGGCGTAGAACTGTAAGCCTTGGACGCGAAATACGCTGCTGCGCTGAAGGCGTTTCCGCCCTTTGCGCAGACGGCAGAAGCATTGCTGCCAACGACTGAAACCAAACATGCACAGCTCTCGGTGCAGGTCACTGCCCCCGTGCTGTTTGCGTATGTCTGGTTCATTCTGCAGGAAGCGGAACGCATGGGACTGAAACGTATTTATTTCCTGGCAAGAGATGGCTATATCATGCTGAAAATTGCGCAGGAAATCGCCAAGGTCTGCCCAGTGAAGCCCGAGCTCCGGTATTTATACTGCTCCCGCGCTTCCCTGAGAATGCCATGCTATCACCGCATCCCCGAATCGGAAATGATGGATCTGCTGCTGCATCGCGGCACCAATCTGACAATTTCCCATATGCTCGATCGTGCGCATCTGACCGATGCACAGCGCCATACACTCCTTACGCAGCTTTGCAAGGATGCTGGGGCGGTATTTGCACCGGAATCTCTTCATGCGCCGCTTTCCGAAAACGATTTCGCTGCGGTATGCAGCGTACTGCGGAACAGCACACTGTTCCGTGACATGGTTCTGGAAAATTCCCGAGCCGCTTATGCCGAAGCTATGCCCTATTTCGTGCAGGAAGGTCTTACGGACGGCACCCCGTTTGCCATTGCCGACACCGGCTGGACGGGTTCGATGCAGCGCAATCTGCGTCAGCTTTCCGAGAAAATTCCACCCATGACCGGCTTTTATTTCGGCATGTTCGCCCATCCGAAAAGTAAGGAGGACGGCGAATACAAAACCTGGTATTTTTCTGCGGACAGCAGTATCGGCGTCCGCACCAAATTCAACAACAATCTGTTCGAGTGTCTCTGCGCCGCACCGCACGGCATGACGATCGGCTATCAGAAAAATAGAGAGAACCGATATGCACCGATCTTCAAAACATCCCATGCGGACACGATCATGCGCACGGCCATCGAAACGCAGATCTCCATCTGCACGCAGTTTGCGCAGCACTGCGCACCGCACATCCGTTATGGGGAATTTTCCCATGACACCATGCACCGCATCACGCAGAAGCTTCTGCAGGGGCTGATGTACCGCCCCACCGCAGAAGAAGCGGAAGCCTTCGGGGCATTCCCGTTCTGTGATGATGTTACGGAATCCTACTCGGATACGCTGGTGCGGCACAACTGCAGACCGGTACTCCGCCAGCATATGCCGCTGACAAGAATCCTGCGGAAGCTGCGGGGCAAAAAGCCGGAAACCGAACTGTTCTGGATCTATGGAACGCTGGCAGTCAGCGGACTTCCGCTGCAGGTACTGCGCCGGCCGGCACTCCGCTTCTGGGACATCCTACGCTGTATTCTGGATAAACGTAAGTCTTTGTGAAAATTCCATATTGGAGGGGAAGTTTATGGAAACTCCATTGGTTTCGGTCATCATGGGGGTATACAATGCCAAGGAAGCATTGCTTTCCAAGGCGATCAATTCGATTCTTTCACAAACCTATCAGAATTTTGAATTCATCATCTGTAACGACGCATCCACCAACGGCACTTCGGAATGGCTTGCACAATTTGCACGAAAAGACAAGCGCATTCGTATTTTACATAATGAAACAAATCTGCGCCTTGCCGGCACACTCAACCGCTGCATTTTTGAAGCACGGGGACAGTTCCTGGCACGGCAGGATGACGACGATATTTCCGATCCGACACGCCTGGAAAAGCAGGTCGCATTCCTGATGGCGCATCCGAACATCGACTTTGTGGGCAGCAATTGCAGCCTCTACAATACCCATGACGGGGTGTTCGGACAGAGAACCATGACAGCACGTCCGCTGAAGAAGGATTTTCTGTTCAATTCGCCATTCATTCACGGTTCCCTGATGTTCCGCAGCAGCTGTCTGAATGACGATATTCATTACCTGGAGTCGAAATGGACAAAACGCACCGAGGATTATGAAATGTTCATGCGCATGTACAGCATGGGCAAGCTTGGCGCCAACATCCAGGAAAATCTTTACTGCTATCATTATGGCAAAAAACAGCGGCACATTGCGATGCATTACCGTGTGGATGAAATGGTGCTGCGTTACCAGGGCTTCCGTGCCATGGGTCTGCTGCCGCAGGCACTGCCCTATGTGGTCAAGCCCATTGTACTCGGCATCATGCCGGAAAGTCTTGTTTGTTCCCTGCGGGAACGTATGGCAACCTGATCTTGCAAAAATCCTCTGTCCTATGACAGAGGTTTTTTTATTTCGGCAAAATCTCCACGAAATATGCATCCTCCCCATTGACTTTTGCTGGGAAAAAGAGTATAATATTAAGTATAATATTTCTGTGATTTGACAGAGCGTATCCGGCGGCTGGAGACTGTCAACCAGCGTGTCCCCCCCAGCGGACACGACGATTCTGACAAGGAGAGAACGCACTTGCCGCAGTGCAATGACATGAAACGGAATCTTGCCTTATTAATTGAATTGCTGTTCGCACTGGTGTCCTACTGGGTGCTGTTATTTTCATGCAAACACCCAGAACACGCCAATGAGATCCTGCGTTTTTATATCTTCTCGCTCATCCTCTCCACCTTTATCTTTGTCCTTGTCGTGCGGCTTTACCGCACAAGACATACCTCGGTTGAGATCCACCGTATCTGCGATATGGTGCGTAATCTGGACGTTCCTGCGCTCATCTGGGCAAGTGATCTGTCCACGCTTTACACAAACCAGACCATGGATGAGATTCTCGGCATCAGTGAGAGTGAGGATCCCGGCGACAGCGCTGTACTGCTCAATGCGCTGTTCCACAATATGGGACTCAGCCCCCGTTCCGCATCGGAGGAACTGAGCGGCAGAACCTACCGCAGCGTCCTGCATGAGACCGGCGGCGGCAATCGCTATATCAACTGGAGCACCTCGCTTTTGAAGAAAAACCGCAACGGTGCACTGTATTTTACGATCGGCTTTGAAACCACCGCACTGATGGAAGCAAAGCAGAGCCTGACTTCCTACGCACAGGAGCTGGCAGCGTCAGAAAGCCGCTATGCGCTTTCCATGAAGCTTTCCGGCATCGGTATTCTGCTGTGCGAAAGCGTGCACGATGTGTACTATGTTTCCGAGGAAGCCAAGGAATTCCTTGGCATTACCGAAAACCAGATCTCGTTTGCGGACTTCCGCAAGAAGCTGCATCCGGATGACCGCATGGTGTTCGATGAATACCTGAACAACATCCGCACGGTGCATGCAAATGATTCCTCCAGCAGACCCCGCACCCTTGAGCTGCGGATCCGTTCTGCGGCCGGAAAGCCCTATGTCTGGTATTCCTACCACTATCATGAAAATCTGACCTACCAGAACGGTACCCCCATCATCGGCGGTGCGCTGATCGACATTACCAGCGAAAAGCGCAAGGATGCGACCATCGAACGCATGGCGTTCCTTGATGAGGTCACGGAGATCGCCAACCGCAACAAGCTCATGCAGGACGGCGAAGAAACCTATCGCATCTGCAAGACCATGGGTACGTTCTGCTGGATCATTGTCCTGGATATCGACCGGTTCCACATCGTCAATGACAGCTGCGGTTATGAGATCGGTGACAATATCCTGCGTAATTTCGCACATATTCTCTGTAAATACGCAAACCCCGGCGGACTTGCGGCAAGAGTGAGCGCTGATAATTTCGTTCTTGTGATCCACGATTACAGCGATTTCGGCGACGAAGATCTCCCCGTCCGCACGATCGACCGCATCCGTATGGATATGGCGGAGCTGACAACGGGTGAAAATTCGGCGCTGGCACTGAGCTGCTCGGCGGGCTTTGCACGCATTCCCACGGATGGCGACAGCTTCACGCAGGCGCTTGAGCATGCGGAATTTGCCCTTGCAATGGGGCGTGGTGAGCTTGCCTATATGATGGGCTACGACCCGACCATGCATCAGGAGATCGTCAGCCAGAGTGAAATGGAAACAGAGCTGGCGGATGCGATCGCCAACCGGCATTTCCATCTGTATTATCAGCCGAAGGTGGATCTGCATACCGGAAAGATCATGGGTGCGGAAGCACTCATCCGCTGGATGAAGCCCGAAGGCGGTATGGTTTCCCCGAATGTGTTTATTCCGATTGCGGAACGCACAGGTATGATTTCCGAAATCAGCCAGTTCGTCCTGCAGGAAGCTTGCTACCAGAATGCACTGTGGCAGAAAAACAATCTGCCCCCGATCGTAATGTCCATCAACTTTGCGTCGGGTGACTTTTACCAGAAAAATATCTGCGAAACGATCCGTGATGTTCTGATCCGTTCCGAGATGGAATCGAAATGGCTGGAGCTGGAGCTGACCGAACGTCTGGCTCTGGGCGATGTGAATTTTGCAGTACAGCAGATGAATGCACTGCGTGAAATGGGCATTCAGCTTGCCATGGACGATTTCGGCACCGGCTACTCCTCTCTGAGCTATATCCAGCTGCTGCCGCTGACGCTGCTCAAGCTCGATCGTTCCTTCATCATTGAGATCGAAACCGATATGGTGGCACAGGAAATCGTTTCCGCCGTCATCAAGATCGCAAAGTCCATGGGGATCGAAACCATCGCCGAGGGCGTGGAATTCGAGGGACAGGCAGAGATCCTGCGGAATATGGGGTGTGATTATGTACAGGGCTATCTGTACGGAAAGCCCATGCCTGCACAGGATTTCCAGAAATGCCTGGAAGCGCAGGCTGCGTCCAACTAAGAGGAGGTCATTGCTATGAGTCAAACATCCAACAAACCTGCAAAGCGCAAGCGTGCCTACACCCTGGGCGAGGAAATCTTCAACTCCGTTACACACGGCGTCGGCGCATTGCTTTCCATTGCCGGCTGTGTGCTGCTGATCGTATTCAGCGCCATCAATGGCGGTGCTATGGAGGTTGTGTCCGCATCGATTTACGGTGCCTCCCTCATCATTCTCTACACAATGTCCACGCTGTACCATGCGATCACGCATCCGATCGCAAAGAAAGTATTCCAGATCCTCGACCACAATACAATCTTCCTGCTGATCGCAGGTACCTACACCCCCTTCACCCTCTGCTGCATCAAGCCGATGTGGCTGGGCTGGACGATCTTCGGATGCATCTGGGGTGCGGCGGCTTTCGGTATCGTCATGTCCTCGATCAATCTGGAAAAATTCCGTAAAATCTCAACATTCTGCTATATTCTCATGGGCTGGGGCATTATTCTGGCAGTCAAGCCCCTCTATCAGGGCATACCGACCTTCAGTCTGGTTACACTGATTGTAGGCGGCGTCCTGTATTCACTCGGCGTGATCTTCTATGTGAAGAAAAATATTCGGTATATGCACTCGATCTGGCATATTTTCGTGGTCGGCGGCAGTGTCCTGCACTGGTTCTCCGTGTTCTATGCCATCGGTTTTTAAGAACTGCACCTTCACAGGGGGACGCTGTCCCCGCTTCCAAGTCGGAGGCCAAGCGGTCTTAGGAAGACAAGAAA
>JAZPZJ010000028.1:0-5376 GCA_045544635.1 Oscillospiraceae bacterium
TATGACCTACATCAACGCATTCAATGCGGAATTTGACAAATGGCTGGAAACGCTGGATTATGACTACAATGCAGAAGAACATCTGGAACGCTTTATCGAGGACAAGGCTGCCTATATCCGGCAGAATCTGGATCGGGAGCAGTGGAGCGATATGCTGGACAAGGAGCTTTTTGCAGAATTTACGGCGTTTTTTGATGAGAACCTTGAATAGAACAGGAGGCACAGGATGAATCAGAATCCCCTTTGCGAGCAATATGAAAAAATCAGATCCTACTGTGAGCAGCTTGAGGATGCAAACTATGACAGCTACGATCTGTATGCACCTGCAACGGCAGAAGCCATTCAGAACTGGGAGAATACCCATCAGGCAAAGCTGCCGGAGGGACTGAAAAACTGGTACCTGCTGTCAAACGGCTTTGACATGAGCTATACGGCGGATATTCTGCCCCTGACCTCCATTGTGCAGTATCATTATGATGACATCGGGCTTGATCCCTGCTTCATCGTCGGGCATTATATCGGTGATGGCTCCATGCTGGTGATTGACGGGGAGGGCAATTTCTACAAGTATGACCACGGCTTCTGTGAACTGATTCCTGTGCAGTTTGAAAAGTTCCTGACAGGCTGGATTCTGGAACGCCTGGAGGATAACATGGGGGAGGCAGGATTGCTTTAATGCACAAATCTTCATCCGCAAATTTATGAAAACCTAACAATAACTCCGAATTTCTCCCCGCCTTCTTTACTTTCCCCGAAAGATATGGTATCATAATAGCAAAGTAAAACCCAAAACCCGAAAAGGAGAATGACTTATGAAACTTTCTATGATGAAGAAGCTGCTGTGTGCAGCACTTTCCGCTGCAATGCTGCTGGGCGTTGGCTGCGGCACTGACACCGCATCCGATGCAAACGGCGAGGACAACTCCCTGAAGAACGTGCAGGACGCAGGCAAGATCATCCTCGGTCTGGACGCAACCTTCAAGCCGATGGGCTTCACCGATGAAAATGACCAGATCGTGGGATTTGACATCGACGTGGCAGAAGAAGTCTGCGCAAGAATGGGCGTGGATCTGGAACTGTATCCGGTCAACTGGGACACCAAGGAACAGGATCTGAACGCAGGCACCATCGACCTGATCTGGAACGGTCTGTCCGTTTCCGAGGAGCGCAAGCAGGTCATGCTCATGAGTGAGCCGTACATGGACAATGAGATGGTATTCGTTGTGAACGGAAACAGCGATATCACGGCACTTTCCGACCTGTCCGATGCAAAGATCGGCGTACAGAACGGTTCTACCGCACTCGATATTCTGAATGCATCCGAGGTGGTTGCAAACGGCGCAACACCCGTAGAGCTGGCAACGAACGTAGAAGCGCTGCAGCAGCTGGAGCTGAACATGGTGGACGCAGTGTTCATGGATTCCGTCGTAGCAAACTACGAGATCGTTTCCACCGGCAAGGATTACAAGCTGCTGGAAGAGGGTCTGTCCTCCGAGCAGTATGCGATCGGTTTCCGTCTGGGCGATCAGGCACTGTGCGACGAAGTGACCAAGATCCTCAAGGAAATGGCTGCGGACGGCAAGCTGGCGGAGATCTCCACCGAGTGGTTCGGTTCTGACGTTACCACCATCAAGTAAGCGGAGTGCCTCCGCTCCCATGACGCATGGGAACGCTCCCTTTTGCCGGTAGTTCGCCGCTTGCGACGATGGCTGAATTTACCGCATGATTCCTTTTGCTTCGCAAACGGAATCATCGCAATTGTCAGTTGTATACTCCCCCTTGCACTGCAAGGGGGAATTTTTCAAAGGAGAAATCTATGAACATCATCACACTCGTCGAAAACACGCCCGGTGCACCGGATTGTCTGTACGAGCACGGACTCTCCGTCTATGTCGAAACCGCAAAGCACCGGATCCTGGTCGATACGGGGCAGACGGACGCCCTCCTGCACAATGCCGATGTCCTCGGCATTGATGTAACACAGGTCGATCTCGTCATACTCAGCCACGGACACTACGACCATTCCGGCGGCATTCTGCCCTTCGCACAGAAAAATCCCCATGCGGCGATCTATCTGCAAACGGGGGCTGCCGGCAATTTCTGGCATGCCGACCACTGCATCGGCATTGATCCGGCGATTCCGGATCTGCCGCAGGTGCGCCTGCTCGATGGTGATCTCCGGCTGGACGAGGAGCTTTTCCTGTTTACGAATATCACCGGCAGACGGTTCTTCCCCCGTGGGAACGAGGGAATTGTCCGGATTGAGCATGGCGAGCGGATTCCGGATGATTTCTCCCATGAACAGTGCCTTGTCATCGCAGAAAACGGCGAATACACGCTGCTCTCGGGCTGTGCACACAACGGGATCCTGAATATTCTGGACAGATTCCGGGAACAATTCGGCTGTGATCCCAAGCGTGTCATCAGCGGTTTCCATCTGATGAAGAAAACGGACTACACAGCGGAAGAAATCGCAGAATTCCGCCAGCTTGCGCAGGAGCTCTGCACCTATGACACGCAGTTTTATTCGGGGCACTGCACGGGCGGCGCCTTCCCCTATCTCAAGGAAATCATGGGCAGCCGTCTGACGCAGCTGCACAGCGGAACGATCATACAGCAGGAGGAATCATGATGCAGGCATTCACACCGGACGCACTGGAATTTCTGCAGGGCATCCGCACACACAACAACAAGGAATGGTTCGAAGCGCACAAGCAGCAGTATGTGGAGCAGGTCTACGAACCGCTGAAGGCATTCGGTGAGGTGTTATTTGCGCCCTACGCTTCGCATCCCGGAATGATGCACAAGGTCGCACGGATCTACAAGGATGCGGCATTTCCGCCCTTTCTGCACTATCGGGACACCATGTGGATCTATGTGCGGCACGAAGCGATGTACTGGAACAAGACGCCCACCCTGTTTTTTGAGCTTTCACCGGAGGGTGCGGAATACGGCTTCCGCATTCCGAAGCCGGAAGCGGCGGTCATGGAGCGCTTCCGCCGTCGGCTGACGGAGGATCCTGCCGGATTTCTGGAGCTGACCGGCAAGCTGGAAGCGCAGGGCATCGTCATCGGCGGTGACGAATACAAGCGCACCAAGCCCTGCACCGTACCGGAGCTTGCGGATTTCTTCCGGAAAAAGGGCTTATCCGCAAGCGTGAAGCTGCCGGCTGGGGCGCTGCTGTTCAGCGATGCACTTGCAGATGCGGTACTCACGGTCTTTGCAGCAGTACAGCCGTTCTATGATCTGATGCTGGACATCGTATCGGAGACCGCCGCTGCCAAGGCAATGGAGGTACTCGAACCCATCGAAGACGACGCTCCCCCCATGATCCAAGCCCCCCGCCAGGACTTCATGTGGTAGGTGCGGAGCCCGCACGGGCGTTATGCGTGGGGGAGTTTTCCGTTTGGGGAAGATTTTCTTCTCGCAACGTGAATCAGAAAACGCCTGCTCCCAACGCTTTGCGAAGGGAGCAGAGCTATTGTTGATTTTTTATTTTCGCACCCCAACAGGGAAAACAAGATTTTCCCCGAATTGCACAAACTCCACGATTCCACTTTGTCAAGTATGTCACTTGATTTATGTCGAAATTTGTGATATAATATAACATAGGTATTTCCAACGCAAGCCATGCCCCGTGCATGGCTTAAAAAAATTCTGTTGAAAGGAGGCGTATGGATTCTCCGAATTCATACATACATCTTATGGAAAGTAACCTGATCATTATGCTGATCACGATCGTTGGCTACATGCTGATGATGGTGGTTATCGGCATTGTTTGTTCCAAGAAGAACGAGAATGTCGGCGATTTCTATCTCGGCGGCAGAAAGCTCGGTCCCATTGTCACTGCAATGAGTGCAGAGGCATCCGACATGAGCAGCTGGCTGCTGATGGGTCTGCCGGGTGTTGCTTATCTCACCGGCTGTGCGGAGGCTGGCTGGACAGCCATCGGTCTGGCGATCGGTACCTATGTCAACTGGCTGATCGTGGCAAAGCGTCTGCGTGTGTACAGCCAGAAGTGCGGCTCGATCACACTCCCCGGCTTCTTTGCAACCCGCTACCGTGACCGCAGGAACATCCTCATGGGCATTGCAGCCATCATCATTCTGGTGTTCTTCGTCCCCTACACGGCATCCGGTTTTGCTGCCTGCGGCAAGCTTTTCTCCACGCTGTTCGGCATTGATTATCACGTTGCCATGATCGCAAGTGCCATCATCATCGTGGCATACACCAGCGTCGGCGGCTTCCTTGCAGCGTCCACGACCGACCTCATTCAGAGCATCGTTATGACCGCAGCGCTTGTGATCCTGCTGTTCTTCGGCGTATCCGCAGCCGGCGGCATGGGTGCTGTGATGGACAATGCAGAGGGTCTGAAGGATTATCTCTCCTTCACCGCACTGCACAACCCCGAGGGCGGCGAATCCACCCCCTACGGCGCACTTCCGATCGCATCCACACTGGCATGGGGACTTGGCTATTTCGGCATGCCCCACATTCTCCTGCGCTTCATGGCGATCGAGGACAAGAACAAGGTCAAGATCTCCAGAAGAATCGCATCCGTATGGGTGGTCATTTCCATGGGCGTGGCAATTTTCATTGGTATGATCGGCAACGCACTGTCCGCACAGGGCACCATTGAGCAGCTGGTCGGCAGCTCCGCAGCGGAGACCATCATCATGAAGATGGCGACCTTCATGAGCGAGCACGGCGTACTGTTTGCGATTCTGGGCGGTCTGATTTTCTCCGGTATTCTGGCATCCACGATGTCCACCTCCGACTCCCAGCTTCTGGCGGCATCCTCCAGCATGTCCGAGGATCTGCTCAAGGGCATGATGGGCATCAAGCTTTCGGACAAGCAGTCCATGCTTTCCGCAAGAATCGTTCTGGTGGTCATCTCCGTGCTTTCCGTATTCATTGCATGGAATCCGGACAGCTCCGTATTCCGCATTGTATCCTTTGCATGGGCAGGCTTCGGCGCAACCTTTGCACCGGTCATGCTCCTTGCGCTGTTCTGGAAGCGTTCCAACAAGTGGGGTGCACTGGCCGGCATGGTATCCGGCGGCATCATGGTATTCGTATGGAAGTTCCTGCTGGCGCCGATGGGCGGTCTGTGGGGCATTTACGAGCTGCTGCCGGCATTTGTGGTGGCACTCATCCTCAACGTTGTGGTTTCTCTCGCAACGGAGAAGCCCTCGCAGGATATGCTTGATGAATTTGACGCAGTGAATGCAGAGCTGAAGACAAAGTAAGAAAAAAAAGCAAAACCACCCGTAAAACGGGTGGTTTTTGTTTGTCAAAAAGTCTTTTTTCTGGAGGCGGTACGCTGATGCTGCCCCCACCCCAACCCCTCCCCCATAGGGGGAGGGGGAAAAGGGT
>JAZPZJ010000029.1:0-79523 GCA_045544635.1 Oscillospiraceae bacterium
GAGGTTTATGTAAAGGGTCCGGGCAGCGGCCGTGAAGCTGCAATTCGTGCACTGCAGACAGTAGGTCTGGAAGTTCGCATGATCAAGGATGTCACACCGATTCCGCACAATGGTTGCCGTCCGCCTAAGAGACGCCGCGTCTAATTGGAGGTACAAGAGTTATGGCAGTAAATAAGGATCCGATTCTGAAGAGATGCAGATATCTCGGTATCAGCCCGATGGTAATGGGCATCAACAAGCAGTCCAACCGTAATCCGAATGCAAACAGCCGTAAGAAGGTTTCTGAATACGGTATGCAGCTGAAGGAAAAGCAGAAGCTGAAGTTCATCTATGGCGTAATGGAAAAGCCGTTCCGTCACTATTTCGAGCTGGCTTCCAAGATGGAAGGCAAGGCTGGTGACAATCTGATCACAGTTCTGGAGTCCAGACTGGACAACGTTGCATACCGTATGGGTATGGCACTGACCAGACGTGAGGCTAGACAGCTCACAGGCCACGGTCATTTCACAGTAAATGGCAAGAGAGTGGATATTCCTTCCTACCGTGTTGCTGTAGGCGATGAGATCGCAGTATGCGAGAAGAGCAGAAGCAGCGCAAAGTTCAAGGATGTAGCTGAGCAGACACAGGGCAGAACCATTCCGCTCTGGCTGGATGTCAATAAGGATGCTTTCTCTGCAAAGGTAACAAGAATGCCTGGTCCTGAGGATCTTGATTACGAGGCAGAAACACACCTGATTGTCGAGCTGTACTCCAAGTAATGCGTAATTGCTTGCGGACGCTTTGAACAACGAACAAAAGTAATTGCGAAATAGGAGGGTTTACATGCTTGAAAAGATTGAAAAGCCGGAAATTGTTACCGAAGAACTGAGAGCGGACGGAAAGTACGGTAAATTCGTTTTGGCACCGCTGGAACGTGGCTATGGCATTACGCTGGGCAACAGTCTCAGAAGAGTTCTTCTCTCCTCTCTGCCGGGTGTGGCTGTCAATTTTGTAAAGATTGACGGTGTGCATCACGAGCTTTCCACAATTCCGGGCGTAAAAGAGGACGTAACAGAAATCATCCTGAGTCTGAAGGGTCTGACCGCAAAGCTTTACGGCGAAGGTCCTAAGACAATTTCGATTGATGCTGAGGGCGAGTGCGAGGTCACAGCCGGCGACATTAAGGCAGATTCCGAAGTCAACATTCTCGATCCGGGCATGCACATTGCAACCCTGGGCAAGGATGCAAAGCTTCGTATGGAAATTACCATCGACAGAGGCAGAGGTTATGTATCTGCAGAGCGCAACAAGCAGCAGATGGCTGACATGCCGATTGATGTAATTGCCGTAGACAGCATTTATACTCCTGTTTTGAAGGTGAACTATACCGTAGAGAATACCCGTCTCGGACAGGTCACCGACTATGATAAGCTGACAATGGAAGTATGGACTGACGGTACAATTTCCGCTAAGGAAGCATTATCACAGGCAGCCAATCTCCTCAACGAGCATCTGAAGCTCTTCGTCGATCTTTCTGACGAAGCATGCATTACAGAGGTCCTGGTAGAAAAGGACGACAAGGGTAAGGAAAAGATCCTTGAGATGACCATTGAGGAACTTGACTTGTCAGTACGTTCCTTCAACTGCTTGAAGCGTGCTGGCATCAACACTGTTGACGACTTGATCAATAAGTCTGAGGAAGAAATGATGAAGGTGCGTAACCTTGGTAAGAAGTCCTTCGACGAGGTAAAGGAAAAGCTCCAGTCTCTGGGCTTTGACCTCTCCTCCGAGGAAGACTAAGCGCACCCGAATACAATAGGATACCCGATGGGGCGTAGCCTCTCTCGGTTTGAGTAAAGGAGTGAATTACAATGCCGGGTACAAGAAAATTGGGCAGAACAACCGCTCACAGAACTGCAATGCTCAGAGCAATGGTAACATATCTGCTGGAGAATGGTCAGGTTGAGACCACAGTTACCAGAGCAAAGGAAGTTCGTGCAGTTGCTGAGAAGATGATTACACTGGGCAAGAATACTGACCTGCACAGCAAGCGTCAGGTATTCGCATATGTCACAAAGGAGAGCGTAGCTAAGAAGCTGATGGATGAAATTGCTCCGAAGTACGCTGACCGCAATGGTGGTTATACACAGATCATCAAGATTGGTCCCCGCCGTGGCGATGCTGCTGAAATGGCAATCATTAAGCTGGTTGACTAATTGAACCTGAATCCCCCGTCCATCCGGATGGGGGATTGTTTTATTTCTGTTGTGTGCGAGAAGGAGATCGGATCGGGCGGAAATCCACCGCCTTGACATTCCGGTAAAATCATATTATAATAAAGCTATCATTGATTCCCATTTCAAAATCATAAAAAATATGATTTTGCTGCCGTCACAGGCAGCGTCAGGGAATCCGTATCAGATGGGAGGTATACAATGAAACAAGAATTTCTTGATATCTATGACAGCCGCCGTCAGCCGACCGGCAGAACAACGCTGCGAGGGACGCCGCTGCCGCCCGACCACTATTATCTTGTTGTTCATATGCTGATATTCAGAAAGGACGGAAAATTCCTCATCCAGAAGCGTGTTTCGGAGAAAGCAAGCTGGCCGGATATGTGGGATATTTCCCTCGGCGGCATGGCACAGGCAGGGGATACTTCCGCAAGCGCTGCGGAACGTGAAGCGTTCGAAGAGCTGGGGCTAACGCTGAATCTGCAGAACGAAGCCCCCGTATTTTCTTTCCGTGCAGACGGCGTATTCGATGATTATTGGCTTATACAGCTCGATACAAACGATATCGAACTGCGCCTGCAGAAGGAGGAGGTTGCCGAAACCCGCTGGGTCGACCGGGAAGAATGGGAAATGCTGATCGCACAGCGCAAGGTCATTCCCTATGTTTTTCAGCATCAGCTCTTTGATCTGTATGCGCAGAATTTCCCCGGGACACGTCTGTTCCCGTTCGGAGATCCGCAGTGTATCCGTGGTGCGGTATTTGATATGGACGGGCTTCTGCTCGATACGGAACGTGTGGTAAGTGAAGCTTGGGATGAAGCGGCACGGCGTGTCGGATTTGATGATGTGGCATACGCCAAGATCTCCTGCCTTGGCTGCAATGAAGCCAGCACAATGGCATTTTTCCAGCGCAACTATGGAGAAGAATTTGACTATCAGACGTTCCGTTCCCTGACAAGACAGCTAGCGCATGCGGTGCTCGATGTCCATGTTCCTGTGAAGGAAGGTGCCGCTGAGATCCTGCGGATGCTCAAGGAGCAGGGAGTTTCGCTTGCGGTCGCAAGCTCGACAAGGGAGGTGACTGTCCGTGATCAGCTGGACCGTGCAGGACTGCTGGATTATTTTGATGCCGTGATCACCGGAGATATGGTCACGAATGGCAAGCCCCACCCCGAAATTTTCCTGAAAGCCGCTGCTGCACTCGGTCTGGAACCTCAGGAATGCATTGCGTTTGAGGATTCGAAAAATGGCATCCGCAGCGCCTACCGTGCCGGCATGTATCCCATCCTGATCCCCGATCTGGTACCGCCGGGTACGGAGACCCGCACGCTTTCCTGGCGCATCTTTGCTACTCTCAGGGCTGCTGCCGCTGTACTTCCAAAGCAGCTGTTTCCTCAAAAATAGAACCAAACTGCCGCATGGTGGAATGCTTCGTTCCCCATGCGCTGCATTGTAAATAAATCCCCTTATTATCGTGAATTTTTCCTAAAATCCATTGACAAACAGTGCGGAAATCTGTATAATTAAAATAGCGTAATAGCGCAATATCATTTTATATTTCTAGAGGGGGAAAAGAAAAATGAAACACATGAAATTCGGGAGGATCGCATCGGCGGCTGCAGCTGCTGCAATCCTCGTCACCGGCGCAGGTGCTCTGCCGCAGATGGAAGCTAACGCAGCTTCCCTGACCGGTAAGAATGCGCAGGAAATCACATCCCAGATGACCGTTGGCTGGAATCTGGGTAACACGCTTGACGCACATTCCGCATCCATCAGTGATCCGGCAAAATCCGCAATGTGCTGGGGCAACCCTGAGCCGACGAAGGAACTCTTTGAGACCATCAAGGCAGCGGGCTTCAACACGGTTCGTATTCCGACGACCTGGTATCCGCATATTGAATACAACAATGCGGAGCAGAGATGGGATGTCGATGACGAGTGGATGGATTACGTCAAGATGACCGTTGACTATGCGTATGAGCTGGACATGTTCGTGATCCTGAATGTACACCATGAGAACTGGG
Source organism: Oscillospiraceae bacterium (assembly GCA_045544635.1). Classification (GTDB taxonomy): domain Bacteria; phylum Bacillota; class Clostridia; order Oscillospirales; family Ruminococcaceae; genus UBA3855. The sequence continues at coordinate 4,238 of JAZPZJ010000029.1, forward strand.
TTAACGTTGGACAGTTCACGGACACTACCTATGCCGATGCATCCGCAAAGCTTGGCGGCATCTGGACAGAGGTAGCTGAGACTTTCGCAGATTATGACCAGCACCTGATTTTCGAGGGTATGAATGAACCTCGTCAGACCGGTCTGGGCAGTTCCGTGGAGTGGGGTTCCGGTGATACTAATTCCCGTGACTATATCAACCGTCTCAATTCGGTATTCGTGCAGACCGTCAGAAGTCAGGGCTCTTCTGCCAATAATGAGCGTCTGCTGATGCTGCCGGGTTATTGTGCATCTTCCGATGTCAATGCGATCCGTGGCATTCAGATCCCTGCAAACAGCGGCAATGTGGCGCTTTCCGTGCATGCGTATGCACCGTACTTCTTCACGATGGATGTCTCTGACAAGGCAAACCACAACTTCCCCGGTTCCAGCGGATGGGGCGAGGATTATGAATATCATCTGTCCAATCTGTTTAACAACCTCAAGAGCGTTTCCTCTGAAAAGGGCGCACCGATCATCATCGGTGAGTTCGGCGCATCCGACTTTGACAATACCGATTCCAGAATCGCATGGGCAAAGTCCTATCTTTCCAAGGCAAAAGATGCCGGCATTCCCTGTGTGCTGTGGGATAACAACGTACCGAACGACGGTACAGGCGAGGCACATGGTTATCTTTATCGTCTGACCAATACCTGGTATCCGAATTCCGCTCCTGTGATCGAAGCAATGATGGGCGTATACGGCACATCCTGCACGCTGCCGGCATACAAGGAATACGTTCCGCCCACGTTCAGCTGGGATACCCTTCCGATCGGTGATAACTGGATCGAGGTTTACAAGGACACTGAGGGTACGGCTTTGGTAGCATGGGAGAATGTCTGCGAGAACGAGATCGGCAAGTACATGAATGAAAATTACGAGCTGATGCTGGTATATGAGTCCACAGCGGATCCGTATCTGGTAATGCAGGATACGGACGATGAGGGCTGGCATCAGGTATATTCCAGCGCAACACAGAAGGATTTCATGCTCAAGTTCACCTATGAGGATGTACAGGAAACACTGGACAGCATCGGCAAGAGCTTTGACGATATGGAAAACTTCTTCATGAGTGCGGCAAACAAGAAAATGACACTCCATGGCTTGTATGCTGTGCCGCTCAACGATGTGGAGCCGCCGACGGATCCTGATTTCGTTGCACCCGGTGATGTGAATATGGACGGTGATTACACCGTGCTGGATATTGTTACCATGCAGAAGTATCTGCTGGCAAAGACAACATTCAATGCTGAGCAGGCAAAGGCTGGCGACGCTGATGAAGACGGCGTAGTGACTGCATTTGACCTTGCGATCATGAAGCGACTGTTCCTGCGTCAGATGCAGGGCTGATTTCCCAAATAAGCGAATCCCCCTTTCCATGACGGAGAGGGGGATCATTTTTATTCATAAATTTGCTGGTCGATGCGCCATTCACCCGTTGCAGCATCCTTTACAAACAGATATTTGTTGGTATAGAATTCCATCATTGCCAGTTCTTCTTCTGAGAGAGAAGCAAGATATTCAGGGGCGCAATCCGTCCATTCGCGTTCAGCGATGAATGTGTTTTCGGTGACATCTGTGATGGTGATGGGCGTATCCGTCCAGTGATCCATCAACGATCCCTGTGTTCTGACGTAGGCATGGACATAGAGCACCCCGTCACGCATTGCAAACTTCGTGATCTTGTCGCTGCTGACGGAATCCCCTGCGGAATATGCAGTTAGGCCGTCCGTAAAATCGTTGCGGAACAGCTCATCAAATAATCTTTCAGAAACGATGGATCTTGCATAATCCTCAATTTTGTCGATGGTATCGAACCGCTCATCCGTGTTTCTGCAATATCTGCCATAATCAACAGATGTATAATAATTGAGCATATTCTGATATTCCTGCTGGTAGTTACTGCCTTCCATTTCGTATACATAGGACAGGCTTTCCTCGGAGGGAAAGACGGAAAAGAAAATCTGATCGTTTTCGTCATAGGATGTGCCAAATGTTACGATATCCAGCAGTTCTTCGTATTGTGCAGTAAGTTCCCTTGCAAGAGTGATATAAGAATCAAGTTCAGCTGTGATTGCTGTCGGCGTTTCTGTTTCGTTTTGTTCGGTAGGGGATGCTGTGGGATTTGTTGTATCTTGTGGTAACGTGGAAGTTGTTTCTTCCGCTGTGCTTTCCGGTGTTTCTGTGATCGTTGGGATTTCGGTCACGGACGGAACCGGACGTTCACCGGGGGCATTCCCATGCAGCAGTACTGCCGCACCAATGCCGCATACCACCATAAGGCATGCTGCTGCCGCAAGGAGGGGACGCCATCTTTGCGCCCGTGTGATCTGTTCCACACCGGAAACTGCTGCACTGTCCCCATGCGATGCATCCGCATGCAGGGAAAGCTTTGCATTGCACTGTGCCATGATCCGGTGCTTTGCTGCATCGTCCAGTATCGGCATCTGTGCGGAAAGTTCCTGTGCCTGTGCATCATTCAGATGCAGCTGTTCCAATGCCGTTTGCAGTTCTCTGTCCGTCATGCGTTCCGCCTCCTTTCGTCCTGTTTGAGAATTTCCCGCATTTTCTGCCGTGCACGCACACTGCGCTTTTGTACTGCTGCTGCCGTCATGGAAAGCGCACGTCCGATCTCCTTGGCTGTCTGTTCATAGTAATACTGCCGGATGATGATGGAAGTATCCGGCTCTCCAAGAGACCGGATGATTTCCCAGAGCCGTGCATTCCGGAGCTTTTCTGCCGTTTCCGCTGCCGGATCATCCGATGCAGGCATATATTCCTCCAAGGGAGCGGTGTGCTTTTGCCGGGACAAAAGCCTGCGGTAGGCGTCAATGGCGCAGTTTCGTGCGATGGCGGCAAGATAGGCGCGCTGCTGTTCCATTTTGGAGGGCAGTTTTTCGCTGGATTCAAAGATCGTGACAAAAACATCGCTCACGCAGTCTTCAAAATCCGCACGGTTCCCCAGCCCTCTGAGTCTGTTATAAACGATCGCATGAACAAGATCAGCATGTGTGCTGATCAGTGCCCAGCGCTCCTGTTCTGTCATGGTGCTTCCTCCTTTGTATTTGGGTCTTCATATACAATATCGTTTCATCCTCCGGATTTCGGACAGGATTTTAGAAAAAATTAGAAAAGCAGCTTCCCCCTCTCTGAACAGAGAGGGGCTGTCATAGCTTTGGATCACTCCTTAACAAGGTATTCCGGTTTTTCCGATAATCTCCAGCCAAGTTCGTCCACCTGCTGTGCGGTATAATAGTCCGTGCGATCTTCCACTGTCAGATCGGGGAACTGAATTGCAGGATCATCCGTGGCAATGGCACGGAATGTGCAGGTATTGCCGGTATCCATTTCCGTTATGGCGTCAATTGTGACGGTAAATGCCGACCAGTTCACGGGGACGCCCTGCAGATGGGCTGCCTTTTCCTCGTCGATATAGAGCACACCGTCGATTTCCTTGTAGATGGAATCGTTGAGTACCCAGTCAGCAACATCCGGAGTGAAGGTTGCCCGAATCAGGAATTCGAAGGATGCATAATCGTAAGGAGATCCGTCCGCTTCCATCTGCGCAAAATCCACTTCATACAGCGAGGTGCCTTCCAGCGCTTCTCCCTTGGTCGGATAATCCGCAGAGACCATCATCGCACGCTCTGTCAGGATGTGCAAAGCTTCACGGATGTCGGAGCCATTCGTATCGGAGTGATTCGGCTGCGTTTCCGCTGTTGGTTCGGTCGTCATTTCGGTAGGGACATCGGTAGCAACAGGCGGTGTCACACCGGGACGGTGCGTACCCATCATGAATACACCGGCTGCACCCACTGTCAGAAGCAGGCATGCGGCAGCGGCGATCAACGGACGGTAGCGCTGGGTTCTGGTAATGTTCTCGACATTCGTGGCATAAATGGTATTCTGTGTGTTCATGGTTTCTCTCAGCTCCATCTTTTCTTCACATAATCTTTCAATTCTGTCTTTGGCTGCGTCATCAAGTGCGGGGACGCATTCTGCAAGCTCTTCAATCATGCGATCATCCCATTCTTTCCAGAGATTCCGGTCATCCGGGTTCATTCGGCGCTTCATACTGCATCCCCCTTTCTGTAATCATAGCCATCCGCTTCCAGCAGTTCCTTGATACGCTGTCGTGCACGCACACTTCGTTTTTGTACGGCAGCAGCCGTCATAGAAAGTGCCTTGCCGATCTCACGGGCGGTCTGTTCGTAAAAATACTGCCGGATCACAATTGTGGTATCCGGTTCTCCGAGACTTCGGACAATTTCCCAGAGCCGCTGTTTCTGCAGGGAACGGGAGACTGTTTCCTCGGGTGTTTCCTCTTCGGACGGCAGTTCCGTCGGTACCGCTTCTTCAAGATAGCCGGTGGTATTCTGCCGATAGCTGATTTTCCGCCATGCGTCAATTGCCGTTCGTTTGGCAATGGTGCTGATGTAGGTTTTCAGTGTCCCGTGTCCGAGGCTGAAGCTGTCCGCTGCTGTAAAGACAGCGACGAATACATCACTCACGCAATCCTCAATGTCCTCACGACTTGCTGAGGCTTTCAGTTTGTTCAAGACAATGGCGTATACCAGGTTTCCGTATTGCTCGATCAATGCCCTGCGTCCTTTTTTCGCATCCTTATGCATCAGTGCGAGCCATTCCTGATCCGTCATTCCCCCACCTCCTTATGTGTTAAAAACCGGTTCATATCATACATTCGTCTGAGTATTCCGGATTCGGACAGAAAATCAGAAATTATTTTGAAAAAATTTTGGAAGAAAAGAGAAGCCCCGCAAAAGCGGGGCAAATTGCATCAGAATTTCCATTCCTTGAAAAGGTTGATCTTTTCCTTGAGCTCATCAAGCTCTTCGTTCTTTTTATCCGCACGGCGGATCGCATATTCATAGTAGAAGGCAATGCCAAGCAGTACGGCACCTGCAAGGAACAGGTAGATACCCCAGTGGAGGGACTGCCAGAATTCCCATGTCAGCTTAACGGTCATCAGGAAGAGCACCGAGAAGCCCAGTGTGAACCAGCGCAGACGCTTGACAAAGAAGCTGCCGGCCAGAATGAGGAAGCTGAATACCGCCAGCACGATACCATCCACTGCATGGTTGAAGCCAAGGCTTGCGCCCAGCAGACACAGCATCGTAAAGCAGTACATGCAGAAGCGTGCCATGTGAACTGCGCTGCGGAATTTCTTCGGCAGAATCCAGAGCATCGACAGGATGAACACATGCATCGGCAGCAGGTAGAGCAGGATCTGCGGTGCCTTGAAATCGGCTTCATGCCAGATCTCCAGGATGCAGAACGGGTCATGTACGTTATGGAAGAAGATCGTCAGACAGCCGAATGCGGAAGCCAGCAGCGTCGGGATGTAGTGCTGCTTGACACGACCGATGTACAGCAGAGAGTATACCGAGAGCAGCAGGCAGCTCAGAATGGACGGATACCAGTTAATGGTATTGGATACGCTGATGATAAAGAAGGAAGCAACGATCAATCCCCAGTCAATCTTCATGATGCTGCCCTTGCATTCGCAGAAGTGCGGCAGCAGGAGACGTCCCATGCCTGCAAAAAGCAGCAGAGAGAGGAGGTTGCAGGCGATCTGCCAGAACAGGCTCCAGCCGGCACTCAGATCCGGAAGGTCGCCGATCAGCGAGATGATGTCCTGCATTACGACGAACAGGAAGATCAGCATGGGAAGTGCAGTGAGGTTGGTGTTGCGGCGGAGACTGCCAGCGGACATCACGGTCATGACCAGTGCGAGCAGGATCATCCAGCCAATGCCAAGCTCATAGTCCAGTACAGCGCTGAGCATTGCTGCGAAGTACAACGGAACTGCAATGTTCAGACAGAAGCTCTGCATGCTCACCGAACGCAGATGGCGGTGGAACAGGAAGCATTCAGCAAGATAAACCAGCGCCAGCACTGCAGCTGTCAGCACCCATGCCGGTGCGGTTTCGAGGAAGAGATTAAAGGTTACACAGGAAGCCGTCAGCAGGAAGGGGAGACCCGCCCATGCGCAGCAGCGTTCCAGCAGCGGTCTGCGGACAATATGTGCATAGACTGTTGCAGCAAGGAGGGCTGCACCGCAGAGCCATGTTACCCAGACAGCACCGTTTTCGAGTCCCATCAGTGCAATGGAGCTGCCGCAGCAGATGGATAGTGCCAGCGGCCAGAACTTGCGGCTGAGGAATGCCTGCGCCAGCAGCAGCAGCGCAGCGCCCAACAGCAGCAGACGAAGCAGCAGGCTGTCATCCGGCATGCCCATGCAGACGCAGTAGAGCAGCATGGAAGAAAGCAGCAGAACAGGTGTATCCTTGGAAAGCGGATTTTTGGGGGTGAATGCGAACTGTACAGCGGCAATCACCAGCGGCAGGAACAGGAAAAGCAGGAGTTCGCCAGCATGCTCCATGTCGATGAGCATGGCAATGAAAGCTGTCGGCAGCGCTGCCACGGACAGTACCCATGCGATGATGCGCATCGTGCTGGCGGTGATCTTATGCAGGAACGGCAGGGAAGCAATGCTCAGAAGCAGGAGGATGGAACCGATTGTCACGAATTCAAAATGCTCCAGTCCGCCGGCATCACGGAATGCGTCCGCACTGCACAGACTGCTCAGGGAAACCAGCATGCCTGCGGCAAATCCGGGCATACCCACATGAAAACGACCGGAAATAAAACGTTCATTCAGGAACAGCATTGCCAGTACCAGTGCAAAGAGGAATGCTGCGATCGGTGCGTCGCTGCTGACCACGATCATCAGGATCAGGTAAGCGGCGTTCTGCAGATACAGGAACGGCAGCCAGCCCTTGGAAAGTGGTGTTTCCCCGATGGAATGGCGGCGCAGGTACCATTCACAGGCGCAGGTGCAGACAAGTGCAAATGCGCTCAGAAGTGCACCGAGAATGGTGGTGCTTGTCACATAGGAGAGACCAGCGTTCATCAGTACCTGTGATGTGAAGAAAATACACAGGAACGTCCAGACACCGCCTGTACCCGTCAGACCGAGCCATGCAAGGATGGGGCTTTTGTAATTGCTCTGTCCGAGGAAGCTGGTAGCTGCAACGCAGAAGGAAATCAGTGCAAGAAGCAGTGAAATGCCGTCCCCATAGAAGGAGAACCACTCACCGAACAGGGAGAATGCACCGATACCGCCCAATGCAAGGGGTAGGAAGATGCAGCCGAGAATGTAGAATGCCAGTCCTGTTTTCGGTAGCTTCATCACACGCTCCGCAAGAATGTTGATGCCGAATGCCACGGCGCTTGCAGAGAGCAGGGACAGGGCACGGGCAATATCGGGAAGCATATCCCATGTACCCGTCAGGAAGATGATACCGCCGAGAAACAGGAAGATGACACCTGCGATCAGCAGCAGCGGAATCGGAGAAAACGGTTTCTTCGGTGCCGGAGGCTTGGGCGGCGGCATCTGCTGCGTGGGGGGAGCGGGCTGCGCAGGCGGTGCCATACGCTGCGGCGGAGGCGGTACCTGCTGCGGTGCACTGCCGGATGGCGGTGTATTTCCCGCAGGCGGAGGTGCGGTGGGGGCACCGCCGTTGTTGTAGAGATGACCATAGTCATTCGGTGCAATGAGATACATGCTGCGGTGCTGCTGTTTTTGCTGAACCACCAGTAATACAGCTGCTGCCAACAGCAGGAAACTGAACAAAAACCATGTCATGAGTAATCCCTCTCTTTCATTGACGCCTCAGGCGTCCTTTACTCTGTTAGTACGCTTGAAGCAGGAAAATATTACGGAAAATTCTGCACAAAAAATCCGACATAGATTTAGTATATATGACAAAAGTGCCCCGCCTTCCGACAGGGCACCCAGACAGTTAGTCGTGTACAATGACAGGAGTTCCGTTCACCGTCGCATGGAACAGATCCTTTACAAATTGATAAGGAAGATTGATACAGCCGTGGGAACCGCTGTACATATAGATCTCACCGCCGAAGGCGCTGCGGCTCTGCATATCATGCAGACCGATGCCGCCGTAGTTGATGGGCATCCAGTAATCCACCCATACCGAATAGCCGTGCGTTTCCATTTCGCCAAGCTTTTCGGGGCTGTTGTGTGACCAGATCTGGAAAATACCACGGGGTGTTCTGCGGTTCGGATCGGTTTCCGTTCCGGTTACACAGTCGGAATCGCTGTGCAGTGCGCCATCCTTGTAATACCAGATGTGCTGTGCGGAAATGTCGATTTCGATATAGGTTTTTCCGATATCATCCGTCTCACGGGTGAAGCCGTAGCCCCAGCCGTTATAAACCGGCTGTACGGTCACGGATTCGCCGGCGTGCAGCAGTTCGATGATCTGATCGATTGTTGCTTCCTGATTGATCTGCCAGCCGTACATGCTGGAACTGGTCCACGGAACAGTGATCACACCGTCGAGCGTTGCACGGAATGTGCGGTCTCGTCCGTAGGTGTCATATTTGTCAGCCATCTGTGCAACGAATTCTGCAATGGCTTCACGGTTGAAGTCGATTTTGCCGTCCTCGGTATGTACCATCTGACCGTCCGCTGTAAAGGAGACCCATTCAGCGATCCGGGAACCTTCCAACGCTTCCTTGCGGTCAGCAAAATCAAAGATGATCGTGCTGTTGGCAAACTGATTGAAGAGATCCAGATCCTCCTGAAGATCCTCTGCCTGCACTTCTGCCAGATACTTTTCATAGCAGCCGGAATTCACCATTTCGACAATGAATTCGCCTTTTTTCAGATGGTCGGCAACATAGCCAGTCAGGATTTCCTTGTCAAATTTATCACCAATGGTTGCGGGCACGATCTCGTACATGCCGCTTTCCTCGTTCTTGGCGATATAGGCATTCTGCGAGGTATCCGCACCCCATCCATGGCGGGAGATCATTGTTTTCAGGGATTCTTCCGAGTAACTCAGATCGTATTCCACGGTATACTCTGTATCTGCAAAGAGCTTGCGAATCCAGAGAAAACGGTTCTCGGAGAACGCTTCATCCAGTGCCGTTTCGGAGAGACCGTATTCAGCATCGAACTTTTCTGCTTCGAAGCTGACGTTTTCTCCGTTCGCTGTCACGAGCACCAGATTTTCGACATCTGCCTTGTCCAGCACAGCTTCCCGTGCTTCCTCCATGCTCATGCCGCCGACGGGCACATTGTTAATATAAGTATTCGGCAGGAAATTGTTGAGGTAGACCAGTGCCATCACGCAGTAGGCAATGACCAGCGCGCCCGCTGCAGAACCGCCCAGAATTGCGGAGATCTTTCCGATCGGCAGAGGCTTTTTCGGTTCCGTCTTTACGACTGCCGGCTTCTTGGGAGCTTGTGCCTTCGGCGAAACGACAGGCTTTGCTGCGGGTTTTGCCGGGGCAGCCGGTTTTACAGCCGGTGCTGCGGCACCTGCTTTTTTCAGCGGCGGCAGGGGCTTGGGTGTAGGTTTTGTCTGCACAGGAGCTGCCGGCTTCGGCGCAGCTGCATTCGGTGCCGCTTTCTTCAGCGGCGGAAGCTTGGCAGGCTGCTTTGGTGCCTGCGGTGTGGGGTTTGCGGCTGGTTTATTTCTTTGCGGTGCGGACGCTGCTTTCTTCGGCGGTACAACCACTGTTTCCGCAGCTGCATTCTTTACCGCAGCACTCTTGGTTCCTTTTTTGCGAAGCGGCGGCAGCGCACCATTTCTGACAGGCTTCTGCACCGGTGCGGCAGGACGCTCGACCATTGCAAGTGCTTCCCGGATCTGCGCTACCTTCTGGGCGTGCGTTTCATCGGAACTTTGCATGGGCGGCGGATTATCCTCGACGGAAATGTCAAGCTGCTTTGCAGTGGGTGCGGGTTTCTTTCTGGGAGGCTGCGGAAGATCCTTGTTATCCTTCGCAGGTGCCTCCTCAGCCTGTGCAAGAGACTGACGGATGCGGTTCATCCGTTCAATTTTTTCTTTATCCTCTGCAGGCGCTGCGGCAATCTCATGATTCTGATCGCTCTGATTTGGCAAGCTACTCATTCCTTTCTGCGCATTTGGTACGATGATGGCATGGTGTGATGCGCAGGTATGAAAACGCATCCCAATCAATTCCCCGGATATTGTGACGTACAGTATCCTATATCTTTCCGATTTTAAGTATACCATATTGTACACAGTAAAGTAAATGAACAAGTGGTTACATTTCAATAACAAACCTTTTTTCAGCTTTTTTGACGAAATAACGTGGAATCTGAAATAGATAATTGACAATATGGCAAAAATGTGTTATACTGGTTACAGATTATGTGCAAATTCTGGTGCGCAGCTGCAGAAGTCATTTCCTGCGTTCCCATTATTTGCCATGCAACCGGAAAGGTGTGACTTCTATATGCAGACGATTTTTACAGCGGCAGATATTCTTCTGCCTGATTTTTCCGTAACGGATGCCGCAAAATGGAGCGTGATCGCATGCGATCAGTTCACGGGTGATCCCTCTTATTGGGAACATGCGGCGGCGCAGGTCGGGGATGCACCGTCCACGCTGAACCTGATCCTTCCCGAAGTCTATCTCGAGGAAGTCGATGTGACAGAGCGCATTGCGACGATTCAGACCAATATGCAGCAATGCTTAGAGAGCGGCGTGCTGCGCACTTATGAGAATGCCATGGTATATGTTGAACGTATCCAGGGCAACGGCGTGCTGCGTGCGGGCGTCATTGGCAAGATCGACCTTGAAGCTTATGATTACAACAAGGGCAGCATTTCCCCTGTGCGTGCAACCGAAGCGACCGTACTCGAACGCATTCCCCCGAGAATGCGTGTGCGTGAACAGGCACCGCTCGAGCTGCCGCATATCATGATCCTGATCGATGATCCTGAGGATTCTGCCATCGGCAGCTGTACGGCTGCAAAGGCTGACATGCAGCAGCTTTACAGCACGGAGCTGATGAGCGGCGGCGGCAGCATCGACGGCTATCTGATGGGCGAAGCACAGCAGGCTGCATTCCAGAATGCCCTGACCACACTGCTCAACGGCAAGGAACTGCAGTTTGCTATGGGTGACGGCAACCATTCCCTCGCAACGGCGAAGGCATGCTATGAAGCGCTCAAGCAGGCAAATCCCGGTGCGGATCTCTCTGACCATCCGGCAAGATATGCCCTGGTGGAGATCGTGAACCTGCACAGCGACGCACTGCAGTTCGAGGCGATCCACCGTATTATTGAAAATACCGATACCGCAGCGCTCATGGAGACGCTGACGGCGGAGCTTGGTCTGTCCGAAGCGGAATCCGACCAGCCTGTGACCATCGTGCAGGGCGGCACAAGAAAGACCCTGTACATTCACAAGCCCTCTTCCAATCTGGCAGTGGGCAGCCTGCAGAATGTGCTGGATGCTTATCTTGCGGCGCATGCAGGAAAGATCGACTATATCCACGGCGAAGAGACTATCGAGCGTCTGGCAGCCAAGGACGGCAGCATCGGCTTCCTTCTGCCCGATCTGCATAAGAGCCTCCTGTTCCCGAGCGTACAGAAGGACGGCGTACTCCCGAGAAAAACATTCTCCATGGGACACGCAGAGGATAAACGATACTATATGGAAAGCCGGAAGATCCGGTGAGTGAAAAAATCTAGAAATTATTTGAATTTTTTTGAAAAAAAGCTTGATTTCCGGATTTGATTGTGATATAATAATAGTATCATCATAGTAAAGTCAAAAGACCGGAGCAATCCGGTCTTTCGTTTTGCTTGTATCATCCTGCAAGGAAAGTGAGGAGGAACCAATGAAACTGAAAAAATTCGGCGGAACGGAGCAGCGTATCTACGATCTGGCAGCTCCGATCGTTACGGAGCTTGGCTACCTGGTCTGGGATATCCGTTACGAAAAGGAAGGCGCATCCTGGTACCTGCGTGTATTCATCGACAGTGAGACCGACACCATCAGCATCAATGACTGCGAGAAGGTGACAGGTCCCATCAGCGATATGCTGGATGAAAAGGATCCCATCGCACAGAGTTACATCCTGGAGGTCAGCTCTGCAGGTCTGGAAGCGGATCTCATCCGTGAGAGCCATTTCGACGCCTGCCTTGGCAGCAAGGTCCGTGCAAGACTCATCCGTCCGATCGACGGCTGCCGTGAGATGGTGGGAATCCTGACGGATTGGAATAAGGAACAGATTACGCTGGAAACAGAAACCGGCAATCAGGAAATCCCGTTTGCTGCACTGGCGTTTGTAAAGCTGTATTTTGAATTTGAATAAATAACTGGAGGCGTAACAAAAACATGAACAACGAATTCTTCGAGGCACTGGCGGATCTGGGAACAGAGAACAGCGTGGATGCCGAAATCATGATCGAGAAGGTCAAGAGCGCAATGCAGAAGGCTGCACAGCGTATCTACCCCGACTGCAAGGAAAATATCCGTGTGGATATTGATCCGGAAAATCGCATTTTCAACGTATCCCTGCTGCAGGAAGTTGTGGATGAGGAGCCGATCAATGCAACACAGATCCACATTGACGTGGCAAGAACCATCGACCCCGATACCTATGTGGGTGCGATACTCGAAAAGAGACTCGATATTTCCAAGTTCGGCAGAGCGTCCGCACAGTCTGCAAAGCAGTCCATCAAGGGCGATCTGCGTGACATCAACCGTGACCGCATTCTGGAAAAGTTCCAGGATAAGGAGAATGACATCATTACTGCAACCATCACACAGGTGGAACCCGGCAGAGGCTCTGCAACACTGATGTATGATAAGACGGAGCTGTACCTGCTGCGTCAGGAGCAGATCCCGGGCGAAGTGCTCCGTGAGGGCATGACCATCAAGGTTTATGTGACCGGCATTGCCAATAAGAGCAAGAAGCCCGTCATCAAGCTCTCCCGTGTGCACAGAGATCTGGTTAAGCGTCTGTTCGAGCTGGAGGTTCCCGAGATTTTCGACGGTACCGTTGAGGTGAAGGCAATTTCCCGTGAGGCTGGTGCCCGTTCCAAGATCGCTGTTGTTTCCCACGATGCGAATGTAGATGCCATCGGTTCCTGTATCGGTCCGAAGCGCTCCAGAATTTCTGCAATCGTGCGTGAGCTGAACGGCGAGAAGATTGACATCATCCCCTACAGCGAGGACCCGGCAGAGTTCATTGCACATGCACTGTCCCCTGCAAAGGTACTGAATGTCACCATTACCAGCGAAGAGGAGCGTACCTGCGTGGCAGTTGTTCCGAATGACCAGCTCTCTCTTGCGATCGGCAACCGTGGTCAGAACGCAAAGCTTGCGGCAAAGCTCACAGGCTTCAAGATTGACATCAAGTCCGATCAGGATCCCGACGCATTTGCCGCTGCACAGGCTGCCGCACAGAAGGCTGAGGCTGCAGAGGAAGCAGCAGAAGAGATCGTTTCTGAAGAAACGGACGAGTAATTCCGATCGGGAGGTGTCCGTATGGCGAAGAAGATTCCGATGCGGATGTGCATCGGCTGCGGAGAAATGAAACCCAAGAAGGAATTGATCCGGGTGGTGAAATCCCCCGAGGGAGAGATCTCACTGGACTTCACCGGAAAAAAAGCCGGCAGGGGTGCTTACCTATGCCGCAGTCAGGAATGCCTGACGAGTGCGCAGAAAAGCCGCCGTCTGGAAAAGAGCTTTTCCTGCAGAGTGGAGCCGGAAGTATATGAGGTGATGATGCATGCGTTATCAGAAGCTGACGGGTCTGCTGGGAATCTGTCGTAAGGCAGGCAAAATGGCGATGGGCTTCGATCCCATGCTGGAAGCGCTCTCGTCCGGAAAGGCGAGCGGCGTATTGACCGTCAGGGATATTTCCCCGAAAACATATAAGGAAGTCTGCTTCCACAGCGAAAAAAAACATGTTCCCGTGTGCAATGTTCCTCTGACACAGGAGGAGATCGAATTTGTACTGGGACGGAGAGCGGCGGTGATCGCCATTCTCGATCAGGGCTTTTTTGACAGGATGCAGACACTGTGCGAAGAAGCACAGCAGCAGTGACCGATGATGCCGCAGCAGCAATGCGGCGGCGTGTATGAGATAGGAGGGTTTGCCTATGGCAAAGAAAATCAAGTTGAGTGATGCAGCAAAGGATCTGCAGGTATCTGCAAAGGAACTGGCAGAGTTCTTTGAAAAGCACGGCGGTGAGAAGAAAAAGAGCGGTTCTTCCATTACGGAAGAAGAAATGAATCTTGCGCTCGAATTCTACAGCCAGCAGCATAACGTGGACAGCTTTGATGCATATTTTGCAACGAAGAATCAGCCCAAGCCCGCACCGGCAGCAGAAAAGGAACCTAAGAAGCCGGCAAAGAAGGCAAAAACAGAGAAAACAGAAAAGACAGAAAAGACTGAGAAGCCTGCAGAGGCTCCGAAAAAAGAAAAGCCCGCTGCAGAATCTGTACCTGCAGCAGAAAAGCCTGCACCTGCAAAGCCGGAAGCCCCCAAGCAGGAAGCTCCGAAGCAGGAAGCCCCCAAGCAGGAAGCCCCCAAGCAGGAAGCTCCGAAGCAGCCTGAGCGCCGCAAGGAAGAAAAGAAAAAGAAGCAGCCCCAGGTACACGGCGAAAAGACCCGTCTGGGCGGTGTGATGAGCAGCGAGCGTATGGAAAGCACGGAAAAGCGCCGTACAGTCGATACCAGAGGCAGCTATGTTGACCTTGATAAGTACAACGAGCGCTATGAGCAGATCGCTCCGGCTGACCGCCATAAGGATAATTATTCTACCAAGAAGCAGAAGATCAACCAGAAGTCTGCACAGCGTGGCAAGCAGCGCTCTAATAAAAAGGAAACCGAGGCACAGCGCCTGAACAGACTGGAGCTGGAGCGTGCAAGAAAGCAGCAGCTCAAGGTGCGCATCCCCGACAGTATTGCTGTCAGCGAACTGGCATCCCGTCTGAAGGTCAATGTATCCAAGGTCATCGGTAAGCTCATGGGTCTGGGCGTGATGGCAAGCATCAATGAGGAGATCGACTTCGATACCGCATCCCTGGTTGCTGAGGAGCTGGGTGCAAAGGTAGAGAAGGAAGTCATTGTGACCATCGAAGAGCGTCTAATCGAAGAGGATCATGATGACGAGACCAATATGCTCCCCCGTTCTCCCGTTGTTGTGGTTATGGGTCACGTTGACCATGGTAAGACCTCCATCCTCGACCGTATTCGTCATGCCAATGTTACGGCATCCGAGGCAGGCGGCATTACCCAGCACATCGGTGCATATCAGGTGAACTATGAAGGCAAGACCATCACGTTCCTTGATACGCCCGGTCATGAGGCATTTACCTCCATGCGTGCAAGAGGTGCGAATATCACGGATATCGCCATCCTCGTTGTCGCAGCGGATGACGGTATCATGCCGCAGACAGTTGAGTCCATCAACCATGCGAAGGCAGCAGGTGTTTCCGTTATCGTTGCCATCAATAAGATGGATAAGGAAGCGGCAAACCCCGATCGTGTCCTCCAGCAGCTCACCGAATATGGTCTTGTTTGCGAGGAATGGGGCGGCGATACGATCTGCGTTCCGGTTTCTGCAAAGACCGGCGACGGCATCGACACCCTGCTCGAGAACGTTCTGCTCGTGGCAGAATTCAAGGAGCTGACCGCAAATCCGGACCGTATGGCACAGGGTACTGTCATCGAAGCACGTCTTGACAAGGGCAGAGGTCCGATCGCAACCATGCTCGTACAGAAGGGTACACTGCATACCGGTGATATCATCATCGCAGGTACTACTGTCGGCAAGGTGCGTGTTATGACCAACTATAAGGGCGCAATCGTGAAGAAGGCAGGTCCTTCTGTTCCGGTTGAGATCACCGGTATGGACGAAGTTCCGAGCGCAGGCGATATCTTCAATGCAGTTGAGGATGAACGTCTGGCAAGAACACTTGTGGAGCAGCGTAAGCACGAGGCAAAGCAGGCAATGTTCCAGAGCACCCAGAAGCTCACACTTGACAATCTCTTCAGCCAGATGGCAGAGGGCGAGGTCAAGGAGCTGCCCATCATCGTTAAGGCTGACGTACAGGGCAGTGCCGAGGCAGTCAAAACATCACTGGAGAAGCTCTCCAATGATGAGGTGCGTGTGCGTGTTATCCACAGTGCTGTTGGTGCAGTCAAGGAAAGCGACGTTATGCTGGCAAATGCATCCAATGCGATCATCGTCGGCTTCAATGTACGTCCCGATAACGGTGCTGCAGAGAGTGCGGCAAGAGACGGCGTAGACATCCGTCTGTACAGAATCATCTATGATGCGATCGAAGAGATCACCACTGCAATGAAGGGCATGCTTGCACCGAAGTTCCGTGAAGTGATCCTCGGTAAGGCAGAGGTGCGTGAGACCTATAAGATCTCCAGTGTTGGTACGGTTGCCGGCAGCTACATCCTCGAGGGTAAGCTGACCAGACAGTGTCAGATCCGTATCGTTCGTGACGGCATCATCATTGCGGATGACCATATCGCAGGTCTCCAGCGTTTCAAGGATGCAGTCAAGGAGGTTGCAAGCGGCTATGAATGCGGCATCAGCCTCGAAAAGTTCAATGATATCAAAACCGGCGATATCTTCGAAGCTTATATTATGGAAGAATACCGTCCGGAATAAAAAGTCCGAATACAGGAAGAACAGGAAACACATGAAAGGATGGAAAGCACATGGAATACAAGAGAATGAGCACAAAGGATATGCTGCAGTATTGTGATGAAGCACTGGCATGGGATCAGTTTGGTCCCGTGGATATCTTCTTCTTTGAGTCCGTCAAGAGAATCCTCCTGGGACAGTGCTCTGCAGTTGAGATGGCAGAAAGCGAAGAACCGGATGAGCTGGCAAACATCAATCAGCCGATCACGACTGAGGAACTGCTGAATTATGAAAAGCAGGCAGAAAACAGCGTGGTATTCAGCGAATGCCTCAATGACGAGGGCTTCTTTGAATCCGGTACAGAATATGTAATGACGGACGGAAAGGCAGGCAACTGATGCCGAGTTTCAAGAATGACCGGATGTCCGAGGACATCCACAGAGAGTTGACGGATATCATCCGTCAGCTCAAGGATCCCCGTATCAGCTCCATGCTGGGCGTTGTCCGTGTGGATCTGGCAGGGGATGGCTCCCACTGCAAGGTGTATGTGTCCAGTCTCCTTGGTGAGGAGGACACCCGACAGTCCGTCAAGGGTCTGCGTTCTGCTGCAGGCTTCGTCAGACGGGAGCTGTTTGCACGCCTGAAGATGCGCAAGAGTCCCGAGATTCAGTTCATTGCGGACAATTCCATCGCAAAGGGTGCGGAAATTACCCGCAAGCTGCAGGACATTGCAGCGGAAGAAGCGGATGCGGAGGATGAACATGCAGATGCTTGATTTTCAGCAGACCGCAGCGTTTCTGCGCAGCTGCGAGGACGCCTATATCCTGATCCACCAGAACCCCGACGGCGACTGCATCGGTTCGGGCTATTCCCTGCAGGCGGTGCTCCGCCAGCTGGGAAAGCGTGCGAAGGTGCTCTGTGCCGATCCGATCCCTGCACGGTATGATTATCTGAAACCGCAGGACCCGGAGGAGGAATTTGCACCGCAGTGTATTATTTCTGTGGATGTGGCGGATCCGAAGCTTCTGGGCAGCCTCAGAGAGCAGTACGGAGATAAGGTGGTACTTTGCATTGACCACCATGTCTCCAATCTGCAGTATGCGAACAATACGCTCCTGTTTCCCGATGCCGCAGCGGCATGCGAGGTGCTTTACGGACTGTACCGTTTCATGAAGGTGCAGTTCACCGAGCAGATCGCAATGTGCCTTTATACCGGCATGGCAACGGATACAGGATGCTTCAAATTTGATAATACCACCCCTGAGACGCATATCTATACCGCAGAGCTGATGCGGGAGTTCCCGGATGTGCAGTACGGCAAGATCAACCGTGCCATGTTCGATGTGAAATCCCCGTCCCGTCTGCGTGCGGAGATGATCATGATGGGGAAAATGGAATACTTCCTGGATGGCAGATGCGCCATGATCTGCGTGACGCAGGCGCTCCTTGCGGAAACCGGAATGGATGAAAACGACACTGAGGGTCTGACCAATCTTCCGACCCAGCCCGAGGGCGTGGAGGTCGGCATCACCATGCGGGAAAAGGCAACGGGCGGCTACAAGGTCTCCCTGCGCTCGGCAAATGATGTGAATGTATCCGCCATTTGCCAGACGCTCGGCGGCGGCGGTCATGTCAAGGCGGCAGGCTGCTTTGTCAAGGGTGAGCTTGCAGAAGCCAAGGCAAAGGTGCTGGCAGCTGTGGAGAAAGGACTGGAACAGGCGTGAACGGAATCATCTGTATGGACAAGCCAGAGGGCTTCACTTCCTTTGACGTGATCGGAAAGCTCCGCGGCATCCTGAAAATGCGCCGCCTCGGGCACAGCGGTACGCTTGATCCCATGGCAACGGGTGTACTGCCCGTGTTTGTCGGCTGTGCGACCAAGGCATGCGGCATCCTGCCGGATGAGCGGAAGGCTTATACCGCACAGTTCCGTCTGGGACAGGTGAGCGATACGCAGGACAGCACAGGAACGATACTGGAAGAACACGACGCTTCCGCAGTGACCGAAGCGCAGATCCTTGCGGCACTGCCGCAGTTCATCGGTGAGATCGCACAGATCCCGCCCATGTATTCTGCCGTTTCTGTGGACGGCAAGCGCCTCTATGAGCTTGCAAGACAGGGCAAAACTGTGGAGCGCAAGGCAAGACAGGTGCAGGTGCACGGCATCGACCTCCTTGCATTTGATGCACAGACAGGGGAGGGCACACTGGAGATCCGCTGCGGCAGCGGCGTATATGTGCGCACGATCCTGCATGATCTCGGACAGGCACTCGGCTGCGGCGCTGTGATGACGGCACTGCGGCGTACCATGTCCAATGGTCTGTCCATTGAAAAATGCGTGACCTTTGCACAGATTCAACAGCTTGCAGAGGAGAACCGCCTGGAGGAAGCGCTGATCCCGATTGCCGATGCATTCGACAGTCTGCCGAAGCTTTACCTGACGGAAAAGCAGACGGTGCATTACCGCAACGGTGTGAAGCTCGGGCTTTCACAGCTGCAAAAACAGCTGACCGATGCGGATACTTATGCTGTGTACGGGAAGCCGGATGGGTTCCTCGGGACGGCTGTGACCGACAGAGCGCAGGACTGCCTGCGTGTGGAGCGCAATCTCTGCGAGCCGAAACAATGAGCATGAGGTGAGAGCTTGGGAAGAATATCAACGTCCCCGACAGCCGTTGCACTCGGACTGTTCGATGGTGTGCATCTGGGACACCGCCATGTGCTGGAGCTTGTTTGCACACAGAAGAAAAACGGCTTGAAACCGTCTGTTTTCACATTTTCTACGGAATCCGTCGGCGTTAAGCACCGGTCTGCGCTCAACTATCTGTACTCCACTTCGCAGAAATGCAGCCTGCTGCGTGAATGCGGCATGGAGTGGATATCCCACCACCCGTTTGCAGAGGTCTGCGATATGGATGGGGAAACATTTGTACAGAAAGTTCTCCTGGAGCGCTTTTCTGCTGCCTATGTCTGCTGCGGACGGGATTTCCGCTTCGGAAAGGGTGCTGCATGCGATGCGGCAGATCTGCAGCGGTTTGGTGCCGATTATGGCTTTACGGTGGAGATTGCCGGGGATGTTCTGTTTGACGGGCAGCCCGTATCCTCCAGCCGGATCCGCCGGCATCTGCAGAATGGGGAGATCGGAGCGGCAAATGCCCTGCTCGGCGCCCCCTATACGATAGAATCAGAAGTCGTTCACGGTGCACAGCTTGGACGAACCATCGGCTTTCCGACCATCAATCAGGTCTTTGCCGTGGGACAGCTTGTGCCGAAATTCGGCGTATATGCGTCGGAAACAATGGTGGACGGCGTGAAATATCCGTCATTGACCAACATCGGCATGAAGCCGACGGTCGATTATGACGGCTTGCCGCTTGCGGAAACCCATCTGATCGGGTACGCAGGCGATCTATATGGAAAGACATTGCAGGCAGCGCTGCATCATTTTCTGCGAGGGGAAGAGAAATTTTCTTCCGTTGCGGAACTGACTGCGCAGATGCACCGGGATTTGGAACGTGCCCTGCAATTGAATAAGGAGTAATGATTATGGATAAGAAAAGAGTCAGAACCCGATTTGCCCCCAGCCCCACGGGCTATATGCATATCGGAAATCTGCGTACTGCACTGTATACCTACCTGATCGCAAAGCAGAACGGCGGCGATTTCATCCTGCGTATCGAAGATACCGATCAGGGACGCTATGTCGAGGGTGCAGTGGATGTGATCTATTCCACCCTGCGCAAGGCAGGTCTGAACTGGGATGAGGGTCCCGATATCGGCGGTCCCGTGGGCCCCTATGTGCAGTCCGAGCGTATGGGTATGTTCAAGGAATATGCCGAAAAGCTGGTAGAATCCGGTCATGCCTACTACTGCTTCTGCGATAAGGAGCGCCTTGAGGAAATGCGTAAGGCAAACGAGGGCTCCAAGGATGTCCTTGCCTATGACCGTCACTGCCGCAATCTGTCCAAGGAGGAGGTTGAGGCAAAGCTCGCCGCAGGCGTGCCCTATGTTATCCGTCAGAAGATGCCGATCGAGGGTACCACCACGTTCCATGACGAGGTTTACGGCGATATTACTGTAGATAATGCAGAGCTCGATGACCAGATCCTCATCAAGACCGACGGTATGCCTACCTATAATTTTGCGAATGTCGTGGATGACCACACCATGGGTATTACCCATGTTGTCAGAGGCAATGAATACCTTTCCTCCGCACCGAAGTACAATCTGCTGTACGAAGCATTTGGCTGGGATGTTCCGACCTATATCCACTGCAGCCCGGTAATGCGTGACCAGCAGCACAAGCTCTCCAAGCGTGACGGTGATGCGTCCTTTGAGGATCTCATGGCTAAGGGCTGCGTTGCAGAGGCAGTGGTGAATTTCATTGCGCTTCTCGGCTGGGCACCCAAGGGCGAGCAGGAGATCTACACACTCGAGGAACTGGTGCAGGAGTTTGATATTCACGGTATCAGCAAGTCCCCGGCGATCTTCGACCCGATGAAGCTCAAGGCAATCAATGCAGCATATATCCGTAAGATGCCCATTGCTGAATTTGAAGAGGCGATCCGTCCCTATGTGGCACAGACTGTCAAGCGCACGGACATTGATTTCACCGTGCTGGCACAGGTGCTGCAGAACAGAACCGAGCTGTTCACCGATGTACCCGAGCAGGTGGATTTCATCGACGAGCTGCCCGAGTACGATATCGAAATGTACCGCCACAAGAAAATGAAGACCACGCCCGAAACAGCACTGGAGGCATTGCAGATGGTGCTGCCCGTACTGGAGGGCTTGGAGGAATGGAATGTGGATTCCATCCATAAGGCGATTTTCGATCTGATTGCAGAAAAGGAAGTCAAGAACGGCTGGATGCTCTGGCCGATCCGTACCGCAGTTGCCGGCAAGCAGGTAACCCCCGGCGGCGGTGTGGAGCTGTGTGCGATCCTCGGCAAGGAGGATACGCTTGCCCGTATCCGTAAGGGTATCGAGAAGCTGGCGTGATTTTCTTTTGACTGTCACGCAATTGACACATAGTACTGCTATACTGTAAACTGCCTGCGTGTGCAGCGGCGGGAAATCCGCTGCACACCAGATTATCTTAGAATACAAAGGAGGTAATTTCGCATGATTGAAGTCAGAAACCTGACGAAGCACTACGGCGATAAAAAAGCCGTAAACGACATCAGCTTCACGGTTGAGGACGGCGAAATTCTGGGATTTCTCGGACCAAACGGTGCGGGTAAATCCACAACCATGAATATGCT
The DNA here is from genome assembly GCA_045544635.1 of Oscillospiraceae bacterium. GTDB lineage: Bacteria > Bacillota > Clostridia > Oscillospirales > Ruminococcaceae > UBA3855. Next base: position 26,027 of record JAZPZJ010000029.1, read on the forward strand.
CACGGGCTATATCTCCTCCACATCCGGACAGGCGCTCATCAACGGCGTCGATATTCTGGAGGATCCCATCAAGGCGAAATCCTACATCGGCTACCTGCCGGAGATCCCGCCGCTTTATCTGGATATGACCGTCAAGGCGTACCTGAACTTTGTCTATGATCTGAAGAAGTGCAAGCTGCCCAGAAGATCTCATCTCAAGGATGTCTGCACACTGTGCAAGATCAAGGATGTGGAAAACCGCATCATCAAGAACCTGTCCAAGGGTTACAAGCAGCGTGTGGGTCTGGCACAGGCACTCATCGGCAATCCGCCCGTTCTTATTCTGGACGAGCCGACCGTAGGTCTTGACCCGAAGCAGATCATCGACATCCGTACCCTGATCAAGCGCCTCGGCAAGAACCATACTGTCATTCTGTCCTCCCATATCCTCTCTGAGATCCAGGCTGTCTGTGACCGTGTGATCATCATCAATAAGGGCGTGGTTGCTGCGGATGATACCGCTGCAAACCTTTCCAATAAGGTAACCACCGACCATCGTGTGATCGTCCGGATCGACGGCGATAAGGCGGAGGTGCTGCAGGCGATCCGTGCACTTGACGGCATCAAGTACGTCCGTGCCGATATGGAGCGTGAGGCAGGCATTTATGAATACGAGATCGAAGCAGAGCCGGGAATTGACATCCGCCGTGAGATCAACCGTATCGTGCGGGAAAACGGCTGGAATATTCTCCTCATGCGTACCATGGAAATGACCCTCGAGGACATCTTCCTCAAGATCACCATGGGCGAAAATGTGATGGTTGACAAGAAGGAGGGCAAGGCATAATGGGTGCAATTTACAGACGTGAGATCGGTGCCCTGTTTTCTTCCGGCATCGCATATGTATTCCTCGCAGTATTCTACGTATTTTCTGGTTATTTCTTCTCCATTAACACACTGGCAACCGGTTCGACCAATATGTCCGGTATGTTTGCCAACCTGTTTCTGGTGATCATTTTCCTGATTCCCATCCTGACCATGCGCATGTTCAGTGAGGAAAAGAAGCAGAAAACCGAGCAGGGGCTGCTGACAGCGCCCGTTTCCCTCGGTGCGATCGTCCTCGGCAAGTATTTTGCTGCGCTGACGCTTTTCACCATCGGTATCAGCATCGTGTTTGTTTACGGACTGATCCTGAGCCTGTTCGGTGCCGTGTCATGGATGACGCTGCTGTCCAATTTCCTTGCGCTGTTCCTGCTTGGCGCAGCGTTCAGTGCAGTGGGCGTGTTTATCTCCTCCCTGACAGAGAATCAGGTGATCGCTGCAGTCGGCGGTTTTGTCTGCCTGATGCTGCTGTACATGATCGATGTGATCGCAGCTGCTGTGAATGTCAGCTGGCTGCAGAGCTTCCTCTATGACATGTCCTTCTATTCCCGTTATTATGAATTTACCTGCGGTATTTTCAACCTCTCCAGTGTGCTGTTCTATATCGGCGTTGCGGTACTGTTTAATTTCTTTACCGTGAGAGTGTTTGAAAAGAGACGCTGGAGCTAAGGAGGCAGTAAGATATGGCTGAAATCGAAAAGGATCAGAAGCAGGAAACCGCTGCTCCCGAGGCATCCGGGAGGAAGGCTCCTGCAAAGGAACAGAAAACCCGAAAAATGAATGCGGCAGCACGCAAGAAGTTCAAATACGGCGGTCTTGCTACTGCGATCACCTGCGTGGTTATCGCAATTGTGGTCGTTGTCAATGTGCTTGTCAGCATGCTCGTGGAAAAATACCCGATCAAGCTTGACCTGACGGACAGCGCAATGTTCGAGATTTCCGAGCAGACCATCGAATATGTCAAGTCCCTGGAACAGGAAGTCAACTTCACCGTCCTCATGGATGAGAGCAATTTCCAGACCAGCGGTACCTACCTGAAGATGGTATCCGAGATCCTGCAGAAATATACCCAGTATTCTGATAAGATCAATCTGACTTATGTTGATCCGACCACCAATCCCGATGTGGTCAACCAGTATCAGGAGCACTACAGCGGTACCCTGAAAACCGGTGACGTTGTAATTGCCAATGCTGCGGATCAGAGCAAGATGCGTGTGGTCAATGTGGATAATATGTTCACCTATGACCAGGAAAAGTATTATTACTACAGCTATTACGGTTATTATACCCTCGAAGACTGCGTCACCGCATTCACCGGTGAGCAGGATCTGACATCGGCACTGATGTATGTCACTGACGCAAACCCTGTCAAGGTGGGCGTACTGGCAATGGCAAACGGTGAGCCGATCTTCAATGCAAATTCCAATGCGTATTCCCTGGCGATCTTTGAGCAGAATCTGGTTAAGAACGGCTACGATGTGACCGAGATCGACCTCTATGCAGATAAGCTTGACGCAGCGGAATATGATATGCTCGTGCTCCCTGCACCTGTCAATGACCTGACAGAGGATGCGATCGAGCAGATCTCTGCATTCCTCTACAACGACGGCGGCTATCAGAAGGATCTGATCTATTTTGCAGATATCTCCCAGTCCTCCACCCCGAGAATCGACGCACTGCTGGCAACATGGGGCGTGCAGGTGGAAAAGACCGTTGCAGTGGAAAGCGATCAGGATGCTGCACAGATCGTCAGTGTTGTATCCGGCGGTCAGAGTGTTCAGGTCGGTGCACCGACTGCAACCATCGTAGATCCGGACTACAGCGCAAATCTCGCCAATGCAACACTTCCGATTCCGGCACCCTTCTGCCGTCCGATCACTCTGCTCTGGGAATCCCAGACAAGCGGCATTACCTCTGCGTTGCTGCAGACCTCCGATACTGTGTATCTGCGTGAGCTTGGTGCAGAAGAAGGCAGCGGCGATCAGGATCCCGACGGCGCACAGACCATCATGGCTGTGACAAGACGCAGAACCAGCGACGGCAACAACGGTATTCTGGAAAGCAATATCATGGTCATCGGTTCCATGATGCTGTCCGACTATTATATTATGCAGGATACTGCCTATAACAATGCGGAGTACCTCATGAGTGCGATCAACACCATGACCGGCAAGGGCGGTGGTATGATCATTGCACAGAAGAATCTTGCCAAGTCCACCATCACGATCGACCAGGGGCAGCTGCGTGCAGTGAATATCGTACTGTATGCGATCCCGTTTGCAGTGGTTGTGATCGGTATTGTGGTATTTGTAAGGAGAAGAAATCGATGAGTAACGAAGAAAAGCAGAGTGAACGTGAGGAAGAGCTGCGTGCGCTTGCAGAAGCGGGACAGGATACCTTCTTTGCAGATACAGCACAGCCGCAGAAGAAGCCGGAGAAAACCGCAGGCATGTCCAAAAATGTCAAGCTTTTGCTGGCAGGTGTTGCCGCACTGGTTCTTCTTGGCGCAGGATTGATGACGGTTCTGCTTTTGAAAAATCAGGATGAGCAGGGAAATAATCCCTCATCGTCAGAATCTGAAAATCCCACAGAAGCTGCGGAAATGATCTCTCTGAACGAATCCCTTGCGGAGGATGTGACAAAGATCGAGATCTCTGCTGTGGATGATTTCACGGTGTATCGTGTGTCTGAAGCGACCGAGGATGAGAAGGCGGTATACAGCATCAAGGGGATGGAGGATATTCCGCTGAATCATAATCTTCTGTCCACCGTGACGAACAACGCCAGCAGCCTGTCTGCGAACCAGCTTGTAGAGGAGCAGGCAGCCGATCTGTCCAAGTACGGTCTTGCGGATCCTGCTGCTGAGGTGACCATGCAGTATGCGGACGGTGCGGAATTCACCTTTGCCGTGGGTGCTGTTTCTCCGATGGATAGTACCATGACCTATTGTGCGGTGGACGGCGATGTGTATCTGGTGAAGTCCTCTCTGATGGCAAATTACCAGAAGGAATCCCTCTTCTTCGTTTCGACCACCATTCTTGAAGAACCGGCAGAAGCGGATTACCCGATCGTCGATTCCGTGCGCATTCAGCGTGAGGATCTGGATTATGACATCTATCTGGAGTACGACTATGAGAATGAGGATACCTCGACGGGCGGTACAGCAGCATCCCATGTCATGCGGGAACCGATCTTCGCATATCTGAATGTGGAGAAATCCGTGGATGTGACAAACGGTCTGTTCGGTCTGGGTGCATTTGAAGTAGTCAGTGTACATCCGACGACTACGGAACTGAAGGATGCAGGCATCATGGTGCCGTTCTGTACCGTGACAATGAAGTGCGATAACGGGAAGAGCTATACGCTCAATCTGGGGACGACCTATACAGCTGACACCGGTTCAGAGTGCTATTATGCGTACCTTGACGGCACAGATGTGCTGTATGGTGTTTTGGATACCAGCGCACCATGGGCAACTATGGAAGCCGGCGATATCACCTCTGCTAACATTTTCGGCACGATGGTGTGGAATATTGCCACACTGGATGTGACCGTCAACGGCAAGACGCTGGCATTTGAGGGCGAGGGTGACGATGATGACAATTATGTGGTGACAAAGAATGGCGAGCCTTGTGAAACTGAGCGTTTTCGCCTGTTCTACCGTTTCCTTCTGGGGATTTACGGCGAGGAGCTGTGTCTGGGTGAGGAACTGCCGGATCGTGAACCGGACGCATCCGTCCATGTGGTTACACAGGATGGCAGCGAGGACTACACGGTGGCATTCTACAAGCTGGACAATCTGAATATGATGGTAACTGTAAACGATCAGCCGAGCTATAAGATCCGTACATCCTGTCTGGATGCAATTGAGCACAATATTGATATTTTTGATACCAACGAAGAATTTACAACGACATGGCGGTAATGCTGCCGTAATGCAGAAATGCGGAAAGGAGTAAGCATGGAAAACTTCATGACTTATAAAGGCTATCCCCTGGTACGCAAGGGCAATGACATGTACTTTGGCTATATGAGCGATGATTATGTAGTGATGCTGCAGGCTGACAAGCAGCAGGACACGGACGGCATCGCCGTTGCGCAGAAGGTACGTCTCTATCAGATGTCCACGGATGAAAAGCTCAACCCGATCGAAGCGATCGTCAAGACCTCCGAGCGTGACAGCCTGTATGATGCACTGGATGTGGCAGTGACATGGCTGGAGAGAGCGAATACGAAAGCATAAAGCAACAAAAAAGGACGATGCATTTGCATCGTCCTTTTCAATTACTGCTTTTTCCGTCGCATATGTCCGCCATGTACGAAGAGAATATCCGACTTGTACAGCTTCAGTGCCAGCATTGTGACCGCTGCAAAGAAGATTGCCTGATAGATCAGACCGCCGAAGAACAGCCCCATATCATGGAACCGCAGACAGGAGGTCGCAATAAAGGTGTGCGTGAACGGAATGATGTACAGCACGATCTGTGCCAAGCCTTCCATCTGACGGATATCGGATACCATCGACAGAATGTACGGGAACATCGTGCAGACCAGGATCGGCAGACTTGCCGTCTGTGAACTCTTGGCATCCTGCACCAGTGCACCCAGTATGATGGACGCCATCAGCGCAATGCCGATCGTCAGCAGAAGCTGCAGGATCGTCAGCAGCCAGCCCCATGCAGGGATCTGCAGTCCCAGTGTTTCCAGTGCAAGGTTCATCTGTGCCATGCTTGTGACTGCTTCACCGAGATCCACATGTTCTCCTGAGCCGTTTACCGTCAGCAGCATGGTAATGAGGAATCCCACGCCGTAGGCAACTGCATAGATCAGTGCGACGATCAGCGCCGCCAGCATCTTTGCGCCGATGATGTGCGAACGTGGAACAGGGGAGGCAAGCAGCGTTTCCAGTGTTTTATCCGTCTTTTCCGCGCCGATCGCTGTGATGATCGTCTGGGAGGTCAGCACCACCAGCATGAACAGTACCAGCGGCATCAGCTTGTCAAAGAGGGAGAGGGAATTGATCAGCGAGTAGCTGTCGATCTGTGCAGTGCTGTTGTTAGCGGCAGTATAGGGGATGACGGTCACAGGGTTGGCAAGAAACTCCATATCCTCGCCCAGCGTTTCCGTCATGAGCAGTTCCTGTACTTTTGCAGTGAAGACATCCGCACTCACATTTTCATTCATGAGCATATCCATGGATGTGGTCGAGGTCAGAACAGAAATGCTGTCGATCGTCCCGGCGGTACCGTTTTGGAGCACATCGAGCGTGAATCCCTTTGGAATGACAACAGCTTCTTCCCAATAGAATTTCTGCATGACAGAACGGTAAATTGCATCAGTGGTAAATTGTAAGTCCGATGTCTCCGAGCAAAGATCAACGGTATAACCATCCTCTTCCAATGCTGCAATCACGCTTCGGGTAAATTCCGTATCATCATTGTCCACAATATGCAGCTCACCGCTGACCTCCAGCGATTCGGAAACGGTGCTTGTCATGATAAATCCCATCATTACGATCAGAACGAGCGTTCCCGCAAGTCCGAGGAGCATCTGCTTGTTGATCAGCTCTGTGAGTTCCTTTTTCAGAAGATGCATCATACGCCGGTCACCGCCCTTTCAAAGACCTCCTCAAGGGTCGCTGCATTGTATTTTGCAAGAAGCTCCGCCGGTGTCCCTTCTGCAAGGAATACACCGTCCTTCATGACGGCGCAGCGGTCGGCAGTATTCTGCACCTCCTGCATATGGTGGGACGAGAGGAGGAATGCCGTGCCGTATTCCTTTGCGCAGCGGCGGATGGTCTTGCGGATGTCGAGGGAATTGAGGACATCCAGACCGCTGGTGGGTTCATCGAGAATGGCAAGCCGTGGCTTTGGCATGACAGTTCTTGCAAGCACAAGCTTTCGGGTCATGCCACGGCTGTAGGTGTTGATCCTGCGGTCAAGGGCATCCCCGAGTCCGCAGATCTCTTCGCCGAGTGCAACGCATTCCTTGCGATCCTTTTCCTCCTTGAAATAGAGTCCTGCGATGAATTCGAGGTAGCGTTTTCCGGTCATGCTCCGGTAGGCACCGGCTTCATCCGGAAGATAGCAGATGTTGGCACGCACCAGTTCCGGATGTTCTTTCACACTGTGTCCGGCGATCAGTGCGTCGCCGCTGTCGGGCTGCAGGAGCGTCGCAAGCATGCGGAGTATGGTGGTTTTTCCTGCACCGTTCATGCCCATCAGACCGAAGATCTCGCCTTCGCAGATCTGGAAGCTGACGCCCCGGACAGCTTGCTTTTTTCCATAGGATTTGGAAATGTTCTGCACATCAAGTGCAATGTTCATCAGGATTCCCCCAATCTGTAAAAAATTCAAATAAATGGTTGCTTTTTTTCGGGATCTATGTTAGAATGAGTATATTGATGCGGCACAATGCCGCAGATGAAAGGAGCAGAACGAATGTCTTTACATGAATCCGGCGAGGATTATCTCGAAACGATATACTTACTACACCAGAAAAATGCCTGTGTCCGTTCTGTGGATATTGCCAATGAGCTCGGTTATACCAAAGCCAGCATCAGCCGTGCGATGCGCATTCTGCGTGAGGAGGGGCTGATCACCATTGCCGAGGACGGCGATGTACGGCTGACCAAAGCGGGTTTGAAAAAAGCGGTGGAGGTTTATGAACGCCACACGCTCATCACAGATTTTTTTGCCCAGTTCCTCGGTGTCAATGAGGTCACTGCCGAAAAGGATGCCTGCAAGATCGAGCATGTCATCAGTGAAGAAACCTACCTGCGCCTGCGTGCCTATATGACAAAGCAGGGCTACGAGCCGAAGAAATGAGTACACAGATCATGCTGCCCCCTTCGTGGGGCATGCTTTTTGCAGCGACGCTGCCGGTCAGGGAAAAACGCCTGCAGCACGATGCGGCGCATCGTTTATTGCAGGAGTGCCTGCCGGTCTATGCTGCACAGCAGGGGATCGCAATTGCGCAATCACCGCTGCTTTTGTCCTTCGGGAAACAGGGAAAGCCGTTCTTGACGGATGTTCCGGAGATCCACTTCAATCTCAGCCATTGCGACGGTCTGGCGGTCTGTCTGTTCTCGGAATACGAATGCGGTGCGGACTGCGAAAGCATCCGCAAATTCAAACAGCGCACTGCTGAACGTGTCTGTTCTGCGGAGGAACTGGCGGCTCTGGACAAGGCGCAGGACAAGGATTATCTGTTCACAAGGCTCTGGACGCTGAAAGAGGCGTATGTCAAAGCCATCGGCATCGGGATTTCCTATCCCCTGCGTGAGGTGTCCTTTGCCTTTGAGAATGATCGGATCCTTGCGTCAAAGCAGAATGCTTCGTTTCAGCAGTTTCTTTTGAAAGAGCATATCGTCAGTGTCTGCGTGCTGCAGGATCTGGGAGCGCATCGGGTGATCAGCGTACAGGATGAGATTTAGTCCTCGCCGTTCGGCGAGGACTTTTTTGTTGCTGTTGCGCCGGAATCAATACCGACGATCCGTGCGGAACGGCGCCAGCGGCAGACCGTTTTTTGCAAATACTGTGACGGGCAGATAATTCCGCCAGCCGTATCTCGCCGCTGCCGGTGCAGGAACTGCATCACTGTGAATGAAAATGGTATTTCCGTTCAGCTCTGCCTTTGCAGGCTGCCAGATGCCATCCGTACCGCAGATTTCAAATCCTTCTTCGCCACGGCTTTCCAGACCGCACTGCGCATTGTCCAGATAAACACGGATACCGTCGTTTTCCGGCAGCGCATAGCGCAGAAGGGGAGCGGTGGTGTTTTCTGTCTGCAATCCATAAACATGCTGCAGTGCCTGCAGATAGAGCCGGTGTGCCGGGATCTGTTTTTCCTTCGGGTGGATCTCATTGAATTCACCCTGCTCAAAATTGACTGCAAGTCCGACATTGCGCAGATCATGATAAACCTGCTCCTGTGCTTCACGGATCAGGCACCAGTGCTGCAGGTCAGGATTGTCCTCGATCCCGTAAATCGGGAGCTGCACCAGCAGGAAGGGGAGGGCTGCATCACAGAAATCCGCTCTCCACTGCCGGATCAGTGATGTCAGCAGCATCCGGTACCCTTCAGGACGGTGGTCGTCCGATTCGCCCTGGTAATAAATCACGCCACGCAGCGTATATGGAACGATACGGGACACCATGGTATCATACAGTCCGTGCGGACGGAGCGGATTTTTCGGGGCATGCGGTCCGGGATAACGGTTTTCGCCGCATTTTTCCAGAACCTCTGCCCATTTGATCTGCGGATTTTCCGCATAGCATTGTCCCACACGTTCATTCCATGCGACGTGGTATGCCATGTACTCGTCATAGGCAGCATCCGCTTCTGCATCGGTCATACCTGCTGTGCCCTTGGCATAATCGTCCAGATAGAGCTGTCCCACCGCTGTTTCAGCAAGCATTTCCCTGCTGATCCATGCACTGGCGGAAGTACCGCCGTAGTTGCAGTTGACCAGTCCCACAGTCACACCGAGCTTCTGTGCAAGCTCCCGTGCGAAGAAAAAACCCACTGCCGACCAGTACGGGCAGGTGTATTCGGACGGCAGATTCCAGCAGGAAGCAGCTTCTTCCTTGTAAAACTGTGCATCCATGAAGCCGCGTTTGCAGACGTGATACAGACGGACATTGCTGTCCGCACAGGATGCAATGGCTTCTTCTGCGCCATTTGCATCCTTCAGATTCAGTTCCATATTGGACTGCCCGCCGCACAGCCATACTTCACCGAGCATGATATCATGGAGCGTGATGGTATCCGTACCATCCGATACAGTCATTGTGTAGGGACCGCCTGCAGGGAGCGGCGGCAGAAGAATCTCCCATGCGCCGCTGCTGGCAGGGACGCTGGCACGGGTAATATCGCCAAGCTGCAGCGTTACGACTGCACCGTCGGCGCACTGCCCGAAAATCCGGACGCATTTTTCACGCTGCAGTACGGCGTGGTCTGTAAAAATTGGTGCGAGCTTCAGCATTCACCCTCATCCTTTCCTTGTTTTTGCTGCATCACCTGCTCTAAGTCATGCGAGATCATCGCAAGGGAAACAGCGAGATTTTCATTATGTACGATCATATGGTCAGGCGTTTCCAGATGTGCCGTGGAAAAATTCCAGATGGCAAGGATCCCGCCCTCGATCATGGTATTGCATACGCTCTGCGCCTGATCGGGCTTTGTGGTGATGATGCCGATGTGCATGTCGATCAGCTTGCAGATGTGGGGCAGATCCTCGATATTATAGATGCGGATGCCCGAGATCTCGGTTCCGATCTTTTTCGGATCGTTGTCAAAAGCGGCAACAATGCGCATGCCGCACGCCTCAAATCCCGTAAAGGAGAGAAGTGCGCCGCCCAGCTGACCGACGCCGACAAGGATCGCATCCTTTGTGCTGCGGTAACCGAGGAATTCTTCCAGATCTGCCATGAGTCTGCTGATGCTGTAGCCTGTTTTCGGTCTGCCGCCGCTTCTGCTCGCTGCGGACAGATCCTTTCGTACCTGTACCTCATTCAGCCCGAGCGCCGAGGCAATCGCTGTTGCGGAAATGGTTTTCTTTCCTGCCGCTGCCTGTGTTTTCAGATAATTCAGGTAGATCGGCAGACGCCGCAGTGTGGGCTTGGACACCTCACGGGATGCGGCTTCATTCTGTTTTGTGCTCAAAGGAATCCCCCCAAATCGGAAAAAATAGGTATCTCTACTCCTATTATACAGAATTTTGCAGGCTTTGTCAATCGGATATGCCTGTTTTCCGTGCTATTTGCTGGGGGTTCATGTTACCATTTATATACCCGCAGCTCGCAGTTTCCCATAAAGAAATGCATAAAGCGATCCACCGTCATATCCTGAAAATAGCTGTCGATCACGCGGCAGATGCCCCCGTGGCAGACAAGCAGCACATTTTCATCGGGATACAGGCGTGTTACATCATCGATCACATTGTATGTACGCTGGACGACCTGAAAGACGGATTCGCCCCCGTCCGGCATCCGGACGCCGAATTCTGCCTTGGTTTCCGCAAAGCCTTCGGTGAATCGGCTCTTCCCTTCGAAGCTGCCATAGTCCCACTCTGTCAGACGCTGATCCGTCTGCACCTGTAGTCCCAGCGCCTGTGCGGCGATCTGCGCCGTCATCTGTGCACGCTTGAGCGGTGAGGCAATGATGCGGTGAATATCGCCGTATTCCTTGGCTTTCTGTGCCATTGCCCGTGCCTGTGCAATGCCTTCCTCCGTCAGCAGGATATCCGTGACGCCGCTGATACGGTCAAGGGCATTCCATTCGGTTTGTCCGTGTCTGGTGACATATAGTTTCATAACTGCCTCCTGTATATGTAATACGAATCCGGAACCCTGCAAACAAAGAATTAAGGGTTCCGACGATTCGCAGACCGTACGATGCAGCGTACAGTCTTGTTATCTTGATAAGAAATAGTAAATGACCCCGTATACCGCCGACGCTGTGCAGCCATACAGGATGACAGGTCCGGCAATGGTGAAGATCTTGGTTCCGACGCCCAGTACAAAGCCCTCTGATTTGGATTCGATGGCGCTTGATGCAACGGCATTCGAAAAACCTGTGATCGGGACAAGCGTTCCGGCGCCTGCATGCTTTGCGATCTGCTCATAGATCCCGAAGCCCGTCAGCACGGCGCTGAGTGCGACCAGTGTGATAGAAGTCCACGTCGCTGCAGCTGTTTCTTCCAGCCCGAGCGCCGTGTAGCCCTCCAGCAGAAGCTGCCCGAGCATGCAGATCAGACCGCCCACAAAAAACGCCATGGGGACGTTGATATAACTCCTGGAGGGCGGAGCAGCTTTTTTCTGCATCTGCTGATACTGTTCCGGTGTTACCTTCATACGATTCACTTCCTTTCGTGAAAAGTATGCCCCATCCGGCAAAAAATATCAGCACAAGAATATTTTCACAAAAAACTTGTCAAGTGCTCTTTTTTGTGCTATAGTTATAGTATAGCATACTTTCAGACAAACCGCAATGTTTTTCTGAATCTTAAAGATTTTCAAGCTTATTTCAAGACAATTCTGTTAAAGTATACAATAGGGGCGCTGTTGCCCGAAACCGCAATGCGGACTGCGATTGATGAGGAGGAACATGCCATGAAAATTCTGGTTGTTGAGGATGAGGTTGCGCTCGCAGAGGCGCTGAGCGAAATTCTGAAACGTAATAAATATGCCGTCGATGCCGTCCATGACGGAGAAGATGGTCTGGAATATGCCATGACGGGCATTTATGACTGTATTATTCTGGATATCATGCTGCCGAAAATGAACGGCATTGATGTCCTGCGGATCCTGCGCCGCAAGCACATTTCCACTCCCGTGCTGCTTCTGACCGCAAAATCCGAGGTCGAGGACAAGATCAACGGACTCGACAGCGGTGCGGATGATTTCCTTACAAAGCCTTTTGTGACAGGTGAACTGCTGGCACGGGTTCGTGCACTGACACGCCGCAAGGGCGAGGTGGTTACGGATCAGTTCACTTATGGCGATGTTGCACTGAATAAGAGTACGTTCAGTCTGAGCCGTGATGCACAGTTTGTCAAGCTGAGTCTGAAGGAATATCAGATCATGGAAATGCTGATGGCAAATCCCAAGCAGCTCATTCCGAAGGAGCGCTTTATTGAAAAGATCTGGGGCTATGAGAGTGACGTGGAGTACAATAACGTAGAGGTGTATATTTCCTTCCTGCGTAAAAAGCTGTCAGCAATCGAATCCGTTGTCAGCATCAAGACCGCAAGAGGCGTCGGCTATTTCCTGGAAGGCGGCGCATAATATGAAACAGTTCAAAAAACTGAAGTTTGATGTCATTCTGAGCATGCAGATCAAATTCGTTGCTGTGGCGATGGCGATTCTGATCATCGTATTCCTGATCATGCTCAGTTCCATCAATATGATCATGAATACGGTCAGCCAGTCGCAGTCCCATCGGCTGCTTGTGCAGATCGCAGAAAGCGACCGCTACAATTCACTGGAATTCTCCGAGGATTTTATACATGGCGATCCGCCGATCCCGCCGGATGCTGCTGCCGAACGTGATGATGTGATCGACGTGCAGCCCCTTGCTTACCGTGACTGGTGGGAGGAAGAGACAAATTGGTGGGAGAATAATGACTGGGAAGAAGATTGGCGGGAGACCCGTGAGACGCAGGAAGAGCGTCCGCAGCCGCCGACACCGCCGTTAGAGGAGGAACCGCCGACCCATCCGGAGTGGCCGCCGCAGACAATGCCCCCGCCGCAGACAATGCCGCCTGCGACAGCGGCACCGACCGATCCGGTTACTGTACCGCCGGCAACGGATCCCTATGTACCGACGCAGCCGCCGGTCATACTGACCGTACCGCCGGAAACAACGACAACAACGGAAACATCCACAACGATGACATCCACAACAACGACAACGGTACAGACGACCACCCAGACGACGATGCCGCCTGAACCGCCCCCGAAGCTGAACAAATGGAACGTGACGATCACGATCGATCATTTTGCACTGCTGGTCGGGCACAACGGGGAATTTCTCGGACTGCGCAATACGGAGGATTATACCGATGCGCAGGCAGAGGAGATCATGCATGGCATTCTCAAGACCGGAGAGACGGAGGGCATGTACGGCTGGCTGCAGTACTATATGACCCCGAAGGAATACGGTACACTGATCGTGGTGACGGACAAGACCTCCGATCAGGGACTTCTGAACAACCTCTTCCGCATTACTGTGATCGTCGGATGTCTGATGCTGGTGCTGCTGCTGGCAGTGCTTTGTGTGCTGTCAAAATGGATCACCAATCCCGTGGAGACTGCGTTTGCACGACAGAAACAGTTCGTTTCTGACGCCGGCCATGAGCTGAAAACGCCGCTGACGGTGCTTTCAGCGAATGCGGACATCCTGCAGGATGAGATCGGTGAGAATAAATGGCTCGGCTACATGCAGGAACAGACGGGACGGATGAACCAGCTTGTCGGGGATCTGCTGCGTCTGGCGAGAATGGACAATGCAACGCAGGAATACAATCTGACCAACTTTAACCTGAGTGCGGCGATCAATGCGACAGCACTGCCCTTTGAAAGTCAGGCGTTCGAGCTGCACAAGAATCTGGAGCTGGATATCCAGCCGGGCGTGGAATACTGCGGCAGTGAGCAGCATATCAGGCAGCTTGCGGCGATCTTCATTGACAATGCCATGAAGTATTCGAACGAAAACGGCATCATCAAGGTCACGCTCCTCAAGCGTGGAGATAAGTGCATTCTGGAGTTCTACAACACCGGATGTGAGATCTCTCCGGAAGAAACACAGAAGATCTTCGAACGCTTCTACCGTGGCGACAAGGCACGGAAGAATCAGGGAAAGAGCGGCTACGGTCTGGGACTTGCCATTGCCAAGAGTATTATGGATGTGCACAAGATCAAGATTCAGGTCACCTGCGAACAGGGCGGCTGGATCCGCTTCCTGCTCACAATGTAGCGCAGAGTCCGTATAACACAGAAAATATTGAATGGGGGAATTTACAATGAACAATCTTTACGAAGCAATTCTTTCACGCCGCAGCGTGAAATCCTACACGGATGAACAGGTTCCGCTGGAACTGGTAGAACAGGTCATCGAAGCCGGCAGATATGCCCCGACCGGCATGAACGCCATGGCACCGATTTTTATTGCAGTGCAGGATCCGGAGATGGTTGCAAAACTGTCACGCATGAATGCGCAGGTCATGGGAATTGACGGCGATCCGTTCTATGGTGCACCAACGGTGATCCTGGTGCTTGCCAATCGTGAGCGCAGCACATGGCTGGAGGATGGCTCGCTTGCAATGGGCAATCTTCAGCTTGCCGCACATGCGCTTGGACTGGGAAGCTGCTGGATCCACCGCTGCTTCCAGATGTTTGAGTCTGCGGAAGGCAAAGCACTCCTGCAGGAATGGGGCGTTGCGGGCGATTATGCCGGCGTCGGCTGCTGCATTCTCGGCTATCAGAAGGATGCCCCCAAACCCCGTGTTCCGAGACGGGAAAATCAGGTGTTTTTCATTGGATAATGCAAAGCGCAGGTACATTTGGGTGTACCTGCGCTTTTCTCTAAAATTATCCGGAATAGTGCTCACTTTGCCTAAAATCCGTGACTTTCGATACATTGATTTGTGAAGCATGTCAAGGTTGGGCGGATTTCCTTGACATAGGGCTTTTTTTATGTTATGATAAGATTTGGATAGTTATATGCTGATCCTGAAAAAATCGCAGAATGGAGGGTGAAGATTGAGGTATGATGTCATGCTGCTGCCGCAGATGGGAGAGTGCAGTGAACTCTTTTATCACAGCGCAACGCCCGAACAGGTGCAGTGTTATGACGGCACACTTCTCCTGCAAAGCGGTGCTTCAGTTTCCTTTAATGGATACTATAATCTGTTTCCGCAGATGATTTATCGCAATTACACTGTATGCGCTTCTCCGTTTCTGCATGTTTGTCTGCAGGGCAAAGGAATGCTGTTTCTGACTGCCTGTGATGCAAAAGGAAATATTCTCGCAGAGGAAACTGCCCGGATTGCAGCGGATGCCCCCTGTGACAATCAGTTGCAGCTGACGGATCTTCCTGCACAGGCAGCGGCGGTTTATTGGCATTTTACCGCTGAAACAGACTGTGTGCTTTCAGAGGGATATCTGACATTTGCAGAGGCTGTGCAGCGTGATGTGCGGCTTGCTGTCGGGATCTGTACCTATCGACGGGAGGAATTTGTCAAGCGGAATACCGCTGCACTGGTTTCTTTTTTTTCAGAAAGAACGGATCGTATTCATCATCTGTTTATTTCCGATAACGGCGGAACACTGGATGGTGTGCTGCCTGCTTCTTCATATCTGACGGCGGTACAAAACCCCAATACCGGCGGATCGGGTGGATTTGCCCGTGTCATGCTGGAAGTACTCCGCAGTGAAACTACGTTCACGCATATACTTCTGATGGATGATGATGTGTCGTTCCGACCGGAGATTTTAGATAGACTCTGGTTTTTCCTCAGTTACTGCCGGGCGGAATATGCTCGCATGACTGTGGGGGGGGCGATGTGTCTTCTGGATACGCCATGGTTGCAGTTTGAGGCGGGGGCGAGATTTCTGACTGGCGGATATCTGCAGGGACTGATGCAGAACCTTGATCTGCGGAGTGCGGAAACCTGCATCCGCAATGCAGCCGCCCCCCAAGAAGCTGACTATAATTCATGGTGGTGCTGCTGCATATCACTGGAAAGCATCAGAAAAGCAGGGCTGCCCATGCCGTTCTTCTTCAAGATGGATGATGTGGAATATGCCCTCCGGCTGGGCGAAAAGGTGATCTGTCTGCCAGGGATGTGCGTGGCACATGAAGATTTTGTCAAGAAATATAATCCAGCATTGGAATACTATATCGTCCGTAATACGCTGATCACAGCGGCACTGCATGACCGGCTCGGCGGATACGGAACGATGCTGCGCAATCTGCTGTCAGTGGTTTTGCGGAATGTCCTCCTGCAGAGATACGAAACCGCAGAGCTGATTCTGCGTGCATATGGGGATTTCCTCAAAGGACCAGCATTTCTGAAAGACACGGATGCCGCTGCACTGCATGGAATCATTCTGCAATGCGCTCCGAAATGTGAGCCGATTCCGCCGGAGATGCATCCGGATCATCCGGAACAGCTCCCGAAGCTTTTGCGGATGCTGACAATGGGCGGAATGCTGCTGCCTTGCAATCGGAAATCTGCCGTAGTAGATGCCTTTTATGCCAGCACTGCTGATGCATTCCGTGTACGGGAATTGGTGCATTTGTACCCGATGACGGGGTTGGGATATCGGACAAGGCTGAAAAGAACCACAGCCATGAAATTGCTTTGCAGAACAGGTTGGACAGCCGCGAAGCTGCTTTTGAAAGTGCGTAGCCTGAGAGGAAATTTCTGCACAGAGGCTGCGGCGTTTGCCGATCCGATATTCTGGGAAAACATGGACCAGCTGGTATAGGAAAAAGTTCCCCATTTTATAAAGATTCCTTGCAATATTGCGGGAAATGTGATATAATAACAGTAATGTTCGTTTCGTTTTCAGTACCAGAAAGCAGACTGAAAACCGAAATTTTGATAAGACTGACCTTGCGTAATCCGTGTGTTCTGGAATGCGGATTACCATTGGAAAGGAATTGCAATTTGAAAAGATTATCATTGATTCGAAATAAAGGACAGCAGCAGTCCGAAAATGATGCTGCAAAAAACATAATAAAGCCTTCGATACCGCAGATGCCTGAACGTGATCTTTGTACCGGGTGTGGTGCGTGCGAAGCATCCTGTTCTCTGAATGCGATTACCATGCAGGAGGGAATGGGAGGTTTTTGCTATCCTGAGATAAATCCTTCCCTTTGTACAAATTGCGGAACATGTACGGAATGCTGTCCTGTGCTTGTGCCGCAGAATAGTAATGAGAAGCGTCCCGAATGTTTCGCTGTACAAGCAGATCCGGATCTGAGAGCCACCAGTGCATCCGGCGGATTTGCGGCTGCTGCAGCTGCGAAATTCATCAAAAACGGCGGTTATGTCTGCGGTGCTGTATTTGAAAATGCAGTGCAGGTGTGCCATGTGCTCATTGATCGGGAAGAGGATATTGAAAAACTGAGCGGTGTAAAATATACCCAGAGCCGGATTTCCCGTGAGGTGTACCATGAAATCCGGACACTCCTGACAAGGGGAGAAAAGGTTTTGTTCATCGGCTGCCCCTGTCAGGTTGCTGGCATATATGCCTTTCTTGGTAAAGAATATCCGCAGCTGTACACAATTGACATTGCTTGCAGCGGTGTTGTATCTGAAAAGATTTTACGCCAGTATCTTGCGGAATCCTTCCCGGAACAGGAGACAGTAAAAATTGCCTATCGGAATAAAAAACGCTATGGCTGGAGTTCTTCTATGACCATTGAATTTTCTGATGGTACGGAATTTCGTGAAAAGTGCAAAGAAAATTTCTTCTATGAGATGTTCCAGAATGATTATTCCATCCGCCCCTCCTGCGGCAGCTGTATGTTTGCCAGACTTCCTCGTCAGGGTGATATGACCTGCGGTGATCTCTGGAGCGTAAGCCGTTTCCATGAGGGATGGAATGACAAAAAGGGAACCTCTTTTGTCACCTATAACAACGACAAGGGAAGGGAATTTTGCACTGCGCTGGGAGCGGAGCTGCCCCTGTATGAAAAAATCCCGCTGTCCGAGGCTTCCCATGGGAACCGGGTACTGACAGAACGTCCGCCTCGTCCGGAGCAGGCAGATCGTTTTCTTGAGGGTGTCGGACGTGTTCCGCTGCGCCGTCTGCTGAAAAACTGCATGGACAAAACCTACAATGTCGGAATTGTAGGACTTTGGTATGGTTTGAATTACGGCAGCGTTCTGACCTATTATGCGCTGTATCGGGTACTTTATGATATGGGCTATGATCCGCTTCTGATTGACAAGCCTACCTTCCTCTGGTCGCCTCGCTATGCAGAGCATACGACGCTCGCACATCGTTTCATCCGTAAGCACTGCAATGTCAGCAGACGCAGGGTAAATGCGGAAGACTGGCGTTTGCAGGGTGAACAGTGCGACACATTCATCATCGGATCGGACGTCGTATGGAACTATGAGATCTGCGGCAGAAGCAGCGGAAACTACCTGTTTCTGGATTTTGTCCCCGACCATAAGCGCAAGCTTTCCTATGCAGCGTCATTCGGTGGCGGCTACAATGCGCCGGAATGGATGAAAAGACAGAATCGCTATTATATCCGGAAGTTCGATGGTATCTCCGTCCGTGAGGATGCAGCGGTCAATCTGTGTAAAAAACATTTTGGCGTCACAGCGGATAAGGTGCTTGATCCCGTATTCCTTTGTGATCTTCATTGGTTTAATGAGGCAGCGGATGATTCTGCGCTTACGCTGCCGGAGAAGTATATTGCGTCCTATATCCTTGGCGCAAGCGAAAAAAAGCGCGCATTTATCCTTGATGCGGCAAAACGGCTTGATTGTGAAATGCGCAATATGGTGAATCCCAATGAGCCGGAACGCTGTCAGGAAATTATGAAGCTGCCCATTGTGCAGAATCCGTCCGTAGAAGACTGGCTGCATATGATTCGCAGCTGCACACTCTATATCGGTGACTCCTTCCATGGTCTCTGTTTCTCCATTCTGTTCCGCCGCCGCTTTGTCTGCATTATACGCAAGGATATGCCGAGCCGTGACCGGTTTGAAACCCTCTTGCGCATCTGCGGACTGGAGGACAGACTGCTGTATATGGAGCAGAATAACAATGCAAAGCTCCATTTTCTGGAGGAAGACATCGACTACGATGAGGTGGAACGCCGCCTTGCACCGTACCGTCAGGAATCCATGACTTGGCTTCGCACCCATATGGAACAGCCGGTACAGGCATTGCATGAAACGACACCGGAGGAATTGGAAAAGCAGCTGAGTACAATGCAGTATCAGATCCATGCACTGCAGCGTGAACTTGAAATCCTCCGTCAGAAAAATCAGAAGTCCTGAATGGACTGCATAATAGAAAGAAAGGATGGGAACGAGTTTGATTAAAACCCTGATGCAGAACCGCTATTTATTTACCCAGCTTGTAAAACGAGATTTCCGTCAGAAATATAAAAAGACAACACTCGGACTGCTTTGGAGTGCATTGAATCCTCTGTGTGAATTTGCCATCATGATGCTGATTTTCAGAAATCTGTTTGGCAGGGATACACCCCATTACACAATCTACCTGCTCAGCGGTGTACTGATTTATAGTATGTTCTCCTCCGCTACACACGGCGGCATGACTGCAATTCTCGGTAATGCAGGTATCATCACAAAAATTAACGTTCCGAAATGGTTTTTTGTCCTTTCGAAAAATGTCGCATGTCTGGTGGATTTTGGAATCACATTTCTGATTCTCGTGATCTACATGTTTATAGACCAGATCACATTTTCATGGAAATTTATATTTCTGCTTGTTCCGCTTGCTTGCCTGCTGCTGTTTAATTTTGGTATGAGTATGATCCTGTCCACAATGTATGTGTTTTTCAAGGATACGCAGTATCTTTACAATATTTTCTGCCGCCTGCTCAACTACCTCAGTGCGATTTTCTGGCAGGTTACGATTCTTCCGGAACCCTATCGGAATCTGCTCAAAATCAATCCGCTGTACAATTATATTCTGTATTTCCGAAATGTCATTATTGACGGCATTATTCCGTCTTTGACAGATAATCTGATCTGCATCGGATTCGCTATCGGCTTCTTCTTGGTAGGCTGTATTGTCTATAAACTCAACAACAAGAAATTCATCTATTATCTGTAAGGAGGATGGAACAAATGGTAGAAGCAAAAAATGTATCCATCCGTTATATTTCCGGTGAAATTCAGGAAATTGGTCTGAAAGACTGGGTGATTCACAAGATCAAGCGAGATCTGGATAAAAAAGAATACTGGGCGGTTGAGGATGTATCCTTCCGCATTGAAAAAGGTGATTTTCTGGGAATCATTGGTACAAATGGCGCAGGAAAATCGACCATTCTCAAATCCATTGCAGGAATTCTTCCGCCTCAGAAAGGTGAAATTGCTGTGGATGGCAGGGTAGTTGCCCTGCTTGAGCTTGGAACGGGCTTTGACGGAGATCTTGATCTCCGTGAGAATATCTACATGCGTGGTGCGCTTCTGGGATATTCAAGAGAATTTCTGGATGAAAAGGTGGACGAGATCCTTGAGTTTTCCGAACTCACCGAATTTCAGCACCGCCGGTTTAAGCAGCTTTCTTCGGGTATGAAATCCAGACTTGCATTTTCTATCAGTTGTCTGGTCAATCCCGATATTCTGATCCTTGATGAAGTGCTTTCTGTCGGAGACGGATCTTTCCGCAAGAAAAGCGAAGAAAAGATGATGGAAATTATCCGTGGCGGTGCAACAACCATTTTTGTATCGCATTCACTTGCACAAATCAGAAGACTCTGCAACAAAATCCTCTGGCTTGACCATGGAAAGCAGATTGCATTTGCGCAGACAGGTGATGAAGTGCGGGAACTTTGCGCAAAGTACGAGCGCTATCTGCGTGTGCGCAATGCTGACCGCAATGCAAAGCCCAGCCTTGCGCCGCTGACGGCTGCGGATAAACAGCATCAGGAGGATTCCAGCGTTGCGTATTATGCAACGCTCTCCAATTTGTTTTTACGGATGCTTTCTGAACCGGAATGCAAGCGGAATTTCTTTCAGTATTTTAAAGAACGTGAAATCACACATATTGCGGTGTATGGCGAAAATATAATATATCAGGCTGTTGCGCCATGGCTTAGTGAAGCCGGTATCACTGTGGATTATATTGTGGAAGACAGCAATCGCAGTAAACAGAAGGAAACCAAAGTCATTCCCCGAAAATCGACTGCATACCCGCAGACACGCATGTTTTTGATTACAGATCTGTATAATGCGGCTTCCATTAAGAAAAAGCTGCTTAACATGACGAATGTGCCCCACTATACTGTACAGGATCTGATGGATGGGACTTATCAAGGACAGTGAATCAACAGAAAGGAAAGAAGCAAAATGGAAAGCGAAATTAAAATATCTGTTGTTGTGCCGGTTTGTAACGTGGCGGCATATCTTCCGGAATGTCTGGACAGCCTGATCGGACAGACATTAAAGGAAATTGAGATTATCTGTGTAAATGATGGTTCAACGGATAATTCACTGGAAATTCTGCGGGAGTATGAAAAGAAGGATTCCCGTGTAATCGTCATCGACAAGCCAAATTCCGGCTATGGACATACGATGAATGTTGGTATGGATGCTGCAAGGGGCGAGTATTTTTCCATTGTAGAATCCGATGACTTTATTCTGGCAGATATGTATGAAACCTTGTACAAGACAGCCAAGGAGCATGAGCTGGATTTTGTCAAAGCCGATTTTTACCGTTTCTACAACCAGAACCGCACGATGCTGCAAAGCTACAATTCCATTACGCTGGGAAATCAGGAAGCATACAATCAGGTTCTGAATCCGAAGGAACATCCGGAGGTATACCGCTTTACCGTCAATAACTGGAGCGGTATCTACAACATGGATTTTATTAACCGCTACGGTATCCGTCATAATGAAACCCCCGGTGCATCCTATCAGGACAATGGCTTTTGGGTTCGTGTATTCAGCCGTGCACAGCGGATCATGTTTGTCAATCGTCCTTTCTACATGTATCGTGGTGATAATCCCGGATCTTCCATTAATAACAGGGGCAAGGCAATGGCGATCGTGACGGAATATCAGCTGACAGAAGAGAATTTCCTGAACAAAGATCTGGAGCTGCGGAAGAACTTCATTCCTGTGTACCGCTTCAAGCAGTTTGGCAGCTATTATTTTACATTCCGCCGTATTGCCCCCGAGCTGAAACGTGAATTCCTCGAACAGTTCACAAAGGATTTTCAGGCAGCAGATAAAGCAGGCGAGATTGATCGCAGTCTGTTTGATGACAAGCAGCGTGAGCGTCTGGAGCAGATTCTGCATGATCCTGAACGCTTCTATGCGGAGAATAAGGATGACCAGTTTGTGCCTGTGACACCCTCTGCTGAGATTACCGATCATCCCAAGGTGTCCATTATCGTTCCTGCCTATAACACAGCCCCATATCTGCGTAAATGCTTTGACAGCATTATGAGCCAGAATATCTATGACTTTGAAGTGATCGCAATGAACGATGGTTCTACGGACAATACTCTGGAACTTCTGCGGGAATATGAAGCCCGTGACAAGCGTTTTCGTGTGTTCACACAGGAAAATCAGGGCGCAGGTCCGGCAAGAAACAATGCCATGCGCCATGCAAGGGGCAAATACATCTGCTTCATGGATCCCGATGACTGGTATCCCCGCCACAATACATTGAAAATGCTCTATGAAAAGGCAGAGGCACACAATGTCAAAATCTGCGGCGGCTCTTTCTCCAATGTCGATCAGGATGGTGTGATGCACACAGAATTCGGCGGTACGCTCAAGGACTATACGTTCCATAAAGAGGGTATTGTCAAATATGCAGATTATCAGTTTGACTACGGCTATCATCGTTTCCTGTATGACCGTGAAATGCTGCAGTCCAATCATATTGAATTCCCGCCGCTGATCCGTTTTCAGGATCCGCCATTCTTCATTCGTGCCATGCATGCAGCAGGCACATTCTATGCAGTGAAGCAGGTTACCTATTGCTACCGCTGGAGCGAATCCAGACAGCTGGGGGCAGTGCAGGTTGCTGCACTCGTGGATGGTCTGACGGATGATATGCGTTTCTCCGCTGAACATGGTTATGCAAAGCTTCATGAGCTGAGCGTCCGCCGTCTGAATCTTCTGTTCAGAGCGCAGATTGAACCGTTCTGCAATACGGAGCATCCGGAAATTATCCAGAAGCTTCTGACAGCGCAGAATGCCATTGATCAGGAGCTGCTACAGAAAGGCAGCAAGGAGGTGCATTATCCCAATCCGTTTGTTCTGCATCTCCTGCAGGATACTGTGAATGGTGAACATTCCATTCTCCTGCAGCTTCTCAGCACTAAATCGGAAGCAGAAGCCAAAAAGCAGGAAGCAGAAACACTTCTCGCCGAGGCAAAGGCAGCTGCGGAACAGGTGAAGCTTGGCTATTATAAGACCTATTACCGTGAAAAGCAGCCGGTAATGCATCCGAAGGTTTCTGTCATCGTTCCGGTGTATAACAAAGCCCAGTACCTTATGCAGTGTCTGGAGAGCATCTCACAGCAGAGCCTGTCTGAGCTGGAGATCATTGCTGTCAATGATGGTTCTACAGATGATTCCCTGCCGCTGCTGGTGGATTTCTGGCGTGGCGATAATCGTCTGAAAATCGTAAACCAGAAGAATCGTGGCGTGGGTGCTGCACGCAACTGCGGTATTGCACATGCAAAGGGCGAATACATCGCATTTATGGATCCCGATGATTTCTATCCGGATCGGGATGTTCTGCGCCAGATGTACATTGCTGCTTCCGCAAACAAGGCTGAAATCTGCGGCGGAAGCTTCATGATGAATGAAAACGGCGTTGTCCAGGAAGAATTTGAGGATATCTATTCGAATTATACCTTTGAAAAACAGGGGTTTGTATATTTTAAGGATTATCAGTTCGATTATGGATTCCACAGATTCCTCTACCGCAGGGAATTTATTGACAAGCATGGACTGCAGTTCCCTGATTACAGACGGTTTCAGGATCCGCCTTTCTTCGTTAAGGCAATGCACTATGCACAGAAATTCTATGCACTTCCGATGCAGACCTATGGCTACCGTGCATGCTATCAGCCCGTTGGCTGGAATGCCGAAAAGGTAATTGGACTTCTCAGCGGTCTGCGTGATAATCTGAAGTTCACAGCAGAGCATGATTACAGAAAGCTCCATCGTATTACAGCGGAGCGTCTGCTCTGCGAGTTCACTCCCGTTGTTATACAGGCTGTACAGGATGGATCCTGTGAAGCAATGGCATATTACCTTGCCGCATGCGGCGCACTTGAGTTGGATCTGCTGAAAAATGACGGTTTCGACCTGAGAACTGTGGTTGGTGCAATTGATAAGCTGTATTATGTACATTTGAATGCATGTGCGGTCTCCGCTGCCAGCGACAGAGCCAATGCTCTGAATAAAGTGCTGCATGAAAAGGAACAGCAGATTCAGATTCTGACACAGGAACGTGACGATGCAAGGAGAGAACGTGATATGTACATTACATCGCTCGATGCCACAAGAGCTGCATTCTCACATCGTCTGGGTATGGCACTCACCGCACCGGTGCGGAAAATCAAACAACTGCTTCGCCGCAGCTGATCTCCCATAAGGAGGTATTCATGACAAATTCTATTGTAAATGTGACAAAGCTTCGCTGTACAGGGTGCAGTGCATGCAGTAATATCTGTCCGGTTTCTGCAATCACCATGCAGCCGGACAATGAGGGTTTTCCCTATCCTGTTGTCGATGCTGCAAAGTGCACGGACTGCGGACTTTGCCGCACTGCCTGCGCAGCCTGTGAAAGTGCCGCAAGCGGTAATACAGAGGATCCCCTCTGCTATGCAATGATGGCAGAGAATGCAATCCGTGAGGACAGCTCCTCCGGCGGTATGTTCGGTCTGATGGCACAGCATGTGCTCGATCAGGGCGGTGCTGTGGTCGGCTGTGCGTATTCCGACACGCTCGAAGCAGAGCATATCCTCATCACCGATGCTGCTGATCTTCCGAAGCTGCGCCATTCCAAATATACCCAGAGCCGTATGGGGGACATTTACAGACAGACAAAGAAATTTCTGACAGAGTATCCGGACAAGCCGCTTCTTTTTACCGGCTGTCCCTGCCACATTGCAGGACTCCGGATGTATCTGAAAAAGGATTATGCAAATCTGATCCTTGCAGATCTGATCTGTCACGGCATTGCATCGCCGGCTGTGTTTGCAAAATACCTTGATGAGCTGTCCGCATTGAAGGGCAGCCGTGTCAAAGAGCTGACCTTCCGTGATAAAAAAGTGTTCGGCTGGACAACAGCTATCTCTGCGAATTTTGAAAACGGCAGGGAGTACCATCGGAATGATGCTGACCCCTACCTGAAAGCCTATCTGAAAAATCTGATGATCCGTCCTTCCTGCACAGGCTGCCAGTTCACTGTCAGATCCCGTCAGGGCGATGTGACAATCGGTGATTTCTGGGGCATTTCTAAATTGGATCAGTATATGAATGATACAAGAGGCACGTCGCTTGTGCTGGTTAATAATCAGAAGGGTGAAAAGATCCTCGGAGCATTGTTTGATAAGTGCCGCAAGATCAAACGGATGCCTTTCCAGGCAGCACTTGAAAAACAGGCACATCTGTATCGTCCGGCAGCGGCACATCCACGCAGGGATGAGTTTTTCCGTCTGCTGCAGAATCATTCGATTGAGGAGGCAGAAGAAATGGCACTTGAGGGACGTTATGACATTGGTCTGATCGGTGCATGGTATTTCCCGAATTATGGAACAACACTGACTTATTATGCGCTCCATACAGTACTGGAGGAGCTGGGATACAGTGTTCTGATGATCGACAAGCCGAAGATCAAGGAAAATGACATTGAACGCCGTGATAATTACGCAAGAAGCTTCGCAAGACAGCATGATTATGCAGTAAGCGATGTGTTCGATATTACTGATACCATGCAGCTGAATGACCTCTGCAATACCTTTATGCTTGGCTCTGACCAGATGTGGACATGGACGAGATGTGAGCAGTTTGGCACATATTATTTCCTTGATTTCGCAAGAGATGACAAGAAAAAAATCGTTTATGCCGGCTCTTTCGGCAAGGATGATTTCTTTGCACCGGATGAGGGCAGAGTCAAGTGCGCATTCCATGCAGGCCGTATTGATGCGGTTTCCCTGCGTGAGGATCAGGGTGTGGAGGTTGCGAAAAAGAGATTCGGTATTGATGCGGAATTTGTACTCGATCCGATTTTCCTTTGTGATCCGAAGCATTATGACGCACTGGCAGATGCATCGGAACGTAAATTGCTGGATAAGCCCTATCTTCTGACCTATATCCTTGATCCGACAGAGGGTAAGCGCAATGTCATCCAGAAAACCGCAGATCAGCTGGGTCTTCAGATGGTCAACACCCTCAACGGCGTACCGTGGATGCATAAGGATAATGCACAGAAGCTTGGTCTTCCGAATATTCAGGATGATGTAACGCTTGAGGACATGATGCAGTATTACCGGAATGCAGATTTCATTCTGACAGACTCGTTCCATGGTTCTTGTTTTGCAATTCTGTTCCGCAAACCGTTCATCTGTATTGCGAATCAGCAGAGAGGCATCCCACGTTTCCATTCACTTTTCGGACTGCTTGGCCTGATGGATCGTCTGGTTTACCGCCCGGGTGAGATTCTTCATGCACCGGAGACGTTCTTCCGTCCGGAGATTGACTATGACCGTGTGTATGAGATCATCAAAAAGGAAAGTGCACGCAGCCTTGCATGGCTGAAGGATGCCCTGAATGCTGAAAAATCTGCACAGCCGTCTGCATATGACATTCTCATGCGGCAGGTTAAGGAATTAGAGAAAGAAGTGCGGACATTGCGTGAAGCACAGAATGATGCAAATGGAATACAACAGGATTGATTCCATGGAAAAGGGGAAGAATATTATGAAAAAAGCATTGGTTGTCGGTGGAGGAAATGGTATTGGTCTTGCAGTGGTGCATGAACTGCTTGCTCAGAATTATGAGCAGGTCTGCGTGATTGACCGTGACGGTTCCAATCTGCCTGAAACAGAGAAGGTTACTTTTGAACAGTTCGATCTTCGCAGCAGAGATTTTTCCATTTTTGATGCCCATCAGGATGCGGATGCGCTCTACATCACAGCGGGCTTTGGCAGACTGGCATTTTTTGAGGAGTTGAAGGAGGCAGAGATCATGAACAATCTGCGTGTCAACGCAGAAGCTGTGATCCGCATTCTCCATCGCTTCTACCACAAGCTTATGGGCAGGGAAGCATTTTACTGCGGTGTTATGGGCAGCATTGTCGGCATCGTCAATTCTCCGCTGTTCTCCGTTTACAGTGCTTCCAAGGCTGCGGTATGCAGCTGTATTGATGCACTGAATACAGAGCTTGCTTACCACGGCAGTGGAAACCGCATTCTGAATGCATCCCCCGGCAATATCAAGGGTACACGCTTTGACGGTGCAGCACAGACGGATCTTTCCGCAGTGCAGGCGTTTGCAGCAGAGTTCATCCGCCGTGCAGAGAGCCGTGAGCTGCTCTACATTCCGTCCTATGACGAGGTTTATGCGGATGTGATCCGCCGCAGCCGTGAGGACGTGCAGGCATTCGGTCTGAGCAGCATCGAATACAAGCAGAAAAGCGGCAGGCTTGACACCCCCACAAAGCCCCAGCTCAAGGTTGGTTATCTCAGCGGTACATTTGACCTGTTCCATATCGGGCATCTGAATCTGCTCAAGAGAGCAAAGCAGTACTGCGACTATCTTGTTGTTGGTGTGCATGCGGATGCATCCCACAAGGGCAAGACCACTTACATTCCGTTTGAGGAACGTAAGGCGATCGTGGAGAGCATCAGCTATGTGGATCAGGTAATCACCTCCTGCAAGGAGGATGTGGATGTGTACAAAAAGGACATCATCAAGTATGATTTCCTGTTTGTTGGTTCAGACTATAAGGGGACAGAACGTTTCAATTCCTATGAGGAATATTTTGCAGATAAGGGAGTTCAAATCGTGTACTTCCCGTATACACAGGGAACAAGCAGTACACAACTGAGGGAGGCAATTGCGAATGACAAATAATAAAAAACGAATGAATGTCATGGTGATTCTGGATGACAAGTACGCAGATTATCTGGAATCTATGCTTGTCGGACTGTATGAGAATAATCCTGATTATGACATCCATGTGCATTGTGTCTACAATGTCATGACTGAGAAAATACAGAACCAGCTTCTCAAGGATGCAGAGGAAGCAGGCTGGAATCTGACCTTTATTTATGGTGATGTGGAGATTTTCGAGGGACTCAAGGCAAATCCCCGCTTCCCCTCCTATCTCTACTACAAGCTGATTCCCCACAAGATTATGCCTGAGGATATGGAACGTCTGATGTTCCTCGACATTGATCTTGCCATTACCGGCAGTCTTGCAGAAATTTACGAGGCGGATCTTTCAGAGAAGCCTCTTGCAGCCGTATACGATGTCAATTCTTTTCTGCGCTATTGTGAGGGACAGAAGGTTTCATATGTTAATTCCGGTATTGTTGTTTACAATCTCAATAAGTTCCGTGAAGAACAGGTGGATGTAGAAAAATACAAGGCGACTCTGAATGGCAGACCGCAGCGTCTGTATGAGGAAGAGCTGCTCAACGGTCTGTTCCGCAACCGCATCAACCATTTCATGCCTTTCGATTACAACTATAATGTGGGTTTCCGCAAGTTCTATGAGGAATATGCCCAGCAGAAGGGCGTTCCGGTGCGCCGCATTGTAATTCACTACATGGGTTACAAAAATGATTCTCCTGTAGAAAAGCCGTGGTCGGCATATTATGAAGTTGAGCAGGGCATGTGTGACTGGGATGAGGAACTGCTCTATCTGTACAAGATCTGGTGGAATTATGCCAAGAAAGCACCGAACTACCATCGTCTGGTGCGTAAGATCAAAGATCAGAAACTGACGCAGGTGCTCAAAGCTCCCATTGCAACTGCTGATCTGCTGCGTTATGAGACATTGCTTGTTCCGATGCTGCATGATATTCCTGAGAATGCATCCATGAATGACTATACAAAGGCAGGCTGCTACCGCTGTGTCCGCGGTGCAGTAAAGGCGACACTGACAAATCTTCCGAAGTCTTTCACAGAAACAGTCGGATTCCGTCTGACAGTCAAGTATATTGCAGCAAATGATGCGGAGTATCATAACAATGCATGTTTCCAGATTCTTGAACCGAATCTGCCCGGATGCCCTGTATATCGCCGTTATTGCGGCGGCGGCAAGGACATGAAGTGGGGCGAGTGGTATCGCATGGCAACGGACAAGGATCTCACTGCCGCCGGAACGTCCGGTGGTGCGCCGACAGAACAGGTTGTCCAGCTGACTGAACAGGTAAACCAGCTCACCGCACAGCTTGAAGCCATGCGGAATGAATTGGCAGCACACAAGAAGCTGATCGAATCTCTTACCAAAATTGTAATAAGCTGATGTTTATCCCCGAACCGTGCAGGTTCGGGGATTTTTGTATATCTGTATAAAAAAGAAACTCCCCCGAAAACGGGGGAGTATCGCTTATACGCCGCATTCCCTGCGGATGATCTCAACTGCTGCTTTTGCGGATGTGCCCTTTTCAAATGCACCTTCGCGCTCATGATGCAGCTTGACTTTTTCGTTATATTCCTTTTCATCAAAGTTCAGGATGCTGTCAACCAGTTCCTTTGTATTTGTTGTAATCGGATACGGCCACTTGGTGATTGGCAGTGCGAAACCACGGTCATCATAGATGTAGTCATCCAGATCGCTTGCAAATACGATTGCCGGTCTGCCTGTAAAGGTGAAGTCCCACAGGCAGGAAGAATAGTCAGAAACCAGAATATCTGCTGCACACATCAGCTCCTGCATATCCTCATAACGGGAAACGTCAATAGAATCAGTCTTAGGATTGTTCTTCACGAAGTAGTGACCACGATAGAGAACTACCCATTCACCGCCAAAACGCTTGGACAGTGCTGCCTTGAATCTGCGGAAGTCAAACAGGAAATCACCGATCTTCATGCCACGGCGGAATGTCGGCGCATACAGCGCAATCTTCTTGCCGTCCGGAACACCACATTCCTTGCGGACTTTCTTGACAATCTCACTGTAATCTGTGAAGAATACGTCGTTTCTTGCCATACCTGTCGGTACGAAGATGCTCTTGTCATAGTTGAAAGAAACAGAAGTGTTATCCGTGAAGAACTGGCTGCCGGACAGGTAATAGTCAGGCTGCGGATTCTCCATCAGATATACCTGCATCTCCTCAGGTGTGCGAGGAGCAAGGGAGTTCGGACCAATGGTCTTGTAGTTCATGGACGCATGCCATGTATTGATGTAGATTTGTCCCTTACGTTTGCTGAAATGTGCCGGCTGGTTGTCATTGGTAATGAGAACCTTTGCAGACATGTGATATGCCAGATGCTCTTCAGATCCTGCCTCTACAACAGGGATACCCATCTTGCGGATGGAATCACAGGAATCCGGATAATCCGTTGCCCAGATGATATCCAGCTTGCTGCCAACCTGCTTTCTCAGTTCGAGCAGGATGTACTTGAGGTTACATGTCACGCCACGGCGATTGGTCAGGTAAAATACTACACGATTGGACTTGATGGCCACCTTGAGCTTCTTCTGACGCTTCAGTTCAGCTTCGATTTCAGCCAGCTTCTCGATGCCCTTTTCAACACGAGCCGGAGTGAAGTGATAGGACTTCTCCCACCATTCGTCCGGAATGGGGGCTGCTTCTTCAACAGGAGTAAAGAGATATTTCTCCCAGAATGCTCTTGACAGCAGTTCCTCATAACGCTCATCATATTCTTCACGCACACGATCAAAATTCTGCTCGATATTCTGGCGTGTCATTTCATAATGCTTGAGAACATCATCACGCTCGTTTTCACTTCTGCTGACCAGATAACCTGTATTGGACGATTCATCATAATATAGGACTCTCTTTGCACCGCAGATCATACCCGGATGCGGATTGTTCAGAGGCGCAATAACCAGATCCTTGGTCGCAGGCTTGTCCCAGCCGTTGTGAGAAGCGATACGCTTCTTTTCCTGCTCCTTGGTTTCTTTGAATTTCAGGGTTGTTTCATACAGACCATGTGTAAAATTACAATTGATCTGGCTGACAGGCTTCTTACGATAAGTACGACGGCGCATAGTAACATTGTTCAGTACTTCACCATCCTGTGCCATAAGCCAGTCAATACCCTTGAGAAAGTCATCGATACCCTGTAGTTTGAGGTGCGCTTCCTTATAGCGGTAAAGCTCAATATCTTCCTGAATCTTTTTCTTGAAGTCGCCACCATAATACTTGAGCATCTGCTCAGCGTTGAAATTCGGACGGTGTCTGGAGTCGATGATAAATTCATTTCTGTAGTAGTAGTAATCCAGATAGGGAACACGCTTTGCCTCAAATGCTTCATGCCATACACAGATACCATTGAGATTGATAAAGTGTCTGCCGTTTCTCAGACCATACTCAATATCATCGCGCTTGATGAAAATCGGCAGCGGCAGGTTATCTTTCTGTACAACAGCAATCGGCATACAGCAATACCACCAGCCGAAATAGTTCACTGTGTCTTCCTTTTCATTCTTCAGAATCCACATGATACGGCGGAGATCATACTTGTACTTAACAGGCCTTGAGCCGGTTGTATACCAGATGTCACCGGACTCACTCTGCATCCATTCCATATCCAGACGCAGCATTGCGCCGCCAATGAATGCATCACTGTAATCTGCCTTCAGCAGGCGCAGAAATGCATAGTTTCTTTCCAGTACATGGGGATCAATACGAATATCATCATCCATCATGATGATATGTGTATAATTCTTTCGATCCTTTACCTTGGAGATTTCGTACATACCTCTGCCGAAACCGCCGGCTCCGCCAAGGTTCTTGTTGGGATATACATGCACATGTTCTGTGGTAAGTGCCTCATGATCCAAAGTCTGACCATTATCGGAAACATACACATCCAGTTTTCCGTAAAGCGGGCTCTCGGGATTACGGATGATATGCTTCTGGAACTTCTCGATATTTGCAACTACAAATTCTTCACGGCGGAAGGTGCAGATATCAACTGCAAATTTAACCGGATTGAGATCATCAGTCTGATCTGCAACCTCTGTATAATAAAAACCGCTGTAGAACACGCTGTTTCCTTCAAGCGCAACAATCTCAACATAGAGCAGACCATCGTTAAAATCGGCAATCGGAATCTCAAATGCACGACGCTTCTTTTCAAGTTCTTCCACGTTGTAGGTGCGGAGTGTTGTTACTGTCTGTTCGTTGTTCATACGGGAAACATGCTTGACTACAATCTTGAAAGATCCCTGAAGAACGAGCTTGATGCCGAGATTGGAAAGACAGGTATACTTCTTCCATTTAGCAATGGAGAATGAATTAAAATAAGTATCTAACTTCAAAAGTGCATCCTTTTTCTTGAAAAGAATACCGGCTTCCGGAACAACAGGTTCAGTGGGCTGTTCATTGGTTTCTGTTTCCTCTTCAGAAGCCCCGGTTTGATCATCAACTGAAACAGATTGGGCTTCTTCAGAAAATGAGAATGCGGCGGAATCAAAGGGGATACCAGCCTCTTCAGCAAGCCTCATTGCCTCTTCACGGGCAGCCTGCAGCTTTTCTTCCTGTACACGAATTCGCTCAGCTTCTTCTTCTTTTGCTCTCAGATCTGCGAAATACTGTGATACATCTGCAAGCTGCGTGCAATGGTCTTTTGCATAACGAAAATATAGTTCCTTTTCTAGACAAATGTCCTTTGAGGGAAATAAAATCTCCTGTAATAACATTTCTTAACCTCCAATTAGCATGCAGCGGAACATACACTGCATTATGTGACACAATTATCCAAAATACCAATGAAATAGACGTGTTCTTTTACATTTTATCACGCTGTTAGATTTTTGTCAAGGGTTCAATCGTAACCTTTTTGTGAATCTTAGGCATGGCACAAAAATGAATAATATAAATAAGTAGCTTTTGTATAGTCTGCCAAGATTGTTTGGTTGACAAGCCAGAAAATGTGTGGTATAATGAGTGTATATATGCAATCGCATCCTTGTTTGTGGGGGATGGAAACGAACCGATGAGCAGAAAGGGAATTGTATGAATCAGATTTTAGAGAATATGGCGCAGTGTTACGGATGCACCGCATGTGCGTCGATCTGCCCGAAAAAAGCCATTACTATGGCAAAAAATGCAGAGGGTTTTCTGTACCCTGTGATTGATGACGAGCTTTGTGTGGACTGCGAATTTTGCCGCATGGTATGCCCTGCACTGCATAATACATACGATAATTTTGCGAAACCTGTTGGCATGGCAGCAGCGGCGAATGATGAAATCCGCAGTGTCAGCTCTTCCGGCGGTATTTTCCCGCTGTATGCGCAGTATGTACTCAAGCGCGGAGGCGCAGTCTGCGGTGCGGCGTATGATGAGAACTGGAATGTCAAGCATATCATCATCGAAGATGCTCAGGACATCCGCCGTCTGCAGGGATCGAAATATGTCCAGAGTGAGATGGGGACATGCTATTCCCAGATCAAAAAGCTGCTGGAAGCAGGACGCTATGTTCTTTTCACAGGTACTCCCTGCCAGGTTGCCGGTCTGAAAGGCTATCTGCGTCAGGATTACGAAAAACTCTTCACCATTGATCTGATCTGTCATGGTGTGCCCTCACCGAAGGCATTCCGTCTGTTCCTGAAGCAGACTGCCGGTAAGCGTGAGATTGCAGGCATCAATTTCCGCCATAAGATTGACGGGAAATGGGGCGGCAATGATCTTTCCATCACCTACAAGGATGGTACAGTGGAGATCCATGATAAGAATTCCACCTACTATCATTCTTTCCTGATGAATTATTCCCTCCGCAATTCCTGTCAGGATTGCCAGTTCTCCAGAATGCCCCGTCAGGGTGATGTATCTCTCGGCGATTTCTGGGGCTACAAAAGCTACAATAAAGAGTTGAGTGACGGCAAGGGCTTGTCCGTCATGCTTGTCAACAATGACAAGGGGATGGCAGTAACAAGAGAGATTGATGCAGAAACAAAGTTCATTCTGGATGACAATGTACCCACTGCGGATATCGGACGCTTCAATCCCCATATCTACATTAAGCCCGTATTCCATCACGGCAGAGAGCAGTTTTATCCGGCACTGTACGAAACAGAGAGCTTTCCGGAAGCAGAAAAGCGTTCCAATCCGCACAGAAAGGACATCGGCATTCTCTCTTTCTACTATGCCAACAATTACGGCGCAGCTCTGACCGCTTATGCACTGTACAAGGCTGTGGAGGATCTGGGCTATCAGCCAACCATGATAGACGTACCCTATGGCGTTTTCATGCAGAATTTTGACAGAACACGGAATAATGAGTGGTTCTCCCGCAAGTTCATCAATGATAACTGCCGTGTAACCGGCAAGCTGAACTCTGCGGAGGCAATTACCAATCTGAACAAGCAGTTTGACTGCTTCCTCGTTGGTTCGGATCAGCTCTGGAGAAAGACGCTGATCGGTTCTTCCAGTTCTTTCTATTTCCTCGATTTTGCAGAGGATTCCAAGAAAAAGATTGCGTACGCTACCTCTACCGGCGGTGATGATTTTATGGGCTCGCCGCTGGATAAGGAAGAACAGGCGCATCTTGTGCGCAGATTTGATGCCATTTCCATCCGTGAGGAGAATACGGTGGAGCTGCTTGCAAACAAGTACAATATCGTTTCTGAGCATGTGCTTGACCCTGTGTTCATCTGTGACAAGGCTGTTTATGAGCAATGCGCTGATGAATCCAAGCTGACAGAAAAGGGCTATGTTTTCGCTTACCTGATCTTCAACAAGGAAGAGAACCGCAGGGCAGTCCAGAAAGTTGCGGATAAGCTCGGCAAGAAAGCGATTATCGTTGTGTGCAATAATAATTATACTGTCAGTGACTGGCTGTACCTGATCAAAAATGCAGACTTTGTTGTGACGGATTCTTACCATGCGTTCTGCTTCTCCATGCTGCTGAAAACACCGTTCATGGTACTGCGTTCCGGTTTTGCCGGCGGCAGATTTGAGTCAATGACCAGAATGATCGGCTATGCGGAGCGTTTCACGACTGTTGAGAAGATTGATGATGCAATGCATGTACTGCATGAGCCTGTGAACTTTGAGATGATCTATCACAAGCTGCAGCCCTCCATTGACCATAGCAGACAGTGGCTGAAAACTGCGCTGGAAACTGAAAAGAATGACCGCAGTGCGCAGCAGATGGTCAACAGCCGCCTGCTGAATATTGAAAAGCGTCTGCTTGCGCTTGAGAAGAATGCTCAGACAAAGGAGACGTTCTGTACGCCTGCGGGGTATGAGCAGATCGGCAAGAAGCTTGCTTCACTGCTGACACTGAATGATTATTTCGATTACCTGTCCTCCGTCCGTTCAAAGGTGACCATTGTGGTTTCTGCAAAGGATGATGCCTCCAGACAGTGGAAGCGTTTCAAGGCGAGAACAAAGCTGAATATGAATGCAGACCTGTTTGCATTTTTCCGTGGAAGCTATGTGTCTGTGATTGATGCAAAGGATCATGTTTACTATGATGCAGCCCAGAAGCCGCAGATCGTGTACGCCTACGAAAACAGCACGGGCGGTACGATTTATGTAGAGAGCCAGGGCTATGTCAGTGCAAAAAATAAGGGAAGCTCCGTGATCAAAGTCAATGATGGCGAGAACCTTTCTCTGAATCTGCGTGGCCTGAACATCGTGGTTCTGGAAAATGATACGCTTAAAGTGATTGATTCCGTGAACTGCGATACCTGTGAGGATATCCATCTGCGGATCAGGAGAGCATAAACGATTCTATCACCGTCCTGTATGTTCAGGACAGTGATGATACCAATACGGAGGAACAATATGTTGACATTGCAGAATGTACTGTTGCCATCCTCTGACACCTGTGAAGAAGTGGCGTTATACTACCGCATGAAAACAGGTGATCAGCAGACCTGTTACATGCAGGGAAACGGACTGGCGGCAGCAAACGGCTGTACTGTTCGTTTTGATACCTATTTCGGCGGATTGACAATTGAAAAGTGGAAGAAATATACCCATGTGAAGCAGGTGCTTCTGAAGCTTTATGTAAAAGGAAAATTCGCAGTAAAGCTGCTGTGCGTAACAAGGGATTCCGATAGTGCTGTACATACGGAAACCCTTCTGACAGAAGAGATTTCCAGCGATGAAATGCAGGCGTGCGTTTTGGCATTTCCGGAATCCTGTGAAAACGGTATGCTCTGTTTTTCGTTGACAAGTCTGCAGGATGACTCGGTATTTTTCGGCGGATCGTATCTGTCGGAACTGCGTCCGGATGAAATGAATCCTGTGAAAATAGCAGTGGATATCTGC
Organism: Oscillospiraceae bacterium; assembly: GCA_045544635.1. Classification (GTDB taxonomy): domain Bacteria; phylum Bacillota; class Clostridia; order Oscillospirales; family Ruminococcaceae; genus UBA3855. The sequence goes on from JAZPZJ010000029.1 coordinate 62,570, forward strand.
ACGTACCGGCGTGAAGAGTTCATTGTGAAGAATCTGCAAAAGCTTCAGCGCTGTTTTCTGGAAAACCCGGATTCATTTTTGTATGATAAGCTGGAAGTCTTTATTTCCGATAACGCCGGAACACTTGATATTCCGGCACTTTCCACCGATAAGATTCACATCGTCCGCAATAAGAATGTCGGCGGTGCGGGCGGTTTTACCCGAGGTCTGATTGAGATCCAGAATGTCCGGCAGGAAAAGGGAATCACCCATGTTCTGCTCAATGATGATGATATTGTTTACGAGCCGGAGGCAATTTTCCGGACTTGTACATTCCTGACCTGCATCCGTCCGGAATATGCGGATGCGTTCGTTGGCGGTGCAATGATGCGTCTGGATAAACCCTATTTTCAGGTGGAATCCGGTGCGGTATGGAACGGCGGCAGACTTGTTTCTCTCAAGCATGGGCTCGATCTGCGTGAAACGGAAGCCTGCCTGTACAATGAGACCGAAGAACAGCCGCAGTATAATGCATGGTGGTTCTGTGCATTTCCGGCAGAGGTTGCATCAGAGAATAATCTTCCTATGCCCATCTTTATCCGTGGTGATGATGTCGAATATGGTCTGCGGAACACGAAACACCTTGTTCTGCTCAATGGCATCTGCGTATGGCATGAGCCGTTTGAGAACAAGTATTCTTCTGCGCTGTATTATTATATTTTCCGGAATCGTCTGATTGATAATGCACTTCATGATATGAATATGACTACGGAGGAACTGAAGCGGGAGCTGTACGGGTATGTGATGAACGAAGTCCGCCTGTACCGCTATAAGAATGCGCATCTGCTGCTCAAGGGAATGCGTGATTTTTTCCGTGGCACGGAATGGTTTGCTCAGCAGGATGGCGAATTGATCCACCAGCAGATCATGCAGGAGGGATATGCTATGAAGCCGGTTGCGGAACTGGGAGACGGCGTGGAATTCGATGCGGAAATGTTCGAAAAGTCGAAGAAGGTTATCCAACCTACAGATATTCTGCATCGCATCATTGCCAATCGTACGGTCAACGGGACTTACCTCAAGCCGAAGCGCAAATTCAATATCGTTCCGGCGGACGGTGTCCGGCAGATCAGTGTGTTCCGCACGGAAAAGGTGCTCAACTACGATGCTGCCAGCGGACGTGGATTCGTCACGCAGCGTGATGTGAAGGAAGCGAAAGCCTGCATTGCACAGCTGCATGAAATGTACAAGCAGATTGATGCGGATTATGAAAAGACAGTGCAGGATTATAAGAATAATGCCAGCCGTTTCTGGAAGCGGAGCTTCTGGGAAAAATATTTAGATCTCCATGCAGAATAAGTATAAATCAATCAAGAAAGGATTACTATTATGAGAACCAATTATGACTACCTGATCGTCGGCACCGGACTCTTCGGTGCGACTTTTGCATTCGAAGCTGCCAAGCGCGGCAAGACCTGTCTTGTGATCGACAAGCGCCCGAATGTTGCGGGCAATATCTACACCAAGAAGCTCACAGACGAGGGCCTGGAGGGCATCAGCCAGCACATCTACGGTGCACATATTTTCCATACCCATGATAAGGCGATCTGGGACTATGTGAACCAGTTCTGCGAGTTCAACAACTACATCAATGCTCCCGTTGCCATCTATCACAATCCGGAGACCGATGAGGACGAGATGTACAATCTGCCGTTCAATATGAATACCTTCTATCAGCTGTTCGGCGCAAAGACACCGGCGGAAGCAAAGGCTGCCATCCAGAAGGAGATCGACGAGTGCGGCATCACCGGCGAGCCGAAGAACCTCGAAGAACAGGGCATGCGCCTGAGTAAGACTGTATTCACAAAGCTGGTCAAGGAATACACTGAAAAGCAGTGGCAGCGTGACTGCAAGGATCTGCCGGCAAGCACCATCCAGCGTCTGCCGTTCCGGTTCCGTTTCGACAACAACTACTTCAATGATCGTTATCAGGGCATTCCGATCGGCGGCTATACCCAGATCGTAGAAAAGATGCTCGCTGATGAGAAGATCGACGTTCTGCTGGAGACCGACTATTTTGATTTCGTGAAGTCCACCGACATCACATTCGGCAAGACCGTATACACCGGTCAGGTTGACGCTTTCTTCGATTTCAAGCTGGGCAGACTCAACTGGAGAACTGTTTACTTCGAGGATGAGGTGCACGATACAGATAACTATCAGGGCAATGCCGTGGTGAACTACACCTCCCACGATCGCCCGTGGACAAGAATCATTGAGCACAAGTTCTTCGAGATCGAGAGCTATGCGGATACCGCAAAGACCGTGATTTCCAAGGAATATTCCACTGAGTGGAAGGAAGGCATGGATCCGTACTATCCGGTAAACGATGAGAAGAATACCGCACTGTACAACGAATACAAGGCACTGGCAGATGCACAGGAGCATGTGATCTTCGGCGGCAGACTGGGTCTGTACAAGTACTACGACATGGATGACTGCATCATGGCAGCACTTGATGCGGTGAAGAAGGAATTTGGTGAATAACTGATCGAAGCCCTGCGATTTTTGCAGGGCTCTTTCTGTAGAAAAACAGCAATGGATTCAAAAGGCGACAGCCTTTTGGCGGGTCTGCTGCAGCATCAGGGGTGCCAACCCCAGAAAAAAGACTTTTTGACAAACCGAAGTCCTGCGATTTTTTGCAGGGCTTTTCTATTGAAATCCCCTCCGCAATATGCTATAATAAAGAAAAGTACCCCACAGAAAGGACGTTTAGCATGCACGGAACGATCATCGTCATTGAAGGACTCGACGGCTGCGGCAAAAGCACCCAGCTGGAACTTCTGAAAGAAACTTTCACAGACTGCCGTTTTATCACTTTTCCGAATTATGAATCCCCCAGCGGTCACCTCATTACCCAGTATTTACAGGGCGAATTCCATGAGGAAGATCCCCTGCGCAGTGCCTATTCTGCCAGCAGTTTCTATGCGGCGGACAGATATGCAAGCTATAAGAAGGATTGGGAAAAGGACTATCTTTCAGGAAAAATCATCATTTCCGCAAGGTACACCACCTCCAATGCGTTCTACCAGATGACCAAACTTCCCCATGACGCATGGGAAGCCTATGCGGACTGGCTCTATGATTTTGAATATGAAAAGCTCGGTATCCCGAAGCCCGATGCCGTAATTTTTCTCGATGTGCCGATCGAGGTATCTCAGCGGCTTCTGTCCCAGAGGTATGAGGGGAATGAAGCGAAAAAGGACATCCACGAAGCCGATGTGAATTATCTCAGAGCCTGCCGTGAAGCTGCCATGTATGCCTGCGAGCATCGTCCGGCAGGGGAGGAGTGGCATATTATCCAGTGCTGTGAAAACGGCGAAATGCGGACGATTGCAGAGATTCAAGCGGAGATTGCAGAGATCGTGCAGAAGATTGCCGCAAAAGAAAACTGACACCGGAGGTACACCATGAGGATTGCAGTGATTTTCCCCGGCATCGGGTACAATAAGGACATGCCGCTGCTCTATTACAGCAGAAAGATGGTGGAACCCTATTGCGAGAAGATCGTCTGCGTAGATTACCACGATCTTCCGACGGATGTCAAGGGCGATGAACAGAAAATGTGGAAAGCTGCCAATCTTGCCTATGCACAGGCAGCGGAGCAGCTGAAAGACATTGATTTTTCCGAGTACAGCGATATTGTATTCATCGGGAAAAGCATGGGTACGGTGATCGCTGCCGAATATGCCACGGAACACAGTCTCAATGCCATGCAGATCTGGCTGACACCGGTTGAAGCGACTTTTTCGTGTGCAAGGGTATATCCCGATCTGTTCCGCAACACCATCGCATTCATCGGCGGTGCGGATACATGGTCGGATGTGGCAAAGATACAGCAGCTTGCAGAGGAACTGCACATCTGGCTGAAAGTCATCCCCGACTGCAACCATTCGTTGGAGCACAAGTGGTTCACGATGGACAAGGAACTGGATGTCCTGCGCAGCGTCATGGCAACGATGGATGGACGGCTTTCGTTCTATCTGACGAGGGATGTTTTTTGACATAAGAGGATGGAAATATGGGTGAGATCATTCACTGGTTATCGGAATATTTATGGCTGATTGTTTTGGGGATTTTTCTGCTTACGTTCTTTTTACGGAAAACCACGATAATAACTGCGGTGAGCAATGGATAATTGATGTGCTGGATATGTGTAATATCGGATTGTCCATTGCGTCACAAAAATCACGTTAATCCGGAGGAAACAACATGAACACATTTACAACCGCATACCGGAGCTTCCTCTCCGATTTCGGCAAAGGCAGAACCATGGTGCTGTCCACAGCGGAGAACAATGTTGTATCTTCCCGCATGATGAGCATTGTCCTGATCGACGGGCGGTTCTATTTCCAGACGGATCGCAGATTCCGGAAGTACCACCAGCTTTCCCAGAACCCGAACGCCGCCCTCTGCATCGACAATATCCAGATGGAGGGGCTGTGCGAGGAGATCGGGCATCCGCTCAAACATCGGGCATTCTGTCAGCATTTTATGGAGTGCTTCAAAGGCTCATATGATGCTTATAGTGCATTGCAGGAGGAACGGCTTTTCGTATTCAGACCGACCTTCATCGAACGCTGGGTCTATCAAAAAGGCTCCCCCTATATCGAAACATTTGATGTACAAGCCGAGCAATATGCAATCCTGCCATATCTGGCGTAAGTGCGGCTGACAGCATCGTATCACCTGTTGTACCTCTGCACAGGATGGGGCTGCGGAAACATCTGCGTGCCGGAATGCGGCTGGAGCAGTCTGGAAGAATTATGAAATCTTGACAGAATGAATATATTTGCGTTTTTGAGCCACAATAGAATTGTACACAGTTTACGAAATGCAAAAAAATGCTTGACATCCTGGTGGAAGTGTGCTATACTATATAGGTACTCAGGTGATACACCTGAAACGAGAACGCGGGATGGAGCAGCTCGGTAGCTCGTCGGGCTCATAACCCGAAGGTCGTCGGTTCAAATCCGGCTCCCGCAACCATATTAGCACCCTAATTTTGATACAAAGTTAGGGTGCATTTATTTTTTTCAAAACCACGCATTTTCGGGAATTTCCGCAAATCCGAAACGATAGGTCGGATTTTATCGGATATTTCAGAGCGGACAAATACAAATAATTCAATTCCGAAACGATAGCCCCTTGCTATCGTTTTTTTATTGGATTTTCTGGAAAAAGGGTGCATTTGTTCATGCAACGTTGATCAACTGTGAAAAGTTTCGGAAAAATAGCCGTTTTCGCTTATGCGAGATAGCGGGAGTAAACCTACGGATAATCCTAACCATCTTATTATGACAGTCTACTTTCAGCACAGTCTACACACTATATGGAATATGGTGAGTAGACAAACGACTGATTTATATAAGAAAAGCCTGCGAAGTGCGTTAAGCTTCACAGGCTGATTGGGTCTATGCTATTCTTCCACGGAAATCCCCATGAATTTTAACTGTTCAATCAACTCATTCTTATCAATGTCGCCTTTGGCGAATGCCTGCTGTAAGCCGGGTCCAAAACTCATGGATCTTGGTGCAGGATTTCCGTATCTCTGCCGTAGTGCTATGGGAGTCCATCCGCGGTTTGACCAAAGGTGTGAATGATTGTTGGCATCCTGCCAGAGCTGCAGAAGCTTTTCATATTCCGCCATTGTCAGCTTTGCATCGGCTTCTTCAAGTGCATGAGAAAGATAAGCCATCGGGTCATCAGCGGTATTCATATCCAGCCAAAGAACCCTGATGATTCTTTCACTTAGCAGAATGCTTGCTCTTTTCAGAATTTCATCCTTCTTTCGCTGCGATTTGTAATATTCAAGACCAAATTTATCCCATTCGTTTAAGAAAACAAGTTCGGATAATCTGATTCCACTGCTGGTTTTGATGTTCCGGATATAATCACACAATGCATTCCATTGCCTGGAATCTGCATTCCCTGTGAAATCAGTCAGCTTTTCAGGGCAGTAAAACGGTTTATCCAATTGCATCTCAATCAGCTTATAAACACTGTTAAAACGGTAGTAGCCATTGGATACAAGTGCTTTGTTGATGATAAACCGCTGTGCATCGGATACTCTCGGTTCATCACAGTACAACTCATCAATTTCAATAACATAGTAGGGGAGATCCTCACGTCGTGCAATGGACGAAAAATCCATAAATTCCTTCTTACGCATTTTCGGCTCATACTGTTTCAGGATCTTCCATGCATCACTGAGCATAATGACACCATACAGATTTGAGAAGGCAGCATAATAAGCATGGAACTTGTCCACTGTTTCAGGGTTCCAACCCTCCAGCATTTTCTGAATGGATTTCTGTGATAAAGGTTTGGGCAGTGCAGCCATCAGTTTTCATCCTCCTTCGGAGTTTTGGAAGTATATCGTTTCTTTGCTCTTTTCTTGACACCGTTTTCATCAACAGTAACATTGGAGCGTCTTTCTCTTTCAGCCTGAACCGCATCAAATATTTCTTTCGGTATGATTTCCGAATGCACATGTTCTGCAAGATACTGTTGCTTTTCACCGGCGTTTCGTTTCCTCTTTCGGTTGGGGAAACCTTCAGTATATGTTTTTTTCAGCAGCACATTGCCGATGTATTTTTCGTTAGTCAGAATCTTTACAACCGACTGGTTGCACCATTTCTTTTTTCCTGCAGGCGTTAAAATTCCTCTGCTTTCAAGTTCTCTGACAATGGCATGAATACTGTTTCCTTCAAGATATAAGTCAAATATCAGCCGGACGATAGCTGCTTCTTCTGGGCAAATTTCCAGTAAACGCCATACTTCGCAGCTGCTCAATTCGATTGGAACTTACTCCGCAGTAAACACCGACTTTGGATATACGAATTGATTCAGGGCCAACCCGTACTCTCGTTACTTTTCTCTCGCTCACAATGATTACCTCTGATTTGCTTTAGTCTATTTAAAAAAGAGTGTATATCTACTTGGATAGACTAATTATATCATATTGAGCAAGAAATTACAATAGCATATGCAGATTTGATGTGAGAAACAGAGTTTAGTCTACTTTCATGTAAATTGTATCAAAATTGAAATACAGTCAAAATGAACCCATATTTCGAGGAAAAAGGGTGCAAATCTATGTCAGTCTGCACATCACATATCAGCACCCTAATTTTGATACAAAGTTAGGGTGCATTTATTTTTATCAAAACCACGCATTTTCGGTAAATTCTGCAAATCCGAAACGATAGGTCGGATTTTAGCGATTATTTCAGAGCAGACAAACGAGAAAATTTCAATTCTGAAACGATAGCCCCTTGCTATCGTTTTTTTATTGGATTTTCGGAGAAAAAAGGGTGCATTTGTTCATCGGCTGTGAAAAGTACGCAAAATAGGGAGTTATCAGCTCACCGTAAGCTACTCTTCAGCATATATTATACAGAGGTGATATGATGGAGAGAAACATTCGAAATTATGCGGCTCTGCTCATGAAGCCCTGTGATGCGTCAGCACTAATAAGCGGCAGTGCAACATATCCCAACATTCATGGTGCAGTACGGTTTTATCGGACAAGGAACGGCGTATTGGTTGCAGCAGAGATTAACGGTCTGCCGCATTCTGATGACAGATGTCATCATCCTATTTTTGCATTCCATATTCATGAAGGTACACAATGCGAGGGAGATATGCACGATCCGTTTTCGGGAGCAATGTCACACTACAATCCTGTGGAATGTGAGCATCCATTCCATGCAGGTGACCTGCCGCCGCTGTTCAGTAATCATGGTTATGCCTTCACTGCATTTCTGACGGAACGTTTTTCGTTATCGGAGGTTATTGGGAAAACTGTGATTATTCACGGAAATCCTGATGATTTTACTACACAGCCGTCAGGGGGCGCCGGAGAAAAACTTGCCTGCGGAGTGATTGCAAGGTGTAGACAAGGCTGCCGGTAAAATGCGCGATAGTATATGGGAAAGCCTGCTGCCAGAGAGACAAACTCTGACAGCAGGCTATATTAAAGTTGAATTGGTTCTTAACTTAGCCGAATCATAACCATATCATCCAGCTTCACATCACGGATATCACACGCCTTGTAATCGCGAAGATAAGTTACAAGTCCAAGTGTATTCAGGGCACGTATCATGCTGCTTGTCAGTGCTTCTGTCCGCCGCTTATAGCCGAAATCACGCAGAAGGGTACGCAGCTTGATTTTTCGGTATGATATTCCTGAATACATCAGCTGCAGCCAGATCAGCTTGAAATATGCACCAAAGTAGTCTGCATCTATATCTGCTTCAATAGTACTGTCAACTTCACGCAGGATCAGGTCTGCTTCGTTGTAGGTTCTGTCATCTAGTTCGTATAGGTTAAGTAGATTCATGACACTTTGCTTGAACAGCAGATGAGCATGGCGATAATCCCATACGATCATTTCATTATGATATTCATACAAATCAAGAAGGATCTCACTTTCTCTTTTATGAGAAAAGTTCTCAATGAAAAAGTAGGTCGCAGCATCCTGCGGTGTAAGCTTATACTTTGTATGTACCATTATTTATCACTCTTCCGCATATTGCAAGTTCTGCAAAGCACCTGTAAATTCTCCTGTACGGTCAGACCGCCCTTTGCCATAGGTACAATATGGTCAACCTGCAGATAGGTACGGGTAGGGAAGGTCTCGCCGCATTCAGCACACACATAAAGTCCATTTGTATTTCTTGCCGCTGTGTAGGTGTTTTCCTTGAGTGCAAGACCGATCTTCGGATAAAGTGCAATGATTCTCTGCAAAGGAAGCTGTTCCAGATTCCGCATTTCTGCTTCGCTCTGCGGCACTTCTGATGTGATTTCAATATCTCCATCCAGCTTATCAAGCTCTAAATCAATAAGTCTTTTGAAGAAATACTGATTTGTGTAATACACAGGAATCATGCTGCCTTCCTCATCCCACAGCTCCTGAATATAAGCATTCTTCTCACTTCTGCGCATATCCTCATCATAGATTTTCTTAGCAATTTCAGATACATTCAGTTTTCTTCTGTCCATCTCATCAATGGTGACAAACAGAGGCTCCACAGCCTTTTGTGCGTAGAATTTCAGCAGATGTTCAATGTCCTTGCGGCTGCAGGAAGGGATCATATTCTCATCAAAATAACTTTCAAAACAGTGCTCTGTCATATCCTCCAGTGTACCCTCAGGAATGGTTTCACCGTCAATGCCGTAATGCTCCATGAGATTTGGCAGGTCACGAATCAGGCTCTTGTAAGCGGTTTCAGTGCTGTTGTATACAAGGATCTGGTGATTGCACTCAAATGTAGAAAGCACATACATACCAAGTGGAATTCGTTCGATGGCAGCGATCCCATCAAGTGCAGAAGTATCTACCGCAGAATCTGCCATCAGTGCAAATTCTTCCAATTTTGAAATAGCGAGCAGTCGAACATTATGCTCACGCTTTTCATGCTCAGTTATCTTTTCATGATATTCCGCATCAGTAAGTGTTTCAGGATTCACCCATGCGATCTTATCATTCCAGTCGTCCACAAAGCTGACCACATAGGCTTCCTTTGTACCGCCGGCTTTTAGACCACGCAGTGCTCTGCCCACCATCTGGGTCATGAGTACCGTGGAAACAGTGGGACGAGTCAGGAAAACAGTATGTGTTTTCGGCAGATCCGTGCCCTCTGTAAGGATGTTGACATTGATCAGCACCTGAATCTCGCTGTTTCTGTACTTCTCAATTTTCCATTCATTGTCCTCATTGGAAAGGGTGATGCCTGTAATGGCATCACGAACAGAGGAGATGATGTACTCGGACTTGATGCCGTATTTCCTGCCCTTTTCATTGAACAAAGCATTCAGCGCAATAGCATGATTCTGATTGAGGGCAAAAACAATAGTGGGTCCATACTTTTCGTAGTTTTCCAAATATTTATTTACTATGAGACTGTTACGTTCCTTACTGTCAGCAATATCGTTGGCGATATTTTCAGGAATCATATCCAGATTTTCAATGCTTTTCAAGGCCTTGATACCCAGATGTTCAGTAAATTGAAGTTCTGTGCTATATTCATCGAAAATGGGAGTAGCAAGGATGCCCTTTTTGATCAGTGTTTCAAGGTCAGTCTTGTACACGATATCATCCGTAAAGATCTGCTTGAGTGCACCCTGCTCGTCCTCAGAGGTGCGGAAGGGCGTAGCAGTCAGACCGAGAAGCTTCATGGACTTTGCATTGTCTGCAACATACTGAATGATTTTCTTATAGGACTTTGCAACAGCGTGATGTGCTTCATCTATGACAAGGAAAACCTCCTCGCCGCTGAGCCAGTTGTTTAGCTTATCCAAACTGCGGATAATACTGTCCTTGCCCGCAATGATGATATTGTCGGTAGGCTTGATATGCACGGGCTTGTCATGCATACCCGAAATAATACGGTAGCTGAATACGGTGCGGTTTACCATATTGTCAGTATAGGCATTGAGTGCAAATGCTTCGGCAGCTTGCTCTAAAAGCAGGTGGCGGTGAGCTATCCATAGGATCTTTTTCCCCTTATCCACAGCATTGCGGAGAAGCCAGTGTGCTGCGGTCAGAGTCTTACCGCCGCCTGTGGGCAGTACCAGCAGCGTGCGGAAGTCATTTTTCTTATTCATAGCGTCCAGCTTCTTCACTGCCGCTTCCTGATGCTCATAGAGCTGTCGGGGATTCCTGCCGTTTGCAGGGGTAATGGTTTGTGCGTTGATGTTTTCTACCAGAATGGGCATGTTGGTTCACCTCAGAATTTCTTACACAGCTTAAGCTGCTGATGATTATATGTTGGTACTCCTGAATATTTCAACTAAATCAGCCATAAAAGTTTTATAATCCTTGTTATAGAGAGATTTGCAATTTCTGAGCCTGCTTTCAATTTCAATCATTGCATCTACGGGAACTTCTTCAGAAGCAGAAAATGAAATTTCAAATTGATAACCTGCTTCAGGCATATGAATCGTTGCTCTGATGAGTTTCTCACCTTTCACGCAGTCAAGATGAAAGGCGCCATCTTCGTCAACCTCACTGAGATACAGTGTTCTGTCTTCGAAAGGAACGGTTTTCTGAATTTTTATTTTTTTAAATTCACTGCCGATAATTATATCGGACGACTTATCTTTCTGTATAGCTTGCTTCTTTTTCATTATGAATACTCCTGACACTTAAAATTCCATCTGCCTGCTTTCGCTTTTCAGGTGCTGATATGATTATACCATGCCAGGTGTACCATAAATAGTACTTTGCTTATTCTCCGAAAGCCTCCTCATACGTATTCGCTGTTTCAAGTGCAAGACGCTTTACTTCATCTGCCACCCACTCAGGTGATACGATAATTGCACTGCTGCCGAAACCGATCATCCATGACAGGAATGTGGGGCTGACATCTGCCTTAAATTCCGCCTGAAAGCAGTCGTTCTCCAGCTTCTGCAATCGAACATTATCTCCGAATCTGTCAATCACCAGATTTAGATATGCATTATCAAATATGGCAGTGATATGTTCAGTTTCGCCATCAAACATGGAGAAAATAGAATTCACATATGAAGCGGCATTAAAAGGCTTTTTCGGCATACTGCGCCGCTGCTCACTGACAGAAATATCAGTCATTCTGTCCACCTTATAATGGACGAAATCATCGTATTTTTCATTATATGCGATAAGGTAGTAATTCTCATTATCAAAGGTCAGCGCCATCGGATTTGTACAGTAATCCGCCCCTTTTTTGCGATAAACCTTTTCTCTTTTGATGTTATAATCAAAGTATCGGAATGTTATTTTACGATTCTCTGCAATTGCACGATGAAGTGTATCCACATTGTAGAAGATGCACTCGTTCATGTTTTTAATCCGGTCGTATATGTAAATCTGTCCGGAGAAATCCCTTGCCTGTGGTTTGCTTATGAGACCTTTCAGCTTTTTTATAAGTGCTTCACTTTTCTTTTTTGTAATAAACCGTGAGGACTGCACACTGTCAATAAGAATTCTAAGCTCTGCCGTTTCAAGGAGTCTGGATGCCAGAAAATATTCACAGGTTTTGCTTTTTCGCATAACAATATCCACTCCGAAATCCTGCAAAGTACGTATATCATCATAAATTGATCGTCTTGCGGCAGAGATACCATTACATTCCAGTTTTTCAATGATTTCGTTGACGGTAAGTGTATGTTCCTCGTCGGTTTCTTCGTAGAAGAATTTAAGCAGATATAGGAGTTTCTGTTTCTGATTCTCAGATTTCGCCATAGGGATGCTCCTTATGTGTCGTTTGTCATATTATATCATATTTTGACGAAAACTTCAATAGTGGGTATTTATCAATTTGGGTTTAAACCATAAAAGGAGCGTGTTTTATTAGGGATGTCATGAAAAAACACCCCACAAGGGAAGCAGACCAAACCAGTCCGCCAGCCCTGTGGGGTGTTGTCATATACCAATTATACTGTTACTTCCATCCCATTCCGGAATCGGAACACCATCTCACCATCCAGCCCAACCATCACGTTTTCCACCATGATCCGCCATAGCTTTTCATCAAACTGCACGAGGGCGAGATCAGCGGTCTCCAGCTCACGCACCATGCCCCGAACCGAGTTAGGATTCTGTCGAGGTGAGTGGGTATACTGGTCTTGGATGTAAACCAGCATGCCGTCCAGCAGTTCCTTTCGTGACAGCCGCCGTGCAATTTTCGCCTGCACAGCGGCAATGGCTTTCTTGATTTCAGCTGATTTCTGGGCGTATTCGTTATATCGCTCGTTGTACTCATCCTGCTTCTGCGGCTTTGCAGCGTTTTCCCTGATGTATGCCTGCAATATAGCATTGACCTCATTTTGCTGAACAAACACTTCATCCACCTTTTTCTCTAAAGCTGTGCAGTCGGAGAGAAGATCCCGTACCTGCTGACAGGCAGCAAGGAAATCCTCACGATTCTCAAGCACGGATTTGCAGGCGATTACGAATTTCTCCTTAATGGCATCCTCATAAAAATGCGGTGTCTTGCAGCGTTCGCTATTAAATTTATGATTGCACTGCCATATCACACGTCGGTACTTGGAGGTTGAATGCCAGACCTTTGAGCCGAAGTAGCCGCCACAGCAGGAGCAGATGATTCTTGAAGAAATAATATTACTGCTGCTATAGGTTCTGCCGATCTCCTTTCGCCGCACCATTTCCGCCTGCACCATATCAAATTCCTCAGGGTCAACGATGGGCGGATGGCTATGTTCCACGAAATACTGCGGTACTTCACCCTCGTTGATCTTTGTCTTTTTCGTGAGGAAATCTACAGTAAACTTCTTCTGAAGCAATGCCGAACCTTTGTATTTTTCATTGGTCAGAATACTTTCAATCGTGCGGCTGTACCACTTTTTCTGATCGCCAGGTGCAGGCACTTCCTGTTCCATAAGATTCTGTGCGATTTTGTTTGTGGTTAGTCCCTCCATAAAGCTGCGGTAAATCAAACGAACAATCTCCGCTTCTTCCGGCACGATTTCAGGAAGTCCATCCTCGCCCTTACGATAGACGAGAAACCGACTGTAGGGGAGTGAAACCTTACCATCAGCCATTCGTTTACGCTGTCCCCATAGGTAAAAATAATACGCTGTTTTCTAACGACTGAAAACAACGTATTAACGAAATAAACGTAAATCCCCTCAGATTCAAAAAACCTTAGTATATATTCCCTGCAGGATCAAAAAAATCTAATAAAATTCGATTAAGCCCTCTTTACTTGTGCAGATTGAAAATTTACCTCTTGATTTTTCAGGAAAACATTTGTATAATAAATGTAAAGGTATATTGTTTTAGGAGTGATCTTATGAATTTTTTGAAAATTGGCAAAAAAATGCTCTCTCTTTTACTAAGTATCGGCTGCATCTGTACCGCTTTACCAATTGAATGCGAATACAGCACCGCAAAAGCAGCTGTTGAAACAGTCCATAACATTGTTCTTTTTGCGCAGTTTGAAAATACAGAAAATTATAATTTTATGGATAACCGTGTTGATGAGATCGAAGAGATGTGCAATAATTCTGAAACAGTTCGCTCGCTTGCAGGGTATATCAATACCGTATCCTATGGGCAGATGAATATCGAGTGTCATTTTCCGCAGCTTCAGGATGGTGTCATTACTCCATATCAATTCACGCAGGATGAAAGTTCCTATCTCAATCCAGAGCTTGCCGCTATAGAGGCGATTGAAAATATTGCCGTTTCGGAGGACATACCTCTTGATGGAAACAACGACGATGTCGTAGATAATATTATTCTGATCGTTGACGCAAGCGCTGAAGGTGCCGACTCGATTTTCTGGCCGTGTGCCATCGGTGTGAACGGACTTGAGATCAACGGAAAATCGACGGGTATGCTGAATCTGCACAACAGCATCTCCCTGTTTGACAATTACATCAGCGGCGGTGCAGGCGTGCTTTGTCATGAGTTCATGCATTCGATCGGTTACCCCGATTTATACCGTTCAGGCAGAACAGGCATCCCTGTGGGGCAGTGGGATATTATGGCTTCAAACTCCGTGTTTGTGCAGTATCCCCTTGCATACATGCGTTCAAGGGTTTCGGGCTGGCTTGACTCGGAAACAATTACTTCCGACGGAACATATACGCTCTCCCCCGCTTCTTCCGACAGCGGAAACAGACTGTATCTTCTGAAAACTCCTTTGTCGGATACTGAGTTCTTTGCCGTTGAATATCGTCAGCAGGGAGCAACATATTCGGAAGAAATGGACGTTAAGATCTATGGCAGCGGGCTTGTTGTATACAGAGTCAACACGGAGATAAGTGGTAATTACAAAAGTGATAAGGATGAAATTTATGTCTTCCGTCCGGGTGAAACTGTTCTTGATGCGGGTGAAGGGGATATTTTCTCCTCCAATTACGGCGGTGAGGACAGAATGACTGAAATTGGTTCGCTCAATTTTGAGGACGGCATTGCTGAGGGGGCTCTTGTATATTCAGACGGAACAAACAGTGGTATCAGGCTCAGTGAGATAACAATGGATGGCGATACACTCTCTTTCAAAGCAGAGTTTGCCTCTTCTGAAGAAAGCGGCTTGTGGCGTACTGCTGCCGATACTTCTTTGCTTTCAGGTGCTGTCACGATTGATATGGGCGTTTCTGAAAACAATGAGGTTTATATCCTCAGCGGTCATAATTCTTACGGAATGTTGTGTAAAATGAATGCCGGTGAGATAACGGAAGTCAGTCGAATTTCCGACAGCTTCTATAACGGGCGACTTGTTTTTGCCGGTAATGTGCCCTATGTTTTATATAATGATGCTGATTTTAATTATGTACTTAAACGCTATGTCAATAATACATGGGAGACCATTCATCAAAGTACTTTCATTGCTCAATATACGGATCTATCCGCTTGCAACGGTAACATCTATATCGCCTATACCGAAGGCAGCTTCCCCTATGCATTATCGGTTGCCTGCTATGATACGGAAACAGATACCCTCAGTAAATTGGGCGGTGTTTTATCAGAAAACGCCTGCAGTTTATCGATTCAGGCTTCTTCAGACAATGTATTTGTGTCCTATCGTGATCTCAATGATAACAGCAAACCGAAAATGGCACGATGGGAGGACTCGCAATGGAGTATTGTCACGCTCTCTGAATCATCATCTGAAATGATTGATTCTGCTGCCTGCGGTAATATGGTATATGCTGCTGTTACCGGTGAAAATGAGAGTGTTTACTTACTGAATGGTGATGAAATTACTTGTTTGCCATTGTCAGGAACTCCCGGCAGCTGCTTCACGGCAATCCCCATTGTCATCAATGAAACGCTGCATCTGGCTCTCAACACGCAGAATGAGGACGATTTCTCGTTATATTCTTACGATAATCATTTAGTCAAAACAGGAAACAGCATTGCCAAAGAACTTGTGAATTCCCCGGCTGTTGTATATGCAGATGGATGTATTTATGCAGCATATATTTCCCAGAACGGTACGATTGTTATCAAAAGCTATCAAATGGAAGCAGAGACTCCTGTGATAGGAGATGTGAATGCTGACGGGGTTTTCAATGTTACTGATATTATCACCATGCAATTGTTTTTGCTCAATCAGGGTAATCTGTCAGATTGGAAAGCCGGCGACCTTTATTCCGATGAAAAGATTGATGCATTTGATCTGGCTATTATGAAATCTTTGCTTCTGAAGAGTGTTGTTTGACAGGACACAATCACACATCGCATATAACAAAAGGGTTCTGGACTCTCTTTAACATATTCTCTGCAAAACATAATTCTTCTGACGACTTGAAGTAACCGTCAAATAATCCGCACCAAGAAGTAAAGAACAGCCTCGCCGCAATGGCGAGGCTGTTTGGTGATACGGAACAGTTTCTGACGCAGTTGTTCTCGAAGCCGGCGCTAATTTTGATGCAAAATCAAGGCGTATTTGTTCATGCTATGTTCATTTCACTTGAAAACGGCTATTTTGATGGGCTTGCGGTAACGCGCCTTTCAATACTCCATTTTCATTTTTACAGTTTATTCCTTGACCGTCCGGATGATAAGTGCTATAATAAAATTATATCAAACTTTACCTGCATATCATGAAATCTGAAACACGCAGGATGCATACGGATTGGAGGAAGAACTATGCGAATTTTCAAGAAAATTTCTGCTGTGATTGTTGCGGTTTCTGCCTTGAGCACATGTTTTGTTCCTGTCGTATCCATGGCGGAGGTGCGTGGTGTGAATGTGAATACACTTTCCGAAGAAACGGTGGATTTTTACGACTATTGGAAAGAAAAATATCTTGCACAGGATCCCTACGTCAAGGATAAAACACAGTATTATGTATTCTATGGTGATGAAACCTTTGCGGAAGCTGGCTATTCCGTTCCTGTTACTGTTTCCGAAGCACATGGCTACGGTATGCTTATTGCTGCGTCTATGGCGGAA